>USBI01000001.1 GCA_900552945.1 uncultured Oscillospiraceae bacterium
CCTCTAGCTTCCATTTTCGGTCTAAAAAAAGCTGCAAAATATTTCATTTTATAGGTTTTAATGGTATAATAATAAGGATTTATTCTAAGCAACACCAGGAAAGGAGCGCTTATGAACAAATATGTTAAATTAATAAAGAACATATCGGTATTTGCGATTGGCACATTTACTTCCAAGCTGCTCGTTTTTTTACTTACGCCGTTTTACACCCGTATGCTCTCGCCGGACGACTACGGCGTGGTCAATATAATTGTGGATACATCCAACTTAATCCTTCCTATCGCTACGATCTGCATCACCGACGCAGTGATTCGTTTTGGATTAGATAGAGCAGTTGACCGCAGAGAGGTTTTTACGAATGGCTTGATGGTTATTTTGTCAGGATTCGCGGTCTTTCTTTTATTTTTCCCAGTGCTCCTACAAATCCCTATTATATCAAATTACACTGTCTTAATTTATCTATTTGTGTTGTGTTCCAGCTTAAACAGCATTTGTTCCCAGTTTGTTCGCGCACGTGGCATGGTAAAGTTATTTGCGTATTCAGGGATACAAAACACAGCCATCATGGTACTGACCAATATTCTGCTCCTCGGCGTCTTTCGCATGGGGATTTACGGTTATGTTTTCTCTATTATTTTAGCCGACCTGATATCCGCTATCTTCTTGTTCTGGATTGCGGGTCTCCGGCATTATCTGAACTTCAAACGCATTAACCGCGGATTGCTGCGGGCCATGATCGTATTTTCACTTCCTCTGATTCCCACTACCCTTTTCTGGTGGGTTAATACCCTTTCGGACAAATACATCATTACCTATATGCTGGAAGACGGTCTTACCATTAACGGGTTATATTCAGCTGCACACAAGCTGCCTACCTTCATTACAATGATCGCAGGCGTTGTCATGCAGGCGTGGAATATTTCAGCTGTCGTGGAAGATAACGCAAAAGATAAAAAACTGTTTTACAAAAATGTATTTGGTTCATTTGCGGGATTAATTTTTATTGGCGCCTCTTTTGTTATCCTATTAACAAAAGTAATCACCA
The DNA here is from genome assembly GCA_900552945.1 of uncultured Oscillospiraceae bacterium. Classification (GTDB taxonomy): domain Bacteria; phylum Bacillota; class Clostridia; order Oscillospirales; family Ruminococcaceae; genus Metaruminococcus_A; species Metaruminococcus_A gallistercoris. The sequence goes on from USBI01000001.1 coordinate 1,046, forward strand.
AAATTCTTGTATCCGGAGAATATTACGACTCATGGAAATTCGTGCCGATCTTAATGCTGGCAATCGTGTTCAACTGTTTCTGCTCATTCCTGTCCAGCATTTATATGGTTGCAAAGAAAAACAAGGTTTCCATGCTCACCATTCTTGCCGGCGCGGCAGTAAACGTTGTGTTAAACTTGATTATGGTTCCTTTGTGGGGCGGAACTGGCGCGGCAATCGCAACATTCCTGAGTTGTTTGCTGGTGTTTATTCTGCGTGTAATCACCACAAAGCAATTTATTCGTTTTGACATGCAGCTGCCTAAACTGATCCTCAACACTGTGATTCTCATCTTCCAAGCGGTTGTTTTGATCCTTGAAGTAAAATATTGGATTGCTTTGGAAATCGCATTTTTTGCCGTATCGCTCTTTATCAATTCGGGAATGCTTATCAACGGCGCAAAACGCTTTTTATCCATGCACAAAGGATAAAATCTTTAAATACCGCATAAAAAAGCCTGTCAGACCAATTGGTCTGACAGGCTTTTTTGATTCGATTATTCTTCAAACAACGGAGTGGAAAAATAACGCTCGCCGGTATCCGGCAGAATGGTTACAACCGTTTTTCCTTTTCCAAGCATCTTAGCCATTTGAATCGCAGCAGCAACATTGGAACCGCTGGAAATACCGCAAAGGATTCCTTCCTCACGAGCAAGACGTTTCGCAACATCAAGTGCTTCTTCGTCTGTAACGGTAATCGTTTTATCGTAAATATTCATATTCAGATTATCCGGAATCAAACCGTCACCGATTCCCATCTGAAGATGCGTTCCGATGCTTCCTCCGGAAAGGATTGCAGCATGTTCCGGCTCAACTGCCCAGATTGTAATATCGGGGAACTGATTTTTTAATACCTCGCCTATACCGGAAATGGTACCTCCCGTTCCAACGCCGGAACAAAAACCATGAATCGGTCCTTCCACCTGTTCCAGTATTTCAACAGCCGTATGATATTTGTGAACAAGCGGATTATCCGGATTGGTAAACTGTTGAGGAACAAAAACATTCGGATCGTTTTTTGCCATTTCTTCCGCGCGGTGAAGACATTCGGCAATACACTTTCCAATATCACCGTCATCGTGTACCAAAACGACCTCAGCGCCATAATGAGAAACCAGCAGGCGCCGTTCATAGCTCACCGAGTCCGGCATGATAATGATTACTTTATAACCTTTTACCGCGCCTACCAAGGCAAGACCGATTCCCTGGTTGCCGCTGGTCGGCTCAACAATAACCGTATTGGGGCCGATCAAACCCTTTTTTTCAGCTTCTACGATCATATTATAAGCCGTTCTCGTTTTTATAGAGCCGCCGATATTAACACCTTCATATTTCACCAAAATATCGGCATCATTTTCACTTGTCATATGATTCAAACGAATCATGGGCGTATGCCCCAGTGCCTCGAGGACTGATTGATAAACCAACGATCTGTTCCTTCTTTCAAGTATATTCTATCTCATCAAATACAGGTAAATGCGCCGTCGATGAGAAAATCGGAGCCGGTGGTAAACGAACTCGCATCCCCCGCAAGATAAACAGCAATTGCCTGCAATTCATCCGGCCGCCCCATTCGTCCGAGCGGAGCTGACGCATTCCACTGGTCGATCAGCGGCTTAAGGCTGGGTGAGTTTAAAGTGAGTTCTGTTCCAATGTAACCGGGGCTGATCGAATTGACACGAACATGATATTTCGCCCACTCGATCGCCAGAGATTTTGTCAACTGAATCACACCGGCTTTGGAAGCGTTATAAGAACACTGCGGCTGCGGTACGTTGACAATATGTGCTGACATGGAAGCCGTATTGATGATTGAGCCGCCTCCCTGCTTTATCATAATACGCCCGGCAGCCTGCGCGGTTAAAAACACACCGGTCAAATTGATGTCAATTACTTTTTTCCACTGCTCCAATGTCATCTCTTCCGCGGGAATGTTCATGCAGATTCCTGCATTACACATGGCAATATCAAGCCGGCCAAACTCACGAAGGACGGTTTGAATCATTCGATCCACATCCTGAGAATCGGTTACATCAGCCTGCACGGCAATGAAGCGTCTTCCGGTTTTTTCCGAAAGCTCCGCAGCGGTTTTTTCTGCTTCGGCCAAATCAATATCGACCAAAGCAACATCCGCCCCGGCTTCTCCGAACGCCAAAGCAACGCTTTTACCGATCCCTCTTGCTCCTCCTGTGACAAATGCTTTTTTCTCATCCAATCTCATTTTTTCGATAATTCCCATATTTGTACACCGCCTTTTTAATATGCTGTAAAAATGTTTTACTTGTTTTTTTCAAGATACCAGCTGTGAACAGAGAACGTATTTTATTATACTCCAAATTCCAAAATGTGTAAAGAAATCTTTGCTGCATTCACCGTTTTCAGGCCTGCGGCATATTATATTACAGGCCTTATTAAGGCTGCTTGCAAGGAGGATGAGAATGAACATTTACAAAGGAAATCATTGTGGTTGTCCGGATGATAACCGTTCAGGCTGTCACAACAATTGTCATGACGAATGTGACCGCATTCCGCCAAAACACTGTTGCTGCTGTCCGGGTCCGCAAGGTCCTCAGGGACCTCAAGGTGCTCAGGGACCGACGGGACCTCAAGGGCCCCAAGGGCCTGTCGGTCCACAAGGGCCTCAAGGACAGACAGCAACGATTCGTGTCGGTACCGTAACAACTGGTGCACCGGGCACACCAGCAAGTGTGGTAAACAGCGGAACAATTGAAAATGCAATCCTAGATTTCGTAATTCCACAAGGCGTAACCGGCCCCATCGGCCCAACTGGCCCGACCGGCGTAACTGGCCCGACTGGCGTAACCGGCCCAACCGGCGTAACTGGTCCAACCGGTGTAACTGGTCCAACCGGCTCAACCGGTCCCATCGGCCCAACTGGTCCGACCGGCGTAACTGGTCCGACTGGCCCAACTGGTCCGACCGGCGCAACTGGTCCGACTGGCCCAACTGGTCCGACCGGCGCAACTGGTCCAACCGGCGTAACTGGCCCGACTGGCGTAACTGGCCCGACTGGCGTAACTGGTCCGACCGGCGTAACTGGTCCGACCGGCGTAACTGGCGCAACTGGCCCGACCGGCGCAACTGGCCCGACTGGCGCAACCGGCCCAAGTGGTGCAACCGGCCAAACGGGCAGCACCGGTACCGCAGCTCTGGTTCAAGTTGGAACAGTAACAACAGGCGACCCCGGGACCCCAGCCAATGTTGTCAATTCAGGCACGCCGCAAAACGCTGTCTTTGATTTTACCATTCCAAAAGGTGCGACCGGAAGCAGTGCACCTGTGTCACTGTTGTCTGCCTATTCTACTCCGTCTCAGCCGGGAACGTCCGGTACGCCGTTAGTTTTCGACAAAAACGCCTTGTCCTATGGGACATCAATTTCCCATACAGAAGGAAGCAGTACGTTTTCCATCAGTAAACCGGGTGTCTATAATGTGACGTTCAACGGTGGTTTAGCACCGGCTTCCGGCGCAAAATTCCCGTTCAACGTAACATTGTTTTTGCAAAAGAACGGTTCCGCAGTTTCTGGCGCATCAACCGCGCATAATTTTCAAGCATCTTCAGAAACAACAAATTTGGGGTTCAATGTTCCCATCAGTGTTTCTTCGGTACCTGCAACCCTAGCCATCAACGCAAATAGCGGACAAAATTTTATTTACACCGGAATATCAATGACAATCAACAGATTGGGAGATATCCCAACTGTCTGACTGTAAAAAAGCGAAGGCGTGATTCGCCTTCGCTTTTTTATATTTAGGGCTTAGTGTTTTATTTTATCGCTATACTTTTAATAAAATTCCTAATCTCATATTAAGGATTGTAAAATGAATGGAACATGGGTTATAATACATTTAATCCATTCATTTAAGACGTAAAACAAGGAGGAAAATAATGGCTACGATTGATGTTACAAAAGAAACATTTCAAGAGGAGGTTCTCCAATCCGAATTACCGGTGCTTGTTGAATTCTGGGCAACGTGGTGCGGTCCGTGCAAGGCTCTGGCACCGATTATGGATGAAATTTCTGAAGAATACAAGGGTAAAGTCAAAGTTTGCAAAGTAAACATAGATGACCAAGCGGAACTTGCAGCTGAATACAGCGTAATGGCCGTACCTTCTATCATGGTTGTAAAAGAGGGTGAAATCACTTCGGCAGCGGTCGGCTATCGCGCCAAAGAAGAATTAACAGGCATGCTGGACTTATAATGACGCTGAAAACGCGTACTGTTTTCTGATTAAGTACAACCCGTTTAACGTTTCAGCGTACTGCATTTGCAAAACAATTCAAAACAGTAAAAAAGAACCGGGCTTATCGCCCGGTTCTTTTCAATCAAAACTTATTTTACAGAGTTTTCGTAAGCTTCGATCATCTTTTTAACCATCTGGCCGCCGATAGAACCAGCCTGTTTGGAAGTAAGTTCACCGTTGTAACCGTTTTTCAGGTTAACACCAACTTCGTTTGCAGCTTCCATCTTGAAGCGATCCATTGCCTCGCGAGCCTGCGGAACTACGATTTTATTGCTTTTAGCCATTTTGTTTACACTCCTTAAGTTTTTTTAAAAGATTTCTTTTTGCGTTTGCATTAGTAGTATGGATTTTCACATTTGTTTTATGAAAGGTAATTTTTGTAGATTTTTGAAACAAATTCTTCCGAACTTAATGAATGTTAATCGGAGCGCCTGACGTATCAACCGAAAGAACACCTGTAATCAACAACAGCGCTATAAATAATAGTACACAAGACGGCGAATAGTTTTTTTCGAATTTCACAGAAATTTCAAACGGTTCTACAATTGAGCCAAACAACGTTTGAATGCTTCTTTGCAGAGAAACTGATGCTTCCGTTTCCCGAATGCTGGAAAATGTTACAGTATCTTTAGGAGAAAGTCCGCATACAATTGTATTTACGTTATGTTTTGACAGGTTTTTCACCTGTTCACTATCAGACGAAAGTACCAACGCTACCGTATTGCGAGGAAAACCGCAATCTTTTTTTAATTTAATATGCTCATTCAAAATTAACAAACAGGTTTCGGTAACATTCTTCCGAAAAGATGATTGATCCAGCCAGAAAATATCGAGAAGACCATTGGAACAATTGTGCCCTGACCCGGTAGAAGGAATAACAGAAAGATAATGCGGCAAATTTTTTTCAAGCAGATTGAACAACGTTCTGTTACGCCCTTTTTCATACAACATAATTGGAATCATTTTCATCACCGTTTTTCATTTGTTGTTGCTATTATTTGCGTTTTTATGGCGTTTATCAAATCACATAAATCAGAAATTTGCAAACAATAAAAATCCTTTACTCATAAATGCCGAATATGGTATGATAAAAACAGCGAATCCACCAAGGAGGGTTACAGAATGAAGCAATGCATGGACGCCAAAAATCTTCACAGAAGAATGAAAAAAATAATCGGGCAGCTAAATGCGATTGATAAAATGATTGACGAAGATGTTCCCTGCGAAGACATTCTCATACAAATAAATGCCGCCAAAAGTGCTCTTCACAAGGTTGGCCAGGTGGTTTTGGAAGGTCATTTGAACCATTGTGTACGCGACGGAATTGAGCATGGAGACGCGGATAAAACGATCTCTGAATTTGCAAAAGCAATCGAGCATTTTTCACGAATGAGCTAAAGCATCCCCCTGTTCTTTTGAATAGGGGGATTTTATTATATCTTCAGAGGGTTTGCAATCAGAACAGCCATGCTATAAACAAAAGAATTAATAAAAATATGCCGCAAATAAAAGCCTCAGGCAACTACACTATTGACCATTCTACAAACACAACAGAATTTTTTACAGAAGGTTTATTTGGCACTTGACGGGCAGCAGTCACATTGATAATATATACATATAGGGGTATATGTATAAGGAAGCGCTTATGTTTATTGCAATCAAACACTTTTTCCTCAATGAAACAAAACGAAATTTGTTGTTTTTAATTGTGGGAGGCTGTTCGCTTGTCGTCAGTTTCATCGCTCCAGAATGGCCTGTTGACCCGGCATGGATCGCCATTCTTCTTTGTGGTATTCCCATTCTTAAAGACGCCGCCGTTGGCCTTTTTACAAGATTCGACATCAAAGCGGACCTGCTTGTGTCTCTGGCGCTGATTGCGTCTGTTTTGATTGGAGAAACATTCGCAGCCGGCGAAGTTGCCTTTATTATGCAGATCGGTTCACTTTTAGAAGAACTGACTGTGGCCAAAGCGCGCGCCGGTATCGAAAAATTAATTCATTTAACGCCGCGTACTGCACGAAAGATCATTAACGGTAGAGAACAAATTATCCCCGCGGAACAGGTGCAGGTCAACGATTGTCTTCGCGTTTTACCGGGCGAAACCATTCCGGTAGACGGGGTCATTACCGCAGGGCAAACTTCAATCAATCAGGCGGTCATGACTGGAGAATCCCTTCCGGTGGATAAAAAAGAGGGCGATGAGGTTTCAAGCGGCACGGTAAATCAATTCGGCGCTTTTGACATGAAAGCAATTCGCGTTGGTGAAGACAGTTCGATTCAGCGTATGATCCGGCTGGTACAGTCAGCAGATGCCGGAAAAGCCAAAATTGTAGAAATTGCAGACCGTTGGGCAACATGGATTGTTGTAATTGCCCTTACCGCCGCGCTTCTTACCTGGATCATTACCGGGGAAATCATTCGTGCCGTTACCATTTTGGTTGTTTTTTGCCCCTGCGCTCTTGTTTTAGCAACTCCTACCGCAATCATGGCAGCAATCGGAAATGCTACACGCCACAGTTTTCTTGTACGCGAGGGAGACGCACTGGAACGTTTGGCATCCGTTTCCAGAATCGCCTTTGATAAAACGGGCACTCTCACTCAGGGTTTTCCGGAAGTTGTTCATATTGAATGTTTTTCTCCGGATATTACAAAGGATGAACTCTTTTCTTACGCCGCTGCCGTAGAAAACCATTCCGAACACCCGCTCGGCAAGGCAATTGTAAGCTGCCATCGGAAGCAGTGCTCCTCTTCCCTGCCACGGGTTACATCCTTTCAAATGATCCCGGGGCGGGGCGTAACCGCGCAATACAACTTAAAACCAATTTTTGCAGGAAATCGCGAACTTTTATATGAACATAATATCATTCTTTCGCCACAGCAAATCCAGCTGACGCAGCAACAACTGGAAAAAGGATGCACCGTTATTTACCTCGCTCTGGATAATCGCGCTCTAGGCTTTCTGGCCTTGTCGGACACTTTACGAACAGAATCAAAGCCGATGATTGAGCAGATAAAAGCAGTTGGGATACAACCGGTCTTACTGACAGGTGACCATCCAAATGCCGCACAACAGATTGCAAAAACATTAAATATTGAAGATGTGCACGCCGGATGCCTCCCGGAAGATAAACTCAACTGGATCGATTCTTACGAACAACAACGCGAACACGTATGCATGATTGGCGACGGAATCAATGATGCCCCGGCATTAAAAAAAGCCTATGTCGGCATTGCTATGGGAGGAATCGGAAGTGATATAGCGGTCGATGCCGCTGACATCGCTCTGGTCAACGATGACCTAAAAGAACTGCCTCATCTTCTTGCACTTGCAAAGCGGATGATGGTGACCATAAAAATAAACCTGTCTTTTTCTATGATCTTAAACTTTATTGCTATTCTGCTCGCGATATCCGGAATCTTAAACCCTGTATTCGGAGCTCTGGTACATAATGCCGGTTCGGTATTAGTCATTGTCAATTCCGCTTTTCTTTTAAAATGGAAAAAACGAAATCACAACCCCTCTCAACAAAGTTCATAGAAGAAAATGTGTTCTGAGAACCAAAAAGCACCTTTGGCAGTTTGCCTAGGTGCTTTTTTGATCTTCATATATTACTGGAATTCACAGTTTTTAAAATCAATGATTTGACCGGATATATCACGAATGAAGCCGGTAACAGAACTATTTGTAATAAAACAATTCGCTTGAAAATAAAGTGGGAGAAAATCCCCTGCATTTAAAACCTGCTGTTCCGCTTGTGCGTAATACTCCACACTGCTTTCCAAACTTACACGCTGAGCCTGTAAGAGCAGTCCGCCAACCCCGGAAAACTCACTCATATAAGCTTCAGGACTATTGTATGTTCCCGTCAGCTCTACCAGCGCGCAGTCATAATCACCTGCGGCCAAACGTGTTTCATACTCCTCTTTTGGCAATTGTTCCACTTTAAAATACACCTTTAAATCCTTTTGCCAAGTCTGCGAAATATAAGAAAACACTTCCGCATGAGGTGAGCCTTCCGGCAAAATTACCGTTACATCCGTCAGCGATGAAATCTCAAGCTGGTTGTAAGTCTGCTGTACAAGACTGAGCGCAGTGTTTGGATCATAAGCAGGCGCATGCACCTGCTGAGCCAAGGTGCGATAAGGTTTTTCCAGCAAAGTAACTGCCGGCGGCACAATGGCATCAGCAAGAGTCAAATAATCCGGCAGACAGGTTTCATACTTAGAACGATCCATATCATAAGTCAAAGCCTGGGCAAGCGTAGTACCGGAAAAAGCCGTGGTATTACGGTTAAACACGAGTCCCCAAACAGAATTGGTATTTTCATCAATGTTATTTCCTTTTCCACTGAACTGTTCCGCCTGATCCCCAGAAACAGAAATTGCATAACTGTTTTCTGACTTAAAGTCATTTTTCCTTTCTTCTTCATCCGGCTGAATATACAGACTGACTCCGCCGTTTAGAACCGGTGTTGCAGAATGATACTGAGGATTTTTGCGCAACGCAAGATACTCACCTTTGGACCAGCTTTTTAAAATATATGCTCCGTTTCCCATAATGGTTTCCTCTGTGAGACCATATCTTCCTTTTGACTCGGTAAAGAAATCCTGATTGCACGGCATTGCGGCCGGAGTGGTCAATAAGGTTAAGAACATAGGATTTACATAATCGAGCTGAATGATAAGCGTGTAGTCCCCATCCGCTGTTACCCCAATAGCAGAAACGTCTGCATTGCCGCTGTGCACCGCTTCAGCGTTTTTAATGCAATAAAACTGTTTTGCTGTTTCGGAACCTGTTTCAGGATCAAACAGGCGTTGAAATCCAAAAACAAAATCCTTCGCAGTTACCGGAGTTCCGTCGCTCCATAAAGCATTCTCACGAAGTTGAAACACATAAGTAAGCCCATCGTCGCTGACCGTATAATCTTCCGCGACTCCTTCGGTCACTTTGCCGTCAGCAGTCAGCCGAAGCAGCCCTTCAAACAAATTGGTCACCACCAGCGCAGAAGAAGGGTCATCCGCAAGAGGAGGGTCCAAGTTGACCGGATCAGCGGAAAGGTCATATTTTACCAATTGACTTGATTTATCCGAATCACATGAAGTGAAATTCACAAAACAAAACGCAACTAAAACAAGCCCGATTAGTCTTTTATATCGATACACTGTTAAACTCCTTTTAATTTACGGCATAACGCCATAATAATCTCTATGAAAAACAATTTAATATCTGGTATATATTTCTAATACAATATTATACCACAGAGAAATAGCAGCGCCAATGAATAAATTTTTAAAACGAAACAATTTTCGACAAGATTAGGATGTAATGCCTGTTTGCCATATACTGCAATTTAAGTGTTCTGAACAAGATTCCAATTCATATATTATTATTGTTTTCATCAAAACAGAACAGCACCACATACGATGAACGATTGTTAAAAATGATTGAATCTCCTAACTATTTGTAGTATAATGTGCCATAGTGTTTTTTAAATCAACGCGACAAAATTCTTTTACATATTTATATAGTTGATTAATTCATTTGAGGTGAATCGATATGTGCGGTATTGTTGGTTATGTGGGAAAAAAAGACGCAGCCGAAGTTTTAATTGACGGTTTGCGGCATTTGGAATATAGAGGATATGACTCTGCCGGAGTTGCGATTTTCGACCACAATGAAATCAAGGTAGTAAAAACCAAAGGGCGTTTGGATGATCTTGAAAAAAAGCTCGATAACGATTTCCGCCCCTGCGGAAACGTAGGCATTGGACACACACGCTGGGCAACTCACGGCGAACCATCAGATATCAATTCCCATCCGCATGGGAATAAGGTTGTCTCCATTGTACACAATGGAATCATTGAAAATTATGCAGCAATCAAAAAGTTTCTGGAAGAAAAAGGGTATGTTTTTGAATCCCAGACGGATACTGAAACCATTGCCAAACTGTTAGACTATTATTACGAAGGAAATCCGCTTGAAGCCATTCGTTCTGTCTTGGCCAAAATTCACGGTTCATACGCAATCGGCATTCTGTTCCGTGATTTCCCAGACCGAATTTTCGCTACAAGAAAAGACAGTCCGCTCATTATCGGCGCTGGCGACGGTGAAAATTTTATTGCTTCGGATGTACCTGCTATTTTAAAATACACCCGCAACTACTATCTGATTGAACAGGATGAAATCGTTGAACTTACCAGTGACCAGGTTCGAATCACCGACATCAACGGTGACGAAATTCACAAAGAACTTTTAACCGCGACATGGGATGTTGAAGCAGCAGAAAAAGGCGGATATCCTCACTTTATGATTAAGGAAATACACGAGCAGCCTGCAGCAATTACCAGCACCATATCTCCGCGTATTGTAAACGGTTTACCATCGTTTGATTTAAAGAATATAGCGGATGAAGCTTTTTCTGAACTGCGTAATATTCACATTGTCGCCTGCGGCACAGCTATGCATGCGGGAATGGTTGGAAAATACCTGATTGAGCGACTGGCACGGATACCGGTTCAGGTGGATATTGCTTCTGAGTTCCGTTACCGAGATCCAATCCTTTCTGAGAATGATCTGGTGATTATTATTTCTCAGTCCGGAGAAACAGCAGACACATTGGCAGCGTTGCGTCTTGCCAAATCCAGAGGAGCTAAAACGCTCGCGCTGGTAAACGTAGTTGGTTCATCCATCGCGCGGGAAGCGGATGATGTGCTTTACACATGGGCCGGGCCTGAAATTTCTGTTGCCAGTACGAAAGCGTATTCTGTACAGGTCGCTTTGCTTTATCTGATCGCCATTAAGTTTGCGCTTTCACATCAGAAAATCTCCGACTCAACAGCAAAGGAATATTGTGCTACCCTGCTTCAAATTCCGCAAAGCATTGAAAAAATTCTTGAAGATGATAATGACGACTGTCAATATCTTGCATCGCAGTTTCAAAATGCGCACAGCCTTTTCTACATTGGCCGCGGGCTGGATTATGCGCTTGCTATGGAAGGGTCACTCAAATTAAAAGAGCTTTCTTATATCCATTCGGAAGCATATGCGGCCGGAGAACTAAAGCACGGCACAATATCACTCATCACCAATGATGTTCCGGTCATTGCTGTTGCAACACAGACCGCACTTTACGAAAAAACCATAAGCAACATGAAGGAAGTTAAAGCACGTGGTGCAAAGGTTTTGTTGATTTGTAAAGAAAGCGCTCCTTCAGCGAATGACGCCGCAGATTTTGTGCTTAAGTTACCGGATTTTGACGATTTATTTATGCCGCTTTTGAGCATTGTACCGCTTCAGCTGTTTGCGTATTATACTTCCGTTTTACGTGGCTGCGATGTTGATAAACCAAGAAATCTTGCCAAAAGCGTAACAGTGGAATAATGCTTACCGTTATACATATTAATTTTTATCCAGACGAAAAAACAAGCCATTCAAAAGAATGGCTTGTTTTTATAAAATAAAAAAAGCTCCGGAATATGTCCGGAGCTTTTTTTATTTTAATTTTACTGAAGCGGAACGCCTTTTGCGTCTTTCTTGAAGTTTTCAGAACCGGTCAGGATCAGAATACCCTCTACGAGGCCCCAAACTTCAGAAACGATTGCCAAAGTAAAGCAAGAAAGAACGGTAATCAACAGCTGTGCAACCGCTTTTCCGACATAACCGAGATAAAAGTTATGTACGCCAAAAGCACCTAACAGAATGCCAAGAATACCTGCGGCAATCTTAGATTTAGGAGCAGTTGCCCCCGGAACACCAGCAGCCGCAGCCGCGGTATTGTTGAGCGCAACGCCGCAGTTCAAACAAACCGCTGCATTCGGATCAACTGATTTGCCGCAATTCGGGCAATAAAGATTGCCCTGTCCAGCAGCAACGCCGCAGTTCACGCAAAAAGCCGCATTTGGATTCAATTGACTTCCACAATTTTTACAATACATATATACCCCTCCTACGCTTTTATATTATATAAAAGCAAATAAACCTGATTCATATTACGCTTCTTATAAATAAAATAGAAGCAAAAACAAGCTGCCAATTATTCTTTTAAAGGAATTCCTTTTCCATCGACTTTAATACTACCGCAAAGAATCATGATACCCTCAATAAGTCCCCAGATGCTGGAACCAATCGCCGCAAAAATAAATATACCAAGAATACCACAGGAAAACAAAGTTAATAAAATACCTAAACCGCCCATCAGCACCTGAGCAATCGCTTTTCCGGTATAACCCAAATAGAAATTATGTACACCGAATCCGCCGAGAAAAATACCAAGCAATCCTGCCGCAATCTTGGATTTCTGCGCTCCTGTTACAATACCGGCAGCCGAATTCCCCTGCATACCCTGCATTCCCAAAGCTGCGCCGCATTTTAAGCAAACAGCTGCGTTGGGTGCTACCGCGTTACCACAGTTGCTGCAGTAAGCATTTCCCTGGCCTGCCGCAACGCCACAGTTGACACAAAACGCTGCATTCTCATTTAACTGAGCGCCACAATTTTTACAGAACATAAAAATATCCTCCCGCTATAAAATAATCACAAGCGTCTCTGCAATTATTATATAGTAGGAGGATTTTGGTGTCAATGGATTCTTTAGGAATTAAGCTTGAAAAAACTCATAAAACGCTCTATACGCCATAAAAACATCAATTTTTGACACGATTTCAAACGGTGCGTGCATAGAAAGTACGGGCACGCCCAAATCGACCACATCAACATTCAGATTTGCGATGTAAGCAGCTACTGTTCCGCCGCCGCCCTGATCGACTTTTCCAAGCTCACCCGTCTGCCAAATAACGCCCTTCTGGTCAAGAAGGCCTCGCACTTTGCCCATAAATTCCGCAGAAGCATCCGAAGTACCGGATTTCCCGCGTGCACCGGTGTATTTGGTGATCACAACACCATAATTGAAGTAAGCGGTATTTTTGCGTTCGGTGACGTCAGAGAATGTCGGATCAAACGCAGCATTCACATCAGCTGACAAACATTCCGAATGGGACAATACCGTTCTTCCCTCCACGCCGTAAGGTTGTGCAAGATCCGCAATGAAGTAACGTAAAAACGCAGATTTCAAACCGGTATTTCCATCGCTTCCCGTTTCTTCTTTATCTGCCAATACAAGCACCGATGTTTTTTTCGGGTTTTGAGTATTCAAGGTTGCCTGTAACGCAGTATATGCACAAACACGGTCGTCATGGCCGTAAGCACCAACCATGGAACGGTCAAATCCAAGATCTTTCGCACGGAAAGCGGGAACGACTTCCAGCTCGGCAGACAGAAAATCAGCTTCTGTAACGCCATACTGCTCAAACAGGATCTGAAGAAGATTCAGTTTAACCTTTTCACTTACTTCATCATCGCAAAACGGCAGGCTGCCAATCAAAACATTGAGTTCTTCCCCGCGCACACCATCCGCAAGAGTACGTTTCATCTGATCGGTCGCAAGATGCGGAAGCAAATCGGTCACACAGAAAACCGGATCATCCTCTTTTTCACCAACCCGTACTTCAACAGATGTACCATCTTTTTTCACAATCACGCCATGCAGTGCAAGCGGAATCGCCGTCCACTGGTATTTCTTGATTCCACCGTAGTAGTGGGTTTTGAACAGTGCCAGCTCACCTTCTTCGTAAACCGGGCGCGGTTTAAGATCCAAACGCGGAGAGTCAATATGCGCCGCCGCAATGTGAACGCCGTTTTCAATGGGGTCACTGCCTATGATCGCCGCTATCAGTGACTTACCCCGATTGATCTGATACACCTTATCCCCGGCAACATATTTTTTGCCGGATTCAAACGGGACAAATCCTTTTTCTTCCAAAAGATGCACAGCGGTTTTGACCGCTTCACGCTCTGTTTTTGCTTCATCCAAAAAAGCTTTATAGGGCGTGCAGAAATCAAACACCTCTTTCATCTCTTCCGGATTCATCCGCAAAGCACCATTCTTCGGCTCAAAGAATAACTGCTCTTTTAACTGTTTAGCAGCACTTTTGGTTTCACTCATAAAAATCCCTCCAATTTATAATTTCAATTATTTTTGCAAGTAATCAATCAGGCGATCCGCTTTTTCATAAAATTCATCCGGCGTACCGTCATTTATCAGCACGGCATTCGCTCTGCTTTGATAAAACGCTTCATCATGCTGAGCGGAAAGCCGCATTTGGGCCTGTTCCAGCGTAATATGATCACGCGACAGTATGCGTTCCAAACGTTGTTCATACGGAGCGCACGCCGCTATCACAACATCACACAGCCGGTCTGCTCCGGCCTCGTACAAAGTAGGAGCATCCAGCAAAATAAAAGAAACGCCGCGGCTTTTAAGCTCTGCGATCTTCCTATTTATCTCATCGACAATAAACGGCAGTACAGTACGGTTGAGCCGCTCAAGCTGGGCGGGATCGGAAAACACGATTTTCCCCAAACGCCTGCGGTCAAGCTGCTTGTTTTCATCAAGAATCTGTTCGCCGAACACCTCACAGAGTGTTCTTAAACACGCTCCGTGCGCAGTTACTTCATGGGAAATTTCATCGGCATTCAACACTGCAAACCCACGTTGAGCAAAACGTTTGCTGAGCATAGACTTTCCAGCGCCGCTCTGCCCTGTCAATCCAACAATCATACTTCGATCACCTGAAATCCCGCCGCACGCACAATACGGTTATATACCGCCAGTCCAACGCCGCTTTTTTCAGGGCAGCGGGCATATACCACCCTTGCACCGTCTTCATCCAGCTTGCGCAGCGCATCAAAAAGCCCGGCCGCCTGGGTGGACGGGTCATCCTTTTTCCCGTAAACCTCACAGGGCAGATTGACAGCAGTCTGCTCTCCTTCAAACACAAGAGCATACACACCCGGTTCAGCATTATGGTTTACATATTCTGCAAAATTATCCAGCGCGCCTTTGATGATAATCACATCGGCTTTTGGTGAATAGTGCTTATACTTTAAACCCGGCGAAAGGACCTTGGCGCCATCCTGCAATTTCTTTTCCACCGCTTCATCCACTGTAACAGAAATACCAAGATTCCGAATGTCTTCCGGCGTAACAGCTCCCGGACGCAGCAGATGGACCGATTCTTCCCGGACTAATATTACTGTGGACTCAACCCCGACTTCACACGGTCCGCCATCCAGAATCAGCGGAATCTTTCCGTTCATATCATGGTAGACGTGCTCTGCTCTGGTCGGGCTGGGCCGGCCGGAAGTATTGGCAGAGGGCGCCGCAAGCGGCAAACCGCTTTCACGGATCACGGCTGCTGCGCCCGGATGGCTCGGCATACGCACCGCCACCGTTTCAAGCCCGGCTGTAACAGCATAAGGCACTTTTTCGGTTTTCGGAAAAATCATGGTGAGCGGCCCGGGCCAAAAGGCCTGCGCCAGTTTTTTCGCTGTTTCCGGAACCGACGCTGCAAGATCTTTGAGCATATCCATTTCACAAATATGTACGATGAGCGGATTATCCTGCGGGCGGCCTTTTGCCTCAAAAATTTTCGCGACTGCTGCAGGATCATACGCATTCGCCGCCAAACCGTAAACGGTTTCTGTGGGAATTCCCACAACCTCGCCGGACCGAAGCAGCCGCGCCGCCTCTTTCAAAGACGGACCATCACACATTTTAACCTGAGTTTCGAATTTCATAAAGACCAACATCCTTAAAACTACAAAAAAGGGAAAACAGAGCCCTACCGGGCTCTGCTTTGTATTTATTCATCCGCACCAGCCTGCGCGGCAAGCTTTTCCGCCTGATCCGCTGTCACCAGCGCGTCGATCACCTCATCAAGGTTACCGTTAAGATTATCTTCCAGATGATACAGCGTCAAACCGATCCGGTGATCGGTCAAACGGCCCTGCGGATAGTTGTAAGTGCGAATTCGTTCCGAGCGGTCACCGGTGCCGACCTGCGAGCGGCGGTCCGCAGCGATTTTATCGTTTTGTTCACGAAGTTTCGCTTCATACAAACGAGAGCGAAGAATCTTCATTGCTTTCTCACGGTTTTTGTGCTGGCTTCGTTCGTCCTGACACTCAACAACAATCCCGGTCGGGATATGGG
Organism: uncultured Oscillospiraceae bacterium; assembly: GCA_900552945.1. Lineage (GTDB taxonomy): Bacteria > Bacillota > Clostridia > Oscillospirales > Ruminococcaceae > Metaruminococcus_A > Metaruminococcus_A gallistercoris. Next base: position 17,397 of record USBI01000001.1, read on the forward strand.
TAATCCGGATAGCCGACTCGGTCTTATTGACATGCTGACCGCCGGCCCCGCTCGAACGATAGGTATCCACCTGAAGATCGGTTGGGTTAATGTCAACCTCAACATCCTCAACTTCCGGCAAAACCGCCACAGTAACAGTGGATGTATGAATACGCCCGGACGTTTCTGTTTCCGGAACTCTCTGTACCCGATGAACGCCGCTTTCAAACTTCAAACGAGAAAACGCGCCTTCCCCCGCAATACTGAAGCTGACTTCTTTAAAGCCGCCCAGTTCAGTTTCATTCGCGTTTAAGATTTCTGTTTTCCACCCTTTTGTTTCCGCATACATGGTGTACATCCGGTAAAGGGTATTAGCAAATAAAGCCGCTTCTTCTCCTCCGGCGCCGCCACGTATCTCAACAATAACGTTTTTATCATCATTCGGGTCCTGCGGCAACAGCAAAATTTTAATTTTTTCCGTTAGTTCTTCTATCTTCGCTCGGTTTTCTTCCAGTTCCTGCTGAACCATTTCTTTAAAATCTTTTTCTAGGCCGCCTTCTTCCAAAAGCTCTTTGGCTTCATTCAGCCCTGTTTGTGCGGCGACATATTCACGGTACGCCTCAACAACCGGCGTTAAATGCTTATACTCTTTCATCAAATCACGATACTGAGCATTGTCGCTGATCACATCGGGATCCATCAACTTACGGTTGATTTCTTCATACCGTTCCTCCGTCAGCTTTAACTTCTCAAACATGAATCCACCTCAATTATTTTTCCACCATAATACCGTTTCGATAAATGTGTTTGATATTTTTTTCAATTTTAATGCGCGGGACCATAACTTCCCTGCTGCATTTTACACAGCGGATCTTAAAATCCATTCCAACCCGGAGGACAGAAAAGCGTTTTTCTCCGCAAGGATGCGGTTTTTTCATCTCCATAATATCTCCTACTTGAACATCCAATTCAAACGCCTCCTTCTGCCATTCGGCACTTCTGCACAATAAAAACATTATACCAACTCTTATAAAAAAAGGCAAATTTTTTCAATTTGCAAACCATTGTATCAACACAAGAAAATTTTGTTTTTTCACGCTGTATTTTCCGGTACGGGGATAAATTCTCTTTCATATCTTTTAACTGTCTGCAAAAAATAAGATATGTGAATTATAGACGATTCGACAGAAGTTGATTCAGCCCTATAATTCAATTTTTAAAAGGAGGGTTTAGCCATGAGTGTTACTGTAACAGCAGAGTTTGACTCTGTTGACTTTGCTGAACGAGCAGCCAAACGAATCCGAGCTCGGTACAGTGGTGCCAGAAAAGCAGTGATCCGCTGTCATCGAATGGGAGAAGCATCGAATCACGGGATTGGGCGAACCATCCTGCCGGTACAAAGCGCATACTCTTACTTTGAAGCCGCCGCTTACACCAATTCAGACAGTATGTTCAGTTTAAAACCAACCTCCATTTCCCACCCGGAAACCGAAGAAAACCACTCTGCAACCCTTTCCATTACCACAAACAATCTTCAGGCCAGTACGATTGCAGGGCAGATGATCAGCTGCGGAGGATATAACGTCCGAACGGTGTAATACCGCTCCATTGTTTTGCATATCATTTACCAAGTCGCAAAACAATGGAGGTACATAGAATGAACTTTTTACCCGAAGGCTGCCTGGCTAACACATCAGAAAATCAAGCGAACTGCAAAAGCGAGCAGTCGCTGACTCAGGCAATGAAAGAACATACTATTCTGGAAGCAAGAGCTACCCTTTGTGACAGCAATCATAACCTAATCGTTGATCTTGGGTGCATGGAAGGCATCATCCCGCGGGAAGAAGGAGCCATTGGAATTTCCAGCGGAAAAACTCGCGACATTGCCCTTATTTCCCGGGTGAACAAATTCGTGTGTTTTATGGTGACCGGATTCGGGCGGAACAAAGACGGAAAACAGATTGCGATCCTTTCCCGCAAAAAGGCACAGGAACAGTGCCAGAAATACTACTTGAACACGCTTCAGCCCGGAGACATTATTCAAGCGCGTGTCACTCATCTGGAACAATTCGGTTGTTTTGTCGATATCGGATGCGGTATCCCATCCTTAATCCCAATTGACGCCATTTCTGTTTCCCGCATTTCACATCCGAGCGATCGGTTTCACCAGGGGCAGATGATCCACGCCATTGTAACAGGGCGGAACGAAGAAGAGCAAATTTGCCTTTCACACAAGGAACTTCTTGGGACCTGGGAACAAAACGCAGCTCAGTTTTCTCCCGGAGAAACAGTCAGCGGAATTGTCCGATCCATTGAAAACTATGGAATATTTGTTGAACTGACTCCAAATCTAGCCGGACTCGCAGAACTGAAAGAAGGCGTTCGCAGCGGACAGTTCGCAAGTGTTTATATCAAAAGCCTGATTCCGGAAAAAATGAAAATCAAACTGATTTTAGTAGACGCGTTTGATGAGGGACAAATCAACTACAATTACCACTACTTTTTCAATGGCAATCATATGGACAGCTGGAAATATTCTCCGGAAAACTGTTTTAAAACCATTGAAACCAAATTTAATTCCCTCTCTGCCGAAACATCGCATCATAATTGATTTTATAAAAAGCCGGCTGTGTTTACGTAGCCGGCTTTTCAGCTTAACAGCTCTTGTAAAGGCTACTCAGTTTTCACAGCGCAGTGCATCAACCGGGCGCAGTTTCGCAGCTTGCAAAGCGGGATATACCCCAAACAAAACTCCTACACCCGCAGCAAAAACCATGCTGATCAAAATCATTGACCAATTTAGTTGAGGAGTAAAACCCACAAGCAAACAGCCGATTACAGAAAATATAATTCCCACACACGCCCCGATGCCACTTCCTATCGAGGAAATCAAAAACGATTCCGCCAAAAATTCGGTCATAATCTTTCTCCGAGAAGCGCCAATCGACTTTTTAATCCCAATCTCCCTTGTACGCTCGCTAACTGAAACGAGCATGACTGTCATAATGGACAACCCGGCTACCACCAGCGAAATTCCGGCAATTACTGAAAGCACTGCCGCAACAATTTCCAGTACATGATCCAACTGTTCTCTTTGTTCAGCTAAGTTTTCCACCCGAATTCCACCAGCTTCCCCATCCAGGCCAGAAATTGCCAATTCAATTTCCTTTACTGTTTTTTGAGGATCGGTATCATCATACAGTTTGACCACAATCTGATCAAAGTTTGATTTTCCGGTTTCATTTTTCAAAGTGGTATACGGCATGTACACAAAACAAGGCACATAGGTTCCAACAATTCCCTGCATTAAGCTGCCGCCTGTTTTCACAACGCCGATCACAGTAAATTCCTGTAATCTTCCGCCGAGTGAGACCTGCATTGTCTTCCCTACAATATTACTGCGTTTATAAACACTCTGCGCGTAGCTTTCATCCACAATACAGACATTTTCTCCCGAAGCGACGTCGGACTGGTTCAGAAACCTGCCATACAAAAGTTCCATATCAACCACATTCTGTGCCCCTCCGTCAATGCCCCACACCGCACAGTCAGTCTCAATATTCCGAATACTACATTGGGTGTACTCCAGCATCAATGGCATGGCATCATAAACATCCGCCAAGGTTTCGATCTCATCCAGCTGTGAGGTATACAAATCGCTCTCCCCATCTGCTGTTCGTACCGTTAATCCGCTCATGCCGATGCTGTCAATTTCACTGTTAATTGAAACTTTACCCACTTCACCAATTGTGGAAATAATCACTACGGAAAGAACGCCGATTGCTATTCCCAAAATGGTTAAAAATGACCGAAGCTTTTTACGAAAAATATTTTTTGTTCCACTGACAAGATAATCAAACATCAGCTGACCCTTCCCTGTACACTTACAAATCCGCCTGCCGATGCAGATGAAACATCAAATACGACCTGATCGCTCGGATAAACTCCCTGTATGATCTCAATGCCGTTTTTGGTTTCAACTCCGCTTTCTACAATTCGTTTTACTACTGTTCCGTCTTCCTGATAAACATATACATATTCATTCCCGCTCTCATCCTGGCCTACCGAATCATACGGGAGAAGATTGATCTGACGCAGCGGCTCGGTTTCTATTTCTGCCTTTACGCTGTACCCGGGGCGAAAAGCAGAATTCTTTTCATCCAGGCGCACCGTTACATCAATTACCGTTTCAAAGGATGTACCGGACAACTGTTTCCGAGCAGAGGAGGATATTTCTTCTACCGTTCCACTGATTTCAATACTTGGAAATGCGACACTGTTTACTGTAACAGCCTGTCCCGTTTGAATTTTGGCGACATCACTTTCCGACACGCTTAAAACAGCTGTCAACTCATCACTTTCTGAAATAGCAGCGAGTTCCTGTGACGGAAGAATCAATTTTCCCGTCGCTACTCCTATACTGGTGATGATTCCGCTTTTGGGAGCAGTGATTTCATCCGGTAAAACCGAAGCGAGCTGTTCAGATGACATATTTCCCAGCACATTGATCAGAGTGGAAGCCACTCCGCCGATGCTGCCGGTTTCAGATGATGCAAGTCCGGTGGAAGCAAGCTCAAGAAGCAAAGCAATGGTATTTTCTTTATCAACCTGCATAAGTACATCTCCAGCTGAAACTTCATCTCCAGTTGAAACCATAACCTTTTTAAAAACCAATGGATAATCAGAAGTAACCGCAAGTTTGTCGCGTTCCTGTACAGTTCCGGTTGTATAAACAGCCTCACTGTAATAATCCGTTTTCATACCTGTTATTTTAATGGATGGGAAACACATGTTCGCAATTTGCGGAATGGTTAACAACAGCAGCAGCATTGCGATTGTTAACGATGTTAAAATCAAATATTTTCTGCAGCCACTCAATGCACTCACCTCTTCAACACTTATCGGTTTTAGTTTTACTGTGGAATTTCAAAATATACCCGATCCAAATGAAAAAGGCAGGATAACTCATATCGCATTCTTCCGAAAAAAAGAAGAGTGTTTCATAAAGCACCCTTCTTAACAAAATTATAAAAAATATTATTATACTACATCCAAACCAAAGCCGTTACATATATGACTGTTCATATACACTCTATTTTTCATACTTTTACTGATTTATAATAGATGCATCCGATCACTTGCTCATAATCCCTTTGATCAACAACATGAGCCGGCTTTATTTAAAAAGCCGGCTTTCGTCTTAGTAAAGAAACTTTAAGGAATAATAATCACACAGGAACAAACACTAAACACAACAACAATATGTCAAAGAGGTGTTCCGGTTGAATATGATCTTGTGCAGTGAAAATTGCGTTTATCAAAGAGATGGTATTTGCACATTAGAACATACTGCAATTCCAACAGCAGGTGCGTTAGACATCTGCTGCTATTTTCTGCCCAAAAATCAAGCGCCTGGGGAAAGAAAATTTCCTTTGCAGGAACCGCCTGCTATCAATCACCCGCGTCAAGATCCGCCGTCAGGAAAATCAATGTTTTTTTGACCTGCTATTTCTCAAACGCCGCAGCAGAGGCTTGCTTTATATTGCTTACACCGATAATCTCAATTCCGTCCTGCAAATCAGGAACAGCATAAATCTGCTTAAGCGCCTGTTTTGGCACGATACAGCGGGTAAAACCCAAACGCTTTGCTTCTTTTACACGCTGCACAATATTGGTCACCGTTCGAATCTCGCCAGCTAATCCCAATTCTCCGAAAGCCAATAAGCCATCGTCCAATGGCTTATCACGCAAACTTGAAATCAGGGCCAGTACAATTGAGAGATCGGCTGCAGGTTCATCCAGCCTCAAACCACCGACGATATTGATATATGTGTCAAGCGCACCGAAAAAATAACCCGCGCGTTTTTCCAGTACAGCAATCAAAAGCGACAAGCGATTATAGTCAAAGCCGGCCGACATTCTTCTCGGTGTACCAAACCCGGTTTTTGTCACCAGTGCCTGCACCTCCGCCATGATTGGGCGGGTTCCTTCCATAATGCAGGCCACGCATGTACCGCTGACACCCTTGGGGCGCCCGGAAAGCAGCATCATTGAGGGGTTTTCTACCTCATTCAAGCCATTGTCCATCATTTCAAACACGCCGATTTCATTGGTAGAACCATAACGGTTTTTAACCGCGCGGAGAATTCGGTAAGAAAAGTTGCGCTCTCCTTCAAAGTACAGCACTGCATCAACAATGTGCTCTAGTACCTTCGGGCCAGCGATTGCTCCATCCTTGTTGACGTGGCCTACCAGAAACATCGGGACTTCTTCCGACTTCGCCGCTCTCATTAAGGCAGCCGTACATTCCCGTACCTGCGTAACGCTTCCGGACGACGAATTGATCTGCGCAAGGTTCATCGTTTGAATCGAGTCGATGATCACAATATCCGGTTTCTGAACCATAATCGTCTGTACGATTGTTTCTACATCTGTTTGAGAAATAATGTAAAGGTTCTCACTTTCCACGCCCAGGCGCTGCGCGCGAAGTTTGAGCTGCCGGATTGATTCTTCACCCGATACATATAAAATGCTGTGTTCTTTTCCCAGATATTCACAGATCTGCAACAGCAATGTAGACTTACCAATACCGGGATCGCCGCTCAACAGATTGACCGAACCTTTTACAAGTCCGCCCCCAAGTACCCGGTCGAATTCCGAAAGGCCGGTACGGTAACGCACTTCGGCGCTCGTATCAATTTCCGAAATCCGCAAAGGGGTGACTGCCTTCGCAGATGTAACGGTCGCACCGGTATTTCTGGATGACGGTGTTATCGCCTGTATCTGCTGCTGTTCAAATGTATTCCATTCCCCGCAAGAGGGGCATTTGCCATTCCATTTCGCGGCTTCATATCCGCAGTTGCTGCAAATATATACTTCTTTTACTTTTGCCATTTATTTTTCTTTCCCTTCTCCGTTCACGCAAGAAGATAATCCATCAATCCGGTAAAAATTGTAAAGGCTACTTTACTTTGATATTCCTCATCCAGCAAAAGCGCTTCCTCATCCGGGTTGGAAAGAAAACCGCATTCACACAAAACCGCCGGAACTTCCGCATGGAACATCAAAAACAAATTGCTTTCGGCCGGTTTGATTTCCCGCGTGTTTTCAGGTTGAAGCATCATAACAAACGCGGACTGTATTGACTGTGCCAGCTGCTTTGAAGCATTTTGATTCTGGCTGTAAAAAATCTGTGCGCCATGCACAGACGAATCCTCGTATTTGTTCAAATGAATCGAAAGCACAATCGCACCCGGGTCCTCGTTGTAAATCTCAAGCCGATTATAAAGGTCCGACCGCTTCTGCTCTGAAATCGTGTTTGCATCCTCATCGTGGATGGAACGATCGTCTTCCCTTGTCATAATGACCCGAAAACCGCATAAAGTCAATAAATCATGGAGCTTCTGTGAAATGGAAAGATTGATTCCCTTTTCAACCGATCCACTGTACCCCACAGCTCCGCCGTCTTCGCCGCCATGTCCCGGGTCGATGACAATTGTACGCGCAGAGGAACCCGCCGTATTGGCCGGTATATTTCGTTCAATGTGAAATACAGCCGCTGCCAAAGCAGTTGTGGTAACCACAACTGCAGCCGCGACTGATATGACTCGAGTCCATTTTTTATTCATACGCTTCACCCATCATAAAATCTATTTTATATTATGACGGATGAAACTAGAATAGTACATTACTTTTGAGGCTTGTCGGTTTCTTTTGATTTGTTTTTATACAAAATCCTGTCACCGACAAAGATTCCCTTTAACCCCATAGTATAGCCAAAATGGCAGGTCAGCGGGATAATCATATCCAGCAAAAACAGGTAAACAAAATGATACCAGGACAGATCAATTGCATATGCGCTCGGAGCAAAAATAGAGATCAAAGGCCAGAAAAACGGATTTAAAATTCGGTAAACAATAAATACATCCGGCAGAATTCCCTGATTCATCAAAATAAGCCAAACAGTTGTAAGCACAAACGGAGCGCACCCGATCAAGCCTGCTTTTAGCCCATATAATTTATCCGGTTTCATTTGATTGCGTTCATAATACCCACGGTCTTTTGCTCCTCTTAAATGCAAAGGAGAATACAAAAAAGCAATCATAATAGCAAGAACGATGACTTCCAAAATCCAGAGAAGCCAGACATACTGAAACAACATAAAGGTTGATACCAGGAGAACGTCACAACACAGCAGCGCGAGCAGCAGTTTACCAATTACTCGTCCGCCCATTCCCCAAGCGCTTGGACGTTTTGTAACATAATTGTCAAAATTCATTTTCCTACCTCTAATCTCCCCACCGCGACCGTTTTTTCATTTTTGCACAGCACACGGCTTTTTTCACTATACTAATAAAAAATTATAGCGGATTTTTTAAAGCGAGTCAATCAAACACAGGCGGGATTCTGGTTGTTTGCAAACTGTTTACATTTAAAAAGGCCGAGAGCTTTGCTCTCGGCCTTCCATTACAAATCAATTATTTACCCTGTTTTGCAGCAATATCCGCTAAAGCATCTTTGCGGGAAAGATTGATGCGGCCCTGATTGTCAATTTCAACAACCTTGACAAGGATCTCATCGCCAACGCTGACAACATCCTCAACCTTTTCCACACGGTGATCTTCCAGCTTAGAAATGTGTACAAGACCTTCTTTGCCCGGAGCGATCTCAACAAACGCGCCAAAGCTCATCAAACGGGTGACGCGGCCTTTGTAAATGGCACCGACTTCCGGATCATTTGCAATGGTGTTGACAATGAACAGCGCACGATTGCAGTTATCAAGATCAAGACCAGAAATGAAGACGTTTCCATCCTCTTCCACATCAATCTTAACATCACAGTCAGCACAGATCTTCTGAATGACCTTTCCGCCTTTACCGATTACTTCGCTGATCTTATCTACATCAATTTTGGTGGTAACCATCTTCGGCGCATATTTACCAACGGTTTCACGCGGCGCCGGAAGTTCCGGAAGCATGATTTCGTCCAAAATATAAATACGCGCTTTTCTTGTTTTCTCAAACGCTTCTGCAATGATTTCCGGAGTCAAACCGTCAATTTTAATATCTACCTGAATCGCAGTAATGCCTTTATGTGTACCGCCAACCTTAAAGTCCATATCTCCGAAGAAATCTTCCAGGCCCTGAATATCAACCATGGTCATCCAGCGGTCACCTTCAGTAATCAAACCACAGGAAATACCAGCAACCGGCGCTTTGATCGGTACACCAGCATCCATCAAAGACAAGGTGGAAGCACAGATGGAGCCCTGAGAGGTAGAGCCATTAGAAGAAAGTACTTCTGAAACAACACGAATTGCGTACGGAAACTCTTCCACCGGCGGAATGACCGGGAGAAGCGCACGCTCTGCAAGAGCGCCGTGACCAATCTCACGACGACCCGGTCCACGGCTCGGACGAGTTTCACCGACTGAGTAGGACGGGAAGTTGTACTGGTGCATATAGCGTTTTTCTTCATCTTCATCAATGCCGTCGAGCATCTGAGCATCCCGCACCGGACCAAGGGTAGTAACAGAAAGAACCTGAGTCTGACCACGGGTAAACAATGCGGAACCGTGAACACGCGGCAAAAGCGCAACTTCAGCATCCAGCGGACGAATCTCATCCAGCTTTCTGCCGTCAACACGCTTGCCATCGTCTAAAAGCCAACGACGAACGACAAATTTCTGAAGCTTGTACATGCATTCATCAACAATGCCGGTATTCTCTTCACCAACTTTTTCATCAAACGCGGCATGAACTTCATCAATAACCGGCTGCAGGCGTGCTTCACGAATGTTTTTGTCATTTGTGTCAAGAGCGTAACGAACCTTTTCGATTGCAAACGCCTTTACTTCCTCGAACAGTTCTTCATCAACTTCCTGAGACTCAAAAGTAAACTTCTCTTTACCGATTTCTTTCTGAATCTCGCTAATGAAAGCAACAATCTTTTTAATCTCTTCATGGCCGGTAACGATTGCTTTCAGCATCACGTCTTCCGGAACCTCATTTGCACCGGCTTCGATCATAACGATCTTTTCCGCGGTACCAGCAACAGTCAGAGTCAAGTCGGATTTTGCGCGCTGCTCAACATTCGGATTAAGAATGATCTCTCCGTCCACCAAACCAACGTTGACGCCGGCAATCGGTCCATTCCACGGAATGTCAGAAATAGACAAAGCAACGGACGTACCAATCATACCGCAGATTTCCGGGGAATTGTCAATGTCGCTTGCGAGAACAGTCATAACGACTGAAACATCGTTGCGCATATCCTTCGGGAAAAGCGGACGAATCGGACGGTCAACGCAGCGGGAAGCGAGAATTGCTTTTTCGCTCGGACGGGACTCACGTTTGATGAACGAGCCCGGAATTTTACCGACCGCATAGAGTTTCTCTTCAAAATCGACGGACAGCGGGAAAAAGTCAATGTCCGGCCGCGGTTTTGCCGCTGCGGTAACGTTTACCATAACAACTGTTTCACCGTAACGCACCCAGCAGGAACCGTTTGCCAGTTCACTGGTTTTCCCGGTTTCAATAATGAGTTCACGCCCGGCGTACATGGTTTTGAAAATTTTAGCCTGTCTTGCCATATAAACCTCCTGTTGTTTCTCTATGGCAAGGGACCTAGCATTAAAGCAAACGCCCGATGCTCAGGCACTTGATTTAGTGCTAATCTCCTCTGCCATATTGTTCTTTAAATAAATACCAAAAGGCAGATGGGAAAACCACCTGCCTTATAGCCTGTTTTACTTACGGATACCAAGTTTTGCAATGATTGCACGGTAACGCTCAATATCTTTCTTCATGAGATAGTTGAGCAGATTACGACGGCGTCCAACCATTTTCAAAAGGCCGCGGCGGGAATGATGGTCCTGCTTATGGACTTTCAAATGCTCAGTCAGATCGTTGATCCGTTTTGTGAGGATTGCGATCTGTACTTCCGGAGAACCGGTGTCATGATCGTGCAGTTTGTTTTCGTTGATAACCGCTGTTTTTTCTTCTTTTCTCAGCATTACAATACACCTCTTTCAAAATTTCGCCTGTGACTGAGCGGCAGGAAAGGTGCTCTCCCGAAACGGGCATGCTCCTGCGGCAAGGTACACGGCAGTCCTTTTCAGACTTAATTATTATACCAGCTTCATCCGCTATTGTAAAGCCTTAATTTTCACTTTTTTCGGTTTTAATGAATTTGGATTTAAGCCACTCGCTGCTTGAAAAATACGCAAGCGCAAATCCCACAAGCAAAACCAGAACGGATACTGCTCCCTGCCAGTCAAATGCAAAACCGGGATACAGGTCAAACAAGGAACCGACCAGAAGCCCCAGAATACCAAAGTACGTTTCCTGCGGGAATTTTTTAATGAGCACATCGATCAGCTTTGCGCCGACGAGTAATCCAACCAGAATTCCAAGACCGGCAGGCAGGCCGATCGGCAGGATGATGTGCAAAAACCGATCCATGTTAAACGGAACGAGCATAGCGACCGCACCGGTGACGATTGGGTAAATTCCAAGCAAAACCATAACAAACGAACCGCTGACGCCTGGAATGATCATAGCGATTGAAGCAATCACCCCGCCGAAAAACAGCCATGCCATTGTACCGAAATCCACCTGAAAACCGGTTAAATCCACCGTTGTTTCCGATGTCGAGGTAAACGCGATCACAACAAGCAACGCACACGCAGCCAAAAACGCAATGACAGAAACCGGACGAACTTTTTTCAGTTCAATTTTTCCACCGCTTTTTTGAAACGCCGAACGGCAAACCAGCGGAACACTGCCAACGATCAAACCGATAAAGAAGAAGTTCGTGATCATGGGGTAATTGTCCAGCATGAAGGTAATGCCTTTACTGAACGCAAGGATTCCCGCAGCCGCGCCGACAAGAATCGGCAAAAGGAAAAGGATATTACGTTTCACATTTTTTCGGAAATTCCCGATTGCGTCAACGATTTTGTCAAATACATTTAAAATGACCATCATGGTACCGCCGCTGACACCCGGGATAATGTTTGCAACGCCAATTACAGCGCCAATAATAATGTTTTTAATTAATGTCATTCTTTCACATCCTCCGTAAACGTTAACAGTTTACCATGATTTACTTCATTATACAAGTTTAATATAAGGATTTTTCGTTATTTCATGCTTTGATCGTGCTGACTTTCATACTTGCGTTTGGTGGCAAGGCCTCCGCGTATATGCCGTTCTTCTTTATTAATCTGCAGGATTTCCGCGACCTCTTTGTAGAGCTGAGGATTAACATGTTTCAAGCGCTCTGTAACATCTTTATGTACCGTACTTTTGCTGATACCAAATTTTTGTGCTGTGCTTCGAACCGTTGCTTTATTTGAAATCAAATATTCCGCCAATTCTATACTTCTGTCTTCCAAAGAGTGCTGGCTCATTGACCGCACACCTCCACACCATACAGTATTGTCTTAATTATTTGTATGATGCGCGGTTTCAGGATAGTACCGGCTTTTTTGAATTAAAATAAATTCCTGCTTATATTAAAAAGGTGATGTGAAATTAAATAAAAAGTATGCCGGCGGATTGATATAACCCTTCGCGAAAACGTGTAAAATTTGCACTCGTTTTTGACAAATCCAATGGATTGGTATAAAAATACTTTTCCGAAACAAAAACATATAAGCCAACGCAACTCTATCAAAGAAACGAAAGCCGCCCTCTCCTATAAAAAAATACCGTTTAAGCTGAAAAACAGTTTAAACGGTATTTTTATTAGACAAACAAGAAATTTACAGATTTTTCTTTCTACTTCAGCACTTCCGCATTAAAGTAGCCAAAGCCCGCGCTTCCGCCCACTGCAAAGATGCCGAAAAAAGTTCCGGTAAAGGTCATAGTATAAGTCTGTTCCGTACACAGTCCTGCGGTACTTCCCTGCCCCAGCGGAATAAAGTCCATCCCTTTGGTGCGATAATAAAAACGGTAAGCCGTGCCATCCGATTCAATTTTCATTTCAATGCTGGTGTCATAGTCCACCTTATGGCTGACGGTCACTGCTTCCAAATCATGCACCCTGCGGTTGAGACAAACATAGTACTCGCCGTCTTTTCGGGTGAGATACATTTCATAATGATAGCTGTCATTATAATAAGCAGCGATACCGGCCTTCTGTCCGTCCTCCGTGAAATTCACACCAAATTTCGTAGATGCACGCATGTTAAACTCACTCTGGCGCACTCCAATGAATGTAGGTGAATCGTCCGCGCAGGAAAGATCACGTTCCGAACCATGCAAAAGGAGATAACTGTCCGCCGCATTCAATTTATAATCCTCTTTGTGCGGATTCCGAATATAAGTCAGGCGGGGGTCCAGACACTCGCCGTCAAAATCCTCAAACATGTTCCAGTCAACCGGAGTCGGCGCCGGACCTGGCAAAGGAGCATCCGTCTCCAACAGATGACAGTTTCCCGTACCAACAACCGGCCAACCATTCTCCCACTTCACCGGAGAAAGGAAGGTCTCTCTGCCAAGGTTATGAAGCATCAAGCGGTTACCGTTAATCGTAACCGGACGCACGCCGAGAGACACCATCCACCAGTTCCCATTCTGATCTTCCACCAAATCAGCATGTCCGGCGCATTTAATGCCGCTGTACATATTGTCCCGATGATTCAAAATGGGGTTATGCGGGCAGCCTTCCCACGGTCCGTTAACCGATGTGCTGCGGAAAATCGTTTCCTGATGGCCGTATTCGGTGCCGCCTTCCGCCATCATCAGGTAATACATGCCATCTTTTTTGTAAAGATGCGGGCCTTCTTCAAATACCCCGCCGCTTCCTTTGCTGATGAGCTCAACATCGCTGAGCGCTTCACCGGTTTTGGGGTCGATTTTACTCATATAGATTCCATAATCATCCCCGCTGCCGCCTGTTCCGGTAAAATAGCAGGTTCCGTCATCATCCCAGAACAAATCCGGGTCAATGCCATTGTGCTGAATCCATTTCGGTTCCGACCATTGGCCGCGGATGTCATCGGTATAAACAATGAAATTACCATGATCGGTCACGTTTGTTGTGATCATGTAAAACAGCCCGTCATGGTACCGCAGGGTCGGCGCGTAGATTCCTCCGGAAGCACGGCAACCAGTAAGCTTTACATGTGCCTCATCCTGAAGGCAGTGACCAATCAGCTCCCAATTGACCAGATTCTTACTGTGAAAGATCGGTACGCCCGGAAAAAATTCAAAACTGGATGTGACCAGATAAAAGTCATCCCCTACCCGGCAGATAGACGGATCCGGATGAAACCCACGAATGATTGGATTTTGATAAATCATACAAACGCCTCCCCACAAACATTTTTCAATTAAGGAATATATTTCCGATTTCATTGTAACACGGGGCTCTGGAAAAAGAAATACCGTCTGCCAATTAATTTGAGCAGACGGTATTTTCTTTATCCGGCAGCCTCTTCGCGCTGTGCCATGCAAAGCTCGTAATAACGCCCTTTCAGTGCCATCAATTCCTCATGCGTACCACGTTCCTGAATCACACCATCATCCACATACATAATGACATCACAATTCTGAATGGTGGAAAGCCGGTGCGCAATAATAAACGAAGTTCTGCCTTTCAGAAGCTCATTGAGCCCCTGCTGCATCAACCGTTCGGTTTTTGTATCAATGCTGGAAGTCGCTTCATCCAAAATTAAAATTTTAGGGTCTGCAATCAGGGTACGCGCAAAGGAGATAAGCTGTTTCTGGCCTTGAGACAGCCGACTTCCGCGTTCGTTGATCTCCGTTTCGTAACCATTTTCCATTTCGCGAATAAATTCATCCGCCTTCACCGTTTTAGCCGCCGCCACAACTTCTTCATAGGTCGCATCCAGCTTTCCGTAACGGATGTTGTCGATTACATTGCCGGAAAACACAAAACTGTCTTGAAGCATGACACCCATCTGGCTGCGCAGTGAATGAAGCGTTACCTTGGAAATATCCTGCCCGTCAATCAAGACCGCACCGGAAGTGAGGTCATAAAACCGGCTAATCAGGTTAATGACTGTTGTTTTTCCCGCACCGGTTGGCCCTACCAAGGCAACACTCTGCCCTGCCTTTACATGAAAATTCATATGGTTGAGCACCGGATGCCCCGGCTCATATTCAAACACGACGTCTTTAAACTCTACGTCACCGCGAATGGGAGGAAGCTCTTTCGCGTCCGGCGCATCTTCAATCAAAACCGGCTCGTCAATCGTTTCAAAAATGCGTTCCAGGTAAGCGATGGTATTGATGAGATTATTGTACAGGTTTGCGAGGTTGATGATCGGTCTCCAGAAACGGGTGGAATAATCCGCCATCGCTACTAACGTACCAAACGTTGCCATCGGCCGAATGACCAACACGCCAAAACCAAACACACAAGCGTTGACAATCACCGAAATAATCTCAACCGAATACCAAACCCAGTTAGAAACAAAGACAGCCTTTAAAAATGAACGGCGGCAGTTGTGAAACTGGGTGTAGCCGATTTTCGCGTTGAGTTTTTCCCGGGTAAAGATTTGGGTAACGCTTGCGCCCAAAATACTCTCATGCAGATAAGCATTCATGTTGGAGTTTTTGTTGGAAAACATCTGCCAGGCGCGCCGCTGTTTGGGCATAATCGAGCCCACGATCAGCACGAGAACAGGAAGGCCTGCAAGAATTACCAAGGCAAGCCGCGCGTCTGTTATGAACATGAACACCGTAACAAACACAAGATTGAATATTTCCAGAAAGAAGTTGATGATCCCGTTGGAAAGCATATCCGAAACATTGTTGACATACTGCACCACACGCACCAAAATTTTACCGTGCGGTCGGTTGTCGTAATAAGAAAACGGCAACTGCTGCAGATGGGTAAACAGATCCTGCCGGATATCATAGATGATATTCTGCCCTACTACCGCTGTAATTCTTGAACGGATTACATTAAACAGGATAGAAAGCGCGATTGTAGCAGCAAGCAGGAAACCAAGCCACAGCAGGTAAGGAACATCGCCGTTTACAACAGCCACGTCCAGCGCCTCTTTGGTAATCAGCGGACTGAACAGCGAAAAAATTACACTGAGCAGCGAGGCACCAAGGGCCAAAAGCATCTTCCATTTGTATTTTTTCACATAGATAAAGCTGCGTTTTAAATGCTGTATATTAAACGGGGATTCAAGCGATTCGTCAATATCAAACTTATTGCGCGCCATTCATAACACCTGCCTTTTCCACTCCATGCTGCAAATCGAAAATCTCACGGTAGTAACCGTTTTTCTGCATGAGTTCATTGTGTGTACCGCGTTCTACAATCTTTCCTTTATCCAGAATAAGAATCTGGTCTGCGTTGCGCACTGAAGAAATGCGCTGTGCGATAATGAATTTGGTACACTGAAAATCAAGATTGGCAAGTTCGTTTTGAATGAACTTTTCCGTTTCCATATCCACGGCGGAAGTTGTATCATCCAAAATGAGAATGGAGGGGCGGATGGCAAGCGCCCGTGCCAACGCAAGCCGCTGTTTCTGCCCACCGGACAAGCCTACGCCACGCTCGCCGATGATGGTCCCATACCCGTCTTCCATATCATCAATAAAATCAGACGCAGTGATCGCGGCAAAATGACGCACATCCTCCTCGCTCAAATCCGGGTCACCATAGGCAATGTTGCTGTCCACCGTTTCAGAATAAAGAAATACATCCTGTGTGGCCATGCCAATGCCAGAACGGAGCGAATGAAGGGTCAGATGCCGGACATCCACATCATCCACCAGGACGGCGCCGCCGTTTACATCGTAAAACCGTTCAATGAGATTGACAAGGGATGTTTTTCCCGAACCGGTCGTTCCCATGACCGCAATGGTTTCGCCGGGATTTGCCACAAACGAGATATCATCAAACACGACCTTCTCACCGAATCGAAAGGTGACGTTGCGAAATTCCACCTTTCCGCGCATCTTTCCGGGCAGATCGACCGCGTCCGGCGCATCGACAATGCGGGGCTTCGCATAATACATTTCAATGACCTTATCCGCGGACGCAAAAAAGCGCTGCAGGTCATTTAACAGGATGCCGAAGTTGCGCATCGGCTCACTGACTGCCCAAATAAGCGATGAAAACGCTGCCAATTCGCCTGCTGTCAGCCAGCCGTTGATGATGAATAAACCGCCTACTAAAACGACAACGACCGTTAATACATTGGCAAGCGCATGCACCGCGGGGAAATATCTTAACCAAGTAAACTGCGCATCGATGTTCGCTTCCCGGAACGCATCATTCTTCTTTGCAAATTCACCAATCTCATAATCTTCTCTGGCAAACGCTTTGATGACGCGGTTTCCGGAAATATCCTCCTGCGCTTTATCATTCATCTGGCTCAAACGCTCACGCAGAATCACATATTTTGCGCGCACCCGTTTGGAAAACATTTTGGACAGCACCAGCAAAAGCGGAGTGACCGCCATAACCGCCAGAGTAAACAACGGGTTGACCGTCAGGAAATACACCGTGACCGTTACAAATAAAAACAGATCGATGGTGAATTCCCGGAAAACATAAGAAAACGCGTTTCGCACAATGTCAAGGTCACCAGTCAGGCGGGTCATCAAATCTCCGGTACGATTGTGATCGTAATAGGTCTTATCCTGCGTTTGAATTCGGTCATATAGGTGTTCACGGATGTTGACGAGCATCCCTTGAGAAGCATAGTCACAATTGTACACACCGGTGCTCAGCATACTCATACGAAACGTATGGATAAGCGGCATGGCGATCAGAATCGGAATGAGGATGGAAAAATTCCGTACGACCTCTCCGTCCGGTCCCGGCACGCCCATTAACACCTGGTCAACAATAATTTGGGTCAGCATGGGGTTGATGAACACACACAGCGAGCTTACCACCGTACACAGCAACGCAAGCAGATACCGCCGTTTGTACCCGGTCATACTTTCCCATGCCCATTTAATCTGGCTCATAAAAAGGGTTTCTCCTTTCTTTCAAAAGGAATCGTTGGTATGGAGTAAAAGATTTCATGCTGTAATAAGAGCCTGTTTATTTCATCAACTGGCTACATGGCCAGTAAAAGCACATACACCTCCCTGCTGCGTCAAGGGCAGCATTTCAGGATAAAAGCTGCGACCTGTTTTTAAAACAAAACACAAAACGGCCGCAAGACAACGAAGACCCGCGACCGTTTGGATGCAAACAGGGCAAGACACACAAGCCGAGAAAGATACCTACTCAGCCAATGCTCAATTTAATATTTTCGCCCTTGATACCGGCATACGCACCACTTTCGGTTGCCATGGAACTTTCCGGATGAGCGATAACCCATTTGTTTTTCATCAACAAAAGCTTGTCTTCGTTGTTCTTCGCTTCCACTGCATGTTCGAGCGGGAAGTTTGTATCGCGCGGAAGAACGACAACACATTTATAACCATTCTCATCTACAAGGCAAGGCGCAAAATGGAGGGTCGGCCCAAAGAACTCCACAGCAGTACCCGCTTTGATGTAAAACGCTTCTACTTTAGCGGAATCGTAAACGTTATCAACAATGTCAGAAACCGAGCCGAGCAGAACGACCAGATCGGTCACGGCAATATCAATCTCACTGCCTTTATGGTATTCAAGCGCGTCCAAGCTGCAGGTGCTGCCGTTGCAATAGCCGACCTGTACCGGCATTTCGCCGTAAAAATCAGCAGAAACCGAAGCGGTTACCGGAAAAGCTTCCATTTTCTCATCGGAAGGAACATAAATATTTCCAACCTTCGGCGCATCGGTATGTGCTTCCATGTAAGAAATATAATCAGAAAAATCATATCCGGTAATGACCTGACCGTATTTACGGAACGCCGCATCTTCCACCGGCAGAATCTTTATATTGGGGTTTGCTTTCTGCATTTTTTCAATCATCACAGTCACTCCTGCAGTAAAATTCAAAGCGGAAAATCCGCTTGTTAACTTAAGTATAGCTGTAGCAAAAATGATTGTCAATCCGAAAAAAGCACTAAAAAAGTTTTGGTTTTTTTAGAACAAATACATTAGGAAAAGGCTTTCATTTATACGTTTTGTCTGAAACAAAACAAAACCGCCGAAGGAACAATCCCTCGGCGGTCAAACAGCACAAGATTAAAACGGTGCGGTGTCCGGATGCTTACCGATCCGGCCGTAAATTTCCAGCGTGCTGATTTTTTTCATATCTTCTTCATCCAATGAAAAATCGAACACATCAGCATTTTCAACCATTCGTTCATAGTGATTGGATTTCGGCAAAGGAAGAACACCTTTTTCCAGCGCCCATCGTACGCAAACCTGCGCAACTGTTTTGCCGTGTTTTTCTCCAACCTCTTTGAGCACGGGATACTGAAACGCTTTTCCCTGAATCAGCGGTCCCCACGACTCCACCTGAATCTGCTGTTCTGCGCAGTAATCCAGAAGTTCCTGATGCGGAAACTGAGGATGGATTTCCAGCTGGTTCACCATAGGGCGGACTTCGGCTGTTTCAAGCAAGGCCTCAATATGGTTCTGCCAGAAATTGCTCAGACCGATTGCCCGCACCTTTCCAGCACGGTAGAGTTCTTCCATCGCCCGCCATGTCTCGGCATTTTTCTGTTTGTAAACATCCCGGCAGACAAGCGGCGCCGGCCAGTGGATGAGATAAAGGTCAAGGTAATCCAACCCAAGTTTTTTCAAAGATAGGTCAAATGCTTCCAGCGTTTCTTTATAACCGTGATGATGGTTCCCAAGTTTGGAAGTGACAAAAATTTCTTCCCGCGGTATTCCGGATTTGCGGATACCTTCCCCAACTCCTTCTTCGTTGTCATAACGATGAGCGGTGTCGATATGGCGGTATCCGGCGCGGATGGCGTTCACGACCGAATCAACGACCGCCGCACCGTTTGGTGTTTTAAAGGTGCCGTAACCAATACAGGGAATCTTTACTCCGTTGGATAACGTGTAGCAGTCTGCCAAACTTTTTAACATGCTGTGTCACTCCTTTGTTCTGTTGTGAAATGTGGTAGAAAATGATTGAAAGGATTTCGGCTGATTTTATTGTAGCACAAATTCTTTTTGACTGCACAAAAAAATTCTCCCACCGCTTGAGTGGGAGAATAATAAATTACCGTTTTACAAAAAATTCTTCATACCAGAGAACGAAGGTGAAAATCGACCAGATTTTAAGGTAGCTCTGGTGTTTGCCGGCACGGTAATCGTCCAGCAGTTTCATGATTTCGTCAGTGTTGAACAGCTCCAGAGCGATTTTGCTGTGGAACGCGTCCTTCACCATGTTGTAATATTTATCCTCTTTGAGCCACTGGCGAACCGGAACCGGAAAACCGAGTTTCTTTTTATCTGCCGTTTCAGGCGGCAGCTTATTGGCAGACGCTTTACGGAGAGCGACCTTTGTATTCTCTTCCGTCACACGGTAACGGTTGGGAATCTGCTGCGCTAGCTTCATCACTTCAATATCCAGGAAAGGAACACGAACTTCCAACGAGTTTGCCATGCTCATTTTATCGCCTTTAAGCAGGATATCTCCGGACAACCACATATGCATATCCACATACTGCATCTGCGTGACAGGGTCCTTCCCTTTTACCTTTTCGTAAAACGGAGCGACCAGTTCCTTCGGAGACGGAGCAGAAGTCTTCACCTTCAAAATCTTTTTGCGTTCCCGCTCGCTGAAGCCGGCATTCGGGTTGCCGTTGAACCAATCCTGCAGATCGCCGCGATGGCGGTACAGGAAGTTTTTTGCTTTAAACGGCGGCATATGGTCAACCGTTTTGCCGATCAGGCCGCGGATGCCTTTCGGAAGTTTGCAGTAGCGCGCGCTGCGGATGGTTTCACTGTATACGTTATACCCGCCGAACACCTCGTCAGCGCCTTCTCCGGAAAGAGCGACCTTTACATTTTTCGCCGCTTCTCTGGAAACGAAATACAGCGCGATGGACGCCGGGTCCCCAAGCGGTTCATCCAAATGATAAAGAACGGTCGGGATAATGTCCCAATACTCCTGTTCGGTAATGGCTTTGCTGCTGTTTTTGATACCGATATAATCGGAACAGCGTTTTGCATAACCGATCTCGTCATACTTATCCCCCGCAAAACCAACCGTAAAGGTCTTATCAACCTTAGCGCATGCGGCAACGTAACTGGAGTCGATTCCGCTGGAGAGGAAGGAGCCGACTTCAACGTCGCTGATTTTATGCGCCTCAACCGAACCCTCAAATGTTTTACGGATCTCACCGACCCAGTCTTCCAGTGACTTAGACTCGTCATTTTCAAAATTCGGCTCCCAGTAACGGGTAATTTCCATTTTTCCGTCTTTATAAAGGAAATAATGAGCCGGCATCAGTTTTTTGACTCCTTCAAAGAAGGTATCGGAAAGCGGAGAATACTGGAAAGTGAGGTAATTTTCCAATGTAGAAAGATTCAGCTTCTTTTCAAACTGCGGATGCGGCAAAAAGGCTTTGATTTCTGAACCGAACAACAGCGTGCCGTTCATCTCAGCATAATAAAGCGGTTTGATGCCAAAATAATCTCTCGCACCAAACAACTCCTGTTTTTCTTTGTCCCAAATAACAAACGAAAACATGCCACGCAGCATATTGAGCAGCTTTACGCCATATTCTTCATAGCCGTGCAGGAGCACTTCCGAATCGGAATGCGTTTTGAACACATGACCCGCCGCGACCAATTTTTCCCGCAGCTGACGATAGTTATAAATCTCGCCGTTAAAGACCAGCACTTTGCCACCGTCCTCATTGGCAATGGGTTGGTCTCCCTGCGCAAGGTCAATGATGCTCAGCCGCCGAAAGCCCAGCGCGATCCCATCATCAATATACTTTCCTTCCGAATCAGGGCCGCGATGACGGATGATGTCCATCATTTCGCCAAGGACCGCGTCCGCATTTTCAATTCGATTTGTAAAGCCCACATAACCGCACATATATGCAAAACCTCCACACCGGATTCATTATCATACAAAACGTAGCACAATCAAAACAATTACCTTTAATTATAATCGCCGGGCATGTATTATGTCAAGCAGACTACAATTCCAGTGTTGTATTTTGACATAAACATTATACGCAAAAATTGCATTTCGGTGCAAATTGACAGCAAACATTGCCAATGATACAATAGAGACAGACAAATAGAACAGTGTGAAATGGAGGACTGCCTTTATGGAATACACCATCGGAATTGATCTTGGCGGTACAAACATTGCAGTCGGCGTTGTTGATGAACAGATGAAAATCACTGCAAAAGTAAGTCGGCCTTCCCTTCTTCCCCGCCCGGCAGATGAACTGCTTCGGGATGTTATAGCGACCGCAGAAGAAGCAGTCCGCAAAGCGGGAATCGCGCAAAATGATGTTCGCTGGGTCGGCATCGGCTGTCCGGGGATCGTCAACCTGGAAACCGGATGCGTGGATTACTCCTGTAACCTCGGCTTTTACGGACAGGACCTGCGCGGAGTGCTTGAAAAAGCGTTTCAAAAACCAATTTATATGGATAATGATGCAAACGCAGCCGCTTACGGTGAATTTGTCGCCGGCGGCGCAAAAGGCGCGTGCAGCGCTGTTGTTATCACCCTCGGTACCGGGATTGGCGGCGGAATTATCATTGATAAAAAGGTCTACACCGGATTCAATTACGCCGGCGCAGAGATTGGCCACACTGTCATCGAACGAAACGGACGCCCGTGCAACTGCGGACGAAACGGTTGTTTTGAAACATATGCGTCTGCAACAGGATTGATTACCACTACAAAAGAAGCAATGAAACGGCACCCGGAAAGCAGTATGTGGAAGCTCTGCGGGGGTGACGAAGAAGCAGTAAACGGTCGTACTGCATTTGATGCAATGCGTGCCGGCGATCCGACTGCCAAAGAGGTGGTCGAACAGTTCATTCAGGACCTTGCCTGCGGTGTTACCAACCTGATCAATACCTTTGCGCCGGAAATTCTGTGCATTGGCGGTGGAATCAGCAAAGAAGGCGATGCTTTAATTCTTCCTTTGGAACAGATTGTTAAACGCGAAATGTATTCCCGTTTTTCCAAACATCAAACAAAAATTGTCACCGCATCACTTGGAAACGACGCGGGAATTATTGGTGCGGCGGCTCTCGGAATGCAATTTGAGGAAGAATGAGCATTTCTCTTTGCTCAAACTTTTTCGCATGCGACCAATTTATCATCTTACACTTTACTCAGGAGAACCCAATGAAAAAACACATCACATTAAACGGCGAAACCTTCCTGTTCGCTTCCGGTTACCGGGAGGATGTCGTTCTTTATACGAAAGCGAATCAACTCGCCCAAACAATCTTCGGCATCAGCTTTGACGACTGGAAAAGCGAAGGCGGATGGGATGAAACCTTCTGTCCTTACACTCTGTTTGACCTTTCAGAAAATGCAGTTTCCAACGTATTCGTATCCTTTCACACCATGCTGGAGGACGGAAAGCCAAAACGCTATTTGCAATTAAACGCAGTGATGACTGCTGCCCCATACCGAAAAAAGGGATTAGCGCGGTTTATCATCGATCAAATCATTGCGGAACACGGTGAAGCGGCAGACCAAATTTTTCTGTTCGCCAACGATTCCGCTGCTGATTTTTACCGTGCCTGTGGTTTTACAGCGGTAAAAGAAAGTGAATTTTACCAAAGAGAACTGGAATTTCAGCAGGGCGAAACGCTTGTAAAGCTGGATACCCATACAGCAGAGGGACGGCGTGAAATTCTGACGGCGATTGAACAAAGCGTTCCCACTTCACGGCTGTATATTGAACGAATGAACAGTCTCTGTCTGCTTGTTATGCTCTGGGGTGGCGACTATTTTTACCGCATTCCCTCTCTGGATGCCATGGTTGCTCTGGAAGAAGAAGGCGATGTAATTTTTCTTCGAGATGTATTCTCTTCCCAGGCAATCCCGCTGGAACAAATCGTTCGTGCACTTCCCACCAAAGAAGGCCAAACACTTCAACTTGGATTTACTCCGCATGAGCTCACCGGCTGGGAGATCAAACCGTTTATTCGCAGAAATTCAACCACTTTTCTGTTTTCTGGAAAGCCTCTGCCTCTTTCCGGGGAGCCGTTTCGTTTTCAAGAACTGTGCGTTAGTTAATAAGAGCTGCAAATCCCTCAAAAAAGCAATCTTCCGGTTGCCTTTTGAGGGATTTTTTGCTACACTTGAAATATAGCAAACCAACAAGAAAAGGAGTTATCAACATGGGAAACAACGGCGCTTTTTACACCGGAACATACCGCAATGTATTTGCAGAAATGGGTTACAAGGAAGCTGACATTCAAAAACGGTTGGAAGACACATTTAACGAAATGTTCTATTCCGACACACGCATTTTTGAAGCTGTTTCGGATGATAAGGGATATATTACTGATACAGGCAACGACGATGCGCGCACGGAAGGTATGTCTTACGGCATGATGTTCTGCGTGCAGATGAACAAGAAAAAAGAATTTGACCAGATTTGGAACTGGGCAAAAACCTACATGTACCAGACCGAAGGAAAATATAAAGGCTATTTTTCTTGGTCGCATCAACTGGATGGAACCCGCAACTTTGACGGACCGGCTCCGGATGGCGAAGAATACTTTGCCATGGCTCTTCTGTTCGCCTCGGCAAGATGGGGCGACGGCGAGGCGCCTTACAATTACAAAGAGCAGGCTCAGGAGATTCTGCACACCTGCGTACACAAAGGCGAAAATGAAGAAGGCTGCCCCATGTGGGACCCACGCAATTACCAGATTCGTTTCATTCCGGAAGCGGACTATACCGACCCTTCCTACCATCTCCCCCACTTTTATGAGCTGTTTGCCATGATGCGCCGTCCGGAAGACCGTGAATTCTGGAAAAAAGCCGCTAAAGCAAGCCGTGAATTTCTCCACCTTGCCTGCAACGAAAAAACCGGTTTGTGCGCAGAATATACGGAATACGACGGCACTCCCCGCCTGATGTTCGGAAAGGACTACTACTTCAGCGATGCTTACCGCACTGTTGCCAACATGAGTCTGGACAACTCTTGGTTTGATGCGGACGACTGGCAGAAAGAAAACGCTGACAAACTTCAAACCTTTTTCTGTGAAAATGTGCCCGATCATGATTACAAAACTTACGCCATTGACGGCACTGTGATCGATCGCCCCGCCATGCATCCGGTCGCTATCATCGCAACCAACGCACAGGCGTCCCTCGCGAGCAACGGAAAATACGCAAAAGAGTGTGTTGACCTGTTCTGGAACACTCCTTTGCGCAAAGACAAACGCCGCTACTACGACAATTGCCTTTATATGTTCGCCATGCTGGCGCTCAGCGGCAATTACCGCATTTATCTGACTGACGACGCGGTAAAACAAACAACATAACAAACAATCGCTTTGGCCCGGACTAAACAAGTCCGGGCTGTTTTTATGCTCAATTGGTTTTTAACATATATTATCCGGCACTCATTAACACTTCCCGAACGTATTCTTAAAATTTTAAAACCATTTTATCGATTTCTATAAAAATTGCGGTTAAAATCTAACTGTTATACATTCACCAATCGGTTGACGAAATTCAATTGTTCCCTCTATAATAAAATTAGACTTAAAAAAGCGAGGATTGCAAAAATGGAAACAGCAATGAAAGAAAATTACGCACTCATCCGCGATTATTTATTTCAACATTTAAAAGATGTTTTGAAAAAACCTTATAACAAATTTACTCATCCGTTTATTGACCCAGGCTCCAACTACGATGGAAACCTTTGGGACTGGGATTCGTTCTGGGCAGTTTTTTCCATGATGAATGTTGCGGAAAATTCACCTGTTGATAACGAATACCGCGCACTGCTTGAAACACATGCCCAAGGAAATGTGCTGAATTTTCTTGACTTCCAGATGGATGACGGCTATATCCCCATGATGGTTGACGGCAAAGAAGAAGGTACACCGTACCTGATTCGCAAACACGCGGAAGGCACCATTCTCAACATGCACAAGCCATTTCTCTGTCAGCAGATCTGCCTTATCAGCGGCATGAAAGGCAATTTCGACTGGATTGCTGGAAAGTTGGAGCAGTTGGAGCGTTATTTTGACTGCTACGACCATTACTACTTTTTTAAAAACTGCGGCCTATACGTCTGGGCGGATGACGTAATGATCGGCATGGACAACGACCCCGCCTCATTCGGCCGCCCGCGTTTTTCAACCGCGAACATCTTTTTAAACAGTTTTATGGTGCGAGAATTCCGTTCCATGGCAAAAATTCTTTCCGGCTGCAAACAAAATGAACGCGCTGAGTATTATGAGGAAAAGGCCCGCCGTTTGGCACAGGCAATCCAAGATGAATGTTGGGACAAACGTGACAAATTCTTTTACTCGGTGGATGTAGACATCAAGACCCGCGCGTACGACTGGTTTCATGTAGGGCTTGGCGTTTTCTGGAAAACGTTGTTTATCAAAACGCGGGCATGGTCCAGCTTTTTACCGATGCTTGTTGGTGTTGCTACCGATGAACAGGCAAAAGAAATGGTTCGTCATATCACCGATCCGGATACCTTCTGGAGTCCCAACGGAGTACGCACTCTCTCCTGTGACGAAAAAATGTATAATCTGGAAGCAACACAAAATCCGTCAAACTGGCTGGGGCCAATCTGGATTATTGTTCAGTACGCGGTGTTCCGCGCACTGCTCAACTATGGCTACCGCAAGGAAGCAGAAGCGCTTTGCGAAAATGTGTTGAATATGCTGGGAGACGACCTTCGTAAGACCGGTACTCTTCACGAGTTTTATAACCCGGAAACCGGAGAACCGATTTATAACCCGGATTTTATCAATTGGAACATACTTGCGTTGAATATGGCGGATGAATTGGACGGCAAGCCATCCATCGACCGCTACCTTCCGTTTGACAAGCTGTTTTAAATCGGAAACGAACTATTGTCAAAACAAAAGGACCATGAAATAACTCATGGTCCTTTTTTAATTATCTAACCCATTCTAAAAGTTGACACAAGCTGGTTTCAAACACATCATTTTCCAGTTGATGGGTTGGGCACGAAAACCGTTCAAGATCCGCCTTGTGTTTTTGAAAAGTTCTGCCGCTTTGTTCACCTGTATCATAACAAGCCGCCCAACATAAAAATTCCTGTTCCGCTTCATACCGGTCCCCGCCGGGAAGCATCCGTTCACCATACCGCTGCCATTCACGCTTTTTTAAACGTTCCAATCGGATGTCCAGCGGCACATATATTAGCACCGCAAAGTCAAACAACGGAAAAAGCTCTTCTCCCCATCCGGTCAAAGAACCGCTGAGCACCCACGTTCCTTCATCTGTAAGAACCTGGCGGAGCATCTGAATCCGTTGTTTGGGCGGACGTTCCTTGGTAAATGAGTATTTCGGAGGAAGCCAGAAGTAGTCGTCCGCATCGACATGCCGGTATCCCAATCGAGCGGCAAGACATTGGCCCAAACTGGTCGTTCCGGAACCGGATGCACCGAACAGATAGATATGCCGTTTCATTTCCTGCTTCCTCCCCGACGAGTGCGAATCTTATTTGCTCAATTTCCCGTAACTTTTACAGAAAGACGCGCATTCACATCCTTCACACTGCGGGGAACGCGCTTTACAAACCTCTCGGCCAAACAAAACCAGCCGATGGCAAAAGTCGTTGGATTCCTCTGGCGGCAGAATCTTGCGTAAATCCATTTCCACCTTATATGGTTCCGTATTCGCAGTCAGGCCAATTCTGCCGCAAATGCGGATACAGTGGGTATCCGTTACAACAGCAGGCTTGCCGAAAATATCGCCCACCATAAGGTTGGCGGTTTTTCTTCCTATGCCTGAAAGAGTTGTCAGTTCCTCAATGGTTTGAGGCATCTCATAATGGAATGTATCCCGCAACTGCTTACACATAGTAACAATATCTTTCGCTTTGGTTTTATACAACCCACAAGGGCGAATGTAACGCTCAATGTCTGTTACATCGGCATCTGCAAACGAATCAATTGTCGGATACGCTTCAAACAGGTCTTTGGTTACAAGATTGACGCGGGCATCGGTACACTGGGCGGAAAGGCGGGTTGCAATCAACAGTTCATGCGGTTTTTGATAAGTCAAAGAACATTGCGCCTGTGGATAACGTTCTTTCAGCGTTTTTACCGCCAGCAATGCCCGTTCTTTTTTTGTCATACAGCATGCTCCTTTTTAACTGAAAAACCGGCGCGGTTAATAACCGCGCCGGCAAATATCCATTTGGCTAAATCGGTATGTATCCTGAAAGCCGGATCATCCGCTTATTCAGCCGGAAACGAACTTATTCTTCGCTGGTGACCTCTACGCCTTCAACGTCAACCGCAACAGCGTCCTCTGCCTGCTCAGAAGCCTGTTTCTCTTCCTCGAGAGCACGCATGGAAAGGCTGACACGTTTTGCGTCAAAGTCAATATCAGTAATTTTAACCTCAACTTCCTGACCAACAGAAAGAACATCGGCAACTTTGTTGACGCGTTCGGTAGAGATCTGGGAAATATGAATGAGGCCATCAATGCCCGGAATAACCTGAGCAAATGCGCCGTACTGGGTCAAAGAAACAATCTTTACCTTTACAACCTGACCAGCAGCATACTGATTTTTAAGAATCTCCCACGGATTATCTTCGCTCTTCTTGTAACCAAGCGAAATCTTGTGGTTTTCTTCGTCCAGGTCTTTTACATAAACATCAACGGTGTCACCAACATTGACAACCTCGGACGGATGTTTGATGCGCGCCCAAGAAAGTTCGGTGATATGGATCATGCCGTCAACGCCGCCAAGATCAACAAACGCACCATAGCTGGTAAGAGATTTTACCACGCCGGTATAATGTTTGCCGACTTCAATGCTCTTCCAGAATTCCTCGCGTTTTGCTTCTTTCTCTTCGCGAAGAACTGCGCGAACAGAACCAATTGCACGGCGTCTGCCTTCGTTGATCTCAAGGATTTTGAAGCGAACCGTTGTTTTAAGAAGTGTTTTGAGGTCTTCCACGCGGGTGTCGCTGGCCTGAGAAGCAGGAACAAACAATTTCACACCATTGCAGAGAACAAGAACACCACCACGGACTACGTCAACAACAACGCCCTCCAAAATAGTGCCTTCTTCATACGCTTTTACGATTTCTTCAAAGCCTGCTTCAGCATCGCAACGGCGTTTGGAAAGCATTGCGGTGCCTTCCTGATCGTTGACTTTCATAACGATCAAATCAAGCTCGTCGCCTTTTTTCACAAGGTCCTCTGCTTTTGCGTTCGGATCCTCAGAAAGTTCTGCAAGCGGAATATAACCAGACTGTTTTGCACCAACATCGACCTGAACTTCGTTCGGAGCGATTGCTGTAACAACGCCTTTAACTCTCTTTCCTGCATATAATTTTTCACCCAGCGACTGCTCCAAAAGCTCCTCAAAGCTTACTTCTTCATCCTGGGTTTTGATGATCTCACTCATTGTGTTTAGTACCTCCTTAATTATATAAGCCGGTGTGGAAGCGCCAGCTGTTACGCCGACAGACCCTGCGCGCTTTACCGCTTCACGGTCCAATTCCACATCGGTTTCTATCAAAGCAGTATTGCAATAGTGACTGCAGATCTCTTTGAGTTTTTTCGTATTTGAACTCTCTCTGCCGCCAATCACTACCATGTAGTCAGAAACACCAGCTAACTGGACTGCCTCCTGCTGGCGCCTACTCGTCGCATTACATATTGTATCAAAAATTAAAAGATTTGTATAGTAGTTTTTTGCAGTTTTCCTGCAAGTTTCCCATAATTTTTGCCGAAATGTTGTTTGAGAGACCATAATCGCCGGTTTTTCTTTTAATTCGGCATGCTCTTCCATAAGCTTTTCCAGCTTTTCCAGACTGTCAAATATGAAAGCGCCGCTTTTGCTGTGCCCGGCAATTCCCTGCACTTCAGGATGATTGGGATCACCCGCAATCAAAACCGTATAACCCTTTTCCGAATAATCCGCCACGATTTTATGAATCTTCGCTACAAACGGACAGGTTGCATCTTCAAAAGGAAGATGATTTGCGCGCAGATAATCATACACATCCTTTGCGACACCGTGCGAGCGGATGACCAGAACTTCGCCCTCCCGCACTTCCTTTGGAGAATCGACTGTGCGTACTCCTTTTTTCTCCAAATCATCAACGACCTGAGGGTTATGGATGATAGGGCCAAGAGTACAAACCTGCTTCCCTTCATTTACCAGATGGTAGACCAACTCAACCGCCCGCTGCACGCCAAAACAGAAACCTGCCGATTTTGCCACTGTAATGCTCAAAATCCCGCCTCCAATAACTCCTGCATACGACTGGTTACAAGGTCACGTGCCTGTTTCAGGCTTTCACGGTCAATCCCCTTCAAATTTAATTCCTCGCAGGAAATCGGTTTCCCGTAACGGATGGTGACCCGGCTGCGAAAATGCAGTTTTCCTTCAAAAACTATTGTAGTTGGGATAATTGTTCCCTTTGACTGCGCCGCGATCACAATTACGCCTGATTTCAATTTAAGAAGTTCTCCGGTTTTAGAACGGGTTCCTTCCGGAAACAGAATCAGCGCCTGCCCGCTTTTCACTGTATTAATGGCAAATTCCACCGCGGCGGTATCGCCTTTTCCGCGCGCAATGGGAAATGCGCCTAATTTGCGGATAAGCGGAGCGAGCAACTTCACATGAAACAGCTCTTCCTTTGCCATAAAACGGAACTGGCGGCCCTTTACATCCACCGCGAGCAGCACAGGGTCCAGATAGCTTCTGTGATTGGAACAAAGGATAAATCCGCCCTCTTTCGGCAGATTTTCCAATCCCTCTGTTTTAAAGCGGAATATAATCCGCACCAGACCCACGCAAATATGCTGTGCAAACTGATAAAACCCCAACTCTTTAGCACTCCTCTTTCAGCAAACTCAATTTTCCGCGGATGTATTCCTCCACCAGTTTGACCGACTGTTCCAGATTGATTCCAGTCGTATCAATCCACTCTGCATCCTCCGCCTGTTTAAGCGGGGCGACAGCGCGATGAGAGTCGTTGTAATCCCGTTCGTTAATCTCTTTGAGCAGGACATCGTAATCCACCGGAGTTCCAGCCTCTTTCAACTGATTAAACCGGCGTATTGCACGATCTTCAGCTGATGCGGTCAGAAAAATTTTGATCTGCGCATTCGGCAGTACAACTGTACCAATATCCCTGCCATCCATAACAACATTATTATGACGCGCAAGATCCCTCTGAAGCGAAAAAAGAAAGGTGCGGACTTCCGGAATAGCAGATACATTAGAAGCCGCCATAGATGCTTCCGGATAACGGATTTGAACCGAAACATCCTCTCCGTTTAAAAACACATGCTGTTCCCCATCAACAAACCGGATTTCCAGGGAAATATCCGGCAGAAGAGAAATAACTGTTTTTGCATCATCGGTTTTCTGCTTCTGGCTGAGGACATACCAGCCGACGGCACGGTACAGCGCACCGGTATCCACATAAATATATCCAAGTTTTTTGGAAACAAGCTTTGCAATGGTACTTTTTCCGGCACCCGCAGGCCCATCAATCGCAATTGAAATCATTTAAAAACCTCCCTGACAGCCAACACCGGCCGCATAGCCGGTCGAAAAAGCAATTTGAAGATTAAACCCTCCGGTATAACCATCCACGTCAATCATTTCGCCAGCAAAATACAGTCCGCTCACCAGCTTTGATTCCATAGTTTTCGGGTTAATCTCTTTGACCGATACACCACCGGATGTGACGATCGCCTCATCTACCGGGCGAAAACGCCATACGGTAAGCGGCAGTCCTTTTAGCAGGCGGCAGAGTTGCTGGCGCTGTTCTCTGGTGATTTGATTCACTTTTAAATCCGGCGAAATACCACTGAGCCGTATTACAACCGGAATGATCTTTCGCGGAAGCAATTTTCCGAGAGAATTACCGAAATCCTTGTTCTGCTGTTCTGAAAAATCACGCAGGATGCGTTCATCCAACGTTTGCAGATCCAAAGCGGGTTTTAAATCAATCAACAGCCGGTACTGCCGATGAGACAGATCGCCCAGATGAGCGCTCAGACTCAATACCAACGGCCCGGAAATACCAAAATGGGTAAACAGCATCTCACCCAGCTCGCTGTAAACCGTTTTTCCGCTTTCCGCATCCACAGCAGTAAGAGTCACATTCTTTAACGAAAGTCCCTGCGCATAACGGCACCAATCTTCTTTGGTTTCAATGGGGACAAGAGAAGCTCTGGGCTGGACAATAGTATGCCCTGCTTGCTGCGCAAAACGATAGCCGTCCCCCGTCGAACCGGTGAGCGGATAAGAAAGGCCTCCGGTCGCCAAAATGACTTTTTCGGTTTGAACAGCGATTCCGTCTTTCAATTCAACGCCGCATATCTTCTGTCCATCCAAAACAAGCCGCTGTACCGGAGAATCCGCGTGGATGCGAACGCCGCTCTGCTGCACATAACGGCGCATTGCGTCTACAATATCCACCGCACGGTCACTCTGCGGGAAAACTCTTCGACCCCGTTCGGTTTTTAAAGGAACGCCAAGGCGCTCAAACAGGTCCATCGTATCCTGCGGCGTAAACCGGTGAAGCGATCCTTGCAAAAAGCGGGGATTAGTGGGAACATTCTGCAAAAACTCCTGCACATCGCAGTGGTTTGTCACATTGCAGCGGCCTTTTCCAGTAATCATGAGCTTACGGCCGAGTTTTGGATTTTTCTCCAGCAACAGAGCATCTGCCCCATACAGCGCGGCGGACGCCGCGGCCATCATACCGGCAGGGCCGCCGCCCACAACAACAACGTCAGCTTTCATCGCTGTCCTGCTCCCGGTCGCTTTTATCGTAAACCTCATATCGATCCCATATGGTTTCGAGTTTCTCAAAAGTATCAAAAATATCCTGACGTTTTTTGAGACCAACCGCAACAATGAGCGCGTTGATTAAGCTCAATGGAGCAACAAGGCTGTCAACAAAAGAAGCCATATCGCTGCGCGCAAGCAGCAGATGGTCAGCGTCCTCTGCCAACGGTGAAGCGGGGCTGTCGGTAATAGCAATAACGGTGGCGCCGTTTCCTTTGGCGTATTTAAACGCTTTCACCGTCTGGGTCAGATACCGCGGAAAGCTGATTCCGATGAGAATATCTTTTTTTCCAATCCGCATGATCTGCTCAAACATTTCACTGGAACTTGTGGTATGAACCAACTTCACGTTGACAAACATGAGGTTAAAATAATAGGTAATAAACCGTGCAAGCGTCGCAGCGCTTTTCGCACCGATGACGTAAATGTTTTCCGCTTCCACAATCGCGTCGACTGCGTGTTTGAAATCCTCGCGCGAGGTTTCTTCCAATGTGCGGCGAATCTTGTCAATATCCATATTCAGGACCTTGTCGAGCACATCATCATCGCCGATCTGATCGTTCGTCACTTCAATTCGCTGAATGGAAGTGAGCCGGTTACGGATCATCTCCTTGAGTTCTTTTTGCAAAGCAGGATATCCGTCAAAGCCCACCTCGGTCGCAAAACGCACCACGGTCGACTCACTTACGCCTACGGTCACACCAAGCTTCGCGGCCGTCATAAACGCCGCTTTTTCATAATGTGAGGTAATGTACTCCGCAATCAGCTTTTGGCCTTTTGAAAAACCGGGGCGCATCTCCTCAATTCGTTTTAACAGATCCTTATGCAAAAAGCTCACCTCTACACAGCGCGAAACAACGCGCCATTGTTTATTTTACAAAATACGACCGAACCGGTCGCCGCCCGGGAACATGGTCCTGCAAAGACTTTCCACCCGGAAAGCAGCCATCCAGGTCGGCAGCCAAGCAAACGGGCTGTCTTCATAATCACGTCCCAGCGTAAACGCCTCGTTCTGAGCGCCGCGCGGCATAGGATGCCCACCAATGACCAATGAACCATCCGAAAGTCCGATGGTCGCCTGAGCCCAAGCGGCACGCGCCCGTTCCTCTTCCCCAGTCAATTCGGCGAGGTCATGCAGTTCATGAACGTAAGGGACCGCATAATGGTCGATTCCGGCGCCGATGGAAGTCAATGTTCCGCCGTAGGTATCAAAATCAAACGCGCCGAGCAGGCTGTCTTTCTTGAGCGGATGGGTAAACTGCCACTGCCATGTAGAAAGATACTGCGCAGCATCTTTCGCACAGGAAAGATAGCGTTTATCGCCCGTCAGCTCATAAAGGGATATAGCGGAGCGCAAAAGCGGGATACCGGACTCCTTGTCCACCGAAAAGTGATCCTGCGCGCCGCCCATTGCGTAACCGGTTTTCATAAACTCAGCATAGAAATAGTCATAACAGCGCACCGCGCCTTCCAAATAATCCGAACGATGGGTGCGTTTTGCGCCTTCGCATAACGCATAGCCCAGAAACGCGCCGGGATACCCTTCTTCGATCGCGGTTTCCAGGGTATCTTCATACCAACTTTTGGCGATTCTGCCGTTTGGTTCCATCTTCTCCAGCGCAAAATCACAGATTCGGCAAGCAGCTTCGTAATACTCTGGCCGAGATTTTCCCAAAACCTGTGCATATTCCCAAGCGCGGAAATAACTGATCGCTCCAGCGGAAAGGTTGCATGCGTCAATCACACGTCTGCCGTTATGGGTAAACTGCTGACCCATAAGGTGGGTCGGCAGCATGCCGGAAGGCAACTTTTGTTTTAACCAGTCGTCCAAAGCGGTAAAGCCCATCTCCTCCGCTTCTTTATCCTGCCTGCGGATCGCTTCCGCAAGCATATTGGCGCCGGCTGCGATTGCCTGCCCGGTCCAGCCCATTTCAAACCGGTAATACGGGCGGATCACCCATTTCCCGTCCAAAAAGACCTTACCGAGGGCAAAACTGTGAAAGCCATTTTCCCCTTCACAGTACATGGATTTCATATATTCAATTCCCAAATCCCACAAATCCTCATTGGAAAATTTGGGAGCAAGATATTTGCGGTTCATCTTCCAGGAGAACGACATCAGCTTATGCCATCCACGGCGCGGTTCATTTGCAGCGGCAAACACAAGAATGACAGCAAACGTTCTGCGCGGCTCGATCGTTTCGGAATACGGGCCGGTCATTTTCCGTTCAGGAATGCCTTTGGTCATATCTTCGTCTTTAAATGCCGGAGGACGACTGTCCGGATTGCCGGCACGCCACTCTTTTACCCGCGGACCTTCAGTCAACGGCCAATATGCTGTATGTGTCGTCTGTTTTTCCTCCGGAAGGATGGAAACAGAAGCGTCCAGCTGATCCGGCGGGAGGAACATGCCCAAAGAAACGCCGTTTCCTTCCGTATAGGTCGCACCCGGGACAGAGGAACGCCACCAGGCGATCTTCCGCACCTCACCAGTCACAGGATCGATGCATCCCACCGGAAAATTCGGCTCCTGATGAACTTCTTCATGTCGCTCCAGCTTTTCAATCTGCCCGTGCGTGATGATATCGCCCCGTGTGTTCTGATCGTACATCAGCGCCGGCATCATTTGATATTCCATCTTATAAGCCGATTTAAAGGCCATTTCCATATGGTCAACCGGCAGGTCAGAAATTCGTTCCCAACGGTAGACGCCCTCTTCCAAGCGAATAAACCGGTCAACACAACCGGACGGAGTTTTAATTTCGCCAACACAAACTTGATCCATATAAAACGCAGTTGTTTTTTGGTTTGTTAAAAAGGTTGTTTTCATATTCATCACCACATTTAATTTAAAATAGCAGGCAAAATCAGTTGTATTGCTCTTATTTTATCTCGATTTGCAGGATTTATCAAGCGTTCATTCACGAATTCTCGACAGCATCAAAATCTCTGGTAACGTTGTTTGCCCATTTCCCACTGCGCATCCGTATAAGGCAGATCACCCATTTGATGGGCTCATCCAGTTTCATACATCCGAAAACGATTACAACAGGCAGGTGCAGCCAAAGCCCCATGATAAACCCCAACGGCACCGAAATGCACCACAGGGTCACTAGTTCCGCAAACAAAGCGAACTTTGTATCACCCCCGCCACGCAGGATGCCGATCACGCAGGTTGCAGACACGGAAATAAAAAACACGATCACGCCGGAAACGACCATCAGCTGTGAGACCAGCTCGTTGGTGCTTTCTGGAAGGTTGTAAAACATCGTCACAACATCCCGCACCAGGAACATGATGACCATGGAGATCAACCCAAGCGCATAAGAAATGATGCGGAAGGTATATGCCGCCTGCTCTACCTTGTGCATATCCCCCTGGCCGATGATCTTTCCAATCACGACCGCAGCTGCGTTTGCCACACCGAAGATCATAATCGTGGCAAGCTGCTGAACGACATTTGTTACCGCGACAGCCGAAACAGCGTCCGCTCCCAAACGCCCCATTACCATGGAATGAATCGAGGTGCCGACCGACCACATAACCTCGTTGATGACAACCGGAATGCTGCAGGTAATAAAGTCACGGAACAGCACCCGGTCAAACGAAAGCAGATGATGCAGGCGAAAACGCAGCTTTTTTTCGAAAAAGAAAACATAAACAAAAGCAATGGTAAACTCAACAATACGCGCAGCTACTGTTGCAAGAGCAGCGCCTCGGATGCCAAGAGCCGGCGCGCCGAGATTTCCGAAAATTAAAACCCAGTTTAAAAATGCGTTGGTAGCAAGCGAAGCGCAGTTACCGACCACCGCGATCTTTACAATCTGCACGCTCCGAAGCGCACAGGTTAAGGTTGCGAAAAAGCCATTGAACAAATAACTAAACGCAATGATTTTCAGGTACTCTATTCCTTCCGCTATGACATCCTGCTCCGTGGTATAAATACGCATGACCGCTTCCGGGAACGAAAAGACCGCAATGGCCAATAATATTGACACAGCCATGGCAATCCACAAAACAATGGAAAACACCTTTCGTATGGAAACAAGGTCCTTCTTTCCCCAATACTGTGCCGCAAGCACCGAAGCGCCGCCCGCAAGCCCGAAACAGAGAAGCGAAAAAATAAAAAATGGCTGATTCGCCAGTTGGGAAGCGGTCAGCTGTGTTTGCCCAAGCGCTCCCAACATCAGTGTATCAACCATGCTTACAAAAAAGTTCAGCGAATTTTGTAGGGCAAGCGGAATGGTGATTCCGAGAACCATTTTATAAAAACCTTTTTCATGAATTAACTTCGTCATTTGTTTACATCCTGCCTGTTTTATTTCTATATTGTTTTTTTAATTGATTAGAGTATTAGAATATTGACAGCTGTCAGCGGGAGAAAATATCCCCGCCATGACAGTCATTCGCCACGACCAGCGGAAAATCTTTGAAGGTAAGCCGTTTGACCGATTCACAGCCCAGGTCCTCAAAAGCGATTACCTGACAATCGGTAATGCACTGACAAGCCAGCGCCCCGGCGCCGCCGATTGCACAGAAATACACAGCCTGATTACGGCAAACAGCCTGTTTGACTTCCTCGCTTCGTTCGCCCTTTCCAACCATAGCGATCAATCCCAAATCCAGCAAGCGAGGCGCAAAAACATCCATTCGACCAGAGGTGGTCGGCCCACAGGAGCCGATTGGCAGCCCTTCCGGTGTGGGGGTGGGGCCGGCATAATAGATCACGGCGCCTTTTAACGGAAACGGAAGTTCCTTTCCCTCATCCAAAAGCGCGGCAAAACGCTTATGCGCCGCATCACGAGCGGTGTAAACGGTACCGCTTAAATAAACTTTATCATTCACGTTTAATT
Source organism: uncultured Oscillospiraceae bacterium (assembly GCA_900552945.1). GTDB lineage: Bacteria > Bacillota > Clostridia > Oscillospirales > Ruminococcaceae > Metaruminococcus_A > Metaruminococcus_A gallistercoris. The sequence continues at coordinate 55,112 of USBI01000001.1, forward strand.
TTGGCGTATAAGAAGCAAGCTCCTCAACACGAATATGATAGGTAGCCATTACATCAACCCCTTGAACTTTTCAATCAGATCTGTCACGCTGCTCCTGTGCGCTGTACGCGTACTTGCCTTTACAGCCGTTTTCCTCTCTTCCCGGCTCACTGGGCGGGATTCGGCAGGCTGCTGTACAAGAACATCTGTTTGAACAGCTTCTTTCTCATTTTTAATTTCTGCTTCTTCCTGTGCAGGCCCCGGCTGCGGAATCTCCAGACGATCCATCCGATCGTTTAATTCTGTGAAGCTGTCTTCAATCCGCCCAACTTCACGGCGTAAATTCTGCGTTACCTGCTCCAGAGAATGGCTTACCTGACAAATCTTCCGCTGAAACAGATCCATATCAGCGCGAATAGAAGCTACCGACTGTTTTGCACCCTCAACAATCCCCGCCGCTTCTTCGTTTGCCTCTTCACGGATTTTTTCAGAAATCTGACGAGCCTCCAGCATAACATCGCTGATATCCTGCGTCAGACGATCATATTTTTCCACCTTTTCCTGTGCTTCTTTGAGCTTTCGAGCAAGTTCATTATTTTTCAGGATCATTTCCGCGGATTTATTATTCGCAGCAGTGGCGCGCTGTTTTAAAAGCGTCATGTCCTTTTCCGCTTCAGAGCGACTATCCACCAAACGCTTTACCACCTTTTCCAGCGCGGCGTTTTTCTGCCGCTGCTCTTCAAAGCGCCGGTTAAGTTCCACGACCGCCGTATTTGACTCTGTCAATTTTGCGTTAACATCAGCCAGCTCCTGTTTGGTTTCTGCCAACTGCTGATTGAGCTGCTCCACCGTTTCTTCATGAGAAGCATGAAGCTCTTCAATACAGCGAATGACATCTTTTTTGGAAAAGCCAAAAAGCGCAGACTTAAATTTATAGCCGAAATCCATAAAAGCTCTCCTAAAACCAGAAATAAAGCATCTGTTTACTCTCTATTTTATATAGTATACCATCCCTGCTTTACGCTTTTCAATACCTTTTCCCTTCCAAAACCACAAAAATCTACCATATCATATGAAAGTAGGTCAAACCAAATCCTTTTCGCAAGACAAAAGGCGACTGCTCACGCAGCCGCCTTTACACTTAAGATAATAAATTTATGCCAGAATCACACGCACACGTACAATTCCATCAACCACTTCCAGACGCTCCGCCATATCAGCAGAAATTTCTTTCTCTTTCAGGTCAATGAGGGTGTACGCATAATCGCCGCGAGAACGATTGGTCATATTTTCAATATTGATACCGTGTTCCCCGAACGAAGCCGAAATGTTCTGAATCATCTTCGGAACATTTTTATGAATGATGCAGATACGTGCTCCACCGGTGCGCGGTGCAGAAACCGCCGGCATATTCACAGAGTTTTTGATGTTTCCGTTTTCCAGATAATCGATCAGTTCCAGCGCGGCCATCCGTGCACAGTTGTCCTCAGACTCCGGCGTTGAAGCACCAAGATGAGGAATAGCAACGACGCCTTTCGCGCCTACCACTTTGGCATTTGGAAAATCGGTAACGTAACGGCTGACTTTCCCGCTTTCCAGCGCCGCCAGCATAGCGTCATCATCTACCAGCTCACCGCGTGCAAAGTTCAGTACACGCACGCCATCTTTCATGGTAGCGATCACGTCCGCGTTGATCATGTGCTTGGTTTCATCATTATACGGCACGTGAACCGTGATATAATCGCTGTTTTTATAAATGTCCTCCACATTTTTCGCGTGGATAATACCCCGTGAAAGCGACCACGCCGCATCCACCGAAAGATACGGGTCATAACCAAGAACGGTCATACCAAGACTGCGGGCAGCGTTACAAACCAACACGCCGATTGCGCCAAGGCCGATAACACCCAGTGTTTTCCCTTTGATTTCCGGACCAACAAACTGGCCTTTTCCTTTTTCCACAAGCTTAGGAATGGCATCGCCCTCGCCCTTAAGCGAAGCGGCAAATTCCAACGCGCCCGGAACATTACGGGAAGACAGCAGCAAACCAAGCAGAACCAATTCCTTTACAGCGTTTGCGTTAGCACCAGGTGTATTGAAAACCACAATGCCCTCTTCCGCACAACGAGCTGTCGGAATATTATTTACGCCGGCACCCGCGCGCCCAATGGCGAGCAGTTCTTTGCCGAATTCCATATCATGCATAGCGGCAGAACGCACCATGATCGCGTCCGGCTGCGCAACATCGTCGCCGCAGGTATAACGCTGCGGGTCAAACTGCTCCAGACCGGCTTTGGAAATTTTATTCAGTGTCTGAATTTTATACACAGGATGTTCCCCCGTTTCATTTATTCTCCGCTTCAAACTTCTTCATGAAGCTGACCAGTGCCTCTACGCCCTCGATCGGCATCGCGTTGTAAATAGAAGCACGCATACCGCCGACAGTGCGGTGACCTTTCAGGTTAATCATGCCATTTTTTGCCGCTTCCGCAACAAATTTCTTATCCATCTCGTCATTTCCGGTAACAAACGGGATATTCATGATCGAGCGGTATTCCTTTTCGACTGTTCCTTTGAACAATTCGCTGGAATCGAGAAAATCATAGAGCAGTTTTGCTTTTTTCTCGTTGATCTCTTTCATCTTTTCAAGGCCGCCGATCTCGTTCTTGATCCACTCAAGAACCAGCTTGCAGATGTAGATAGCATAAGTCGGCGGTGTGTTATAAAGAGAATCATTATCCGCATGGGTTTTGTAATTAAGCATCGTCGGCGTAATATCCATTGCCTTGCCGATCAGATCCTCACGGATGATGACAACAGTAAGTCCTGCAGGGCCCATGTTTTTCTGAGCGCCGGCATAAATCATGGCGAATTTGGAAACATCGATCGGTTCAGAAAGAATGCAGGAACTCATGTCCGCCACAAGCGGAACATTGCCGGTTTCCGGCAATTCAGTAAAGCGAGTGCCGTAAATGGTATTGTTCCAGCAAATGTGGAAGTAGTCTGCGTCCTTGTCAAAAGTAGACGGATCGAGCTTCGGAATATAAGAAAATATTTTGTCCGCGCTTGACGCTACAACATTAGCGGTACCGTAACGCGCAGCTTCCTGATATGCTTTTTTTGCCCACTGACCGGTTACAACAAAATCCGCCTTATTGGAACCGTTCATCAGATTAAGCGGAATCATGGCAAACTGTGTAGAAGCACCGCCCTGCAAAAACAGAACCTTGTAATTATCCGGAATATTCATCACTTCACGCAGCAAAGACTCGCAGCCTTTGATGATATCGTCATATTCCTTAGAACGGTGGGACATTTCCATAACGGACTGTCCGCTTCCCTCATAATCAAGCATTTCCCCTGCAGCTTTTGCCAAAACGGCTTCCGGCAGCATGGAAGGTCCCGGGCTGAAATTAAATACTCTACTCATTGATACATACCCTCCAAAACATTTAACAGTACCTGTTAAAGTCGCATTACTTTTATTATATTTTTATTCCGGGCAATAGTCAATGCTTTTACCGGCTTCTCACACTTGAATTGTAAAAGCAACTGAATTTGGTTAAAAAAAATGTGCAATATCCTATAAAATGACAAGACACTGTGAATAGATTGTCATTGTCAATACCTGGTTTGGCTTGTGTTTTAACTGCAAATACCTTAAAATAAAAACAACATCCAATTGTTACAAGAAGGAGTCGTTATGAAAAACAAACGCTTAAAAATTGCATGTTGTGTTTTTTTCAGTGTTATGGTTTGTTTGCTTACCTCTTGCAGCCCGTCTTTTGATTTTGATTTAGACGCTGCTGCCAAAAAAGGGGTTGCCGTAGTAGACCCATACCAAGAGGGATGGCTGACCAAACTCACACAGGATGAGATAGCTTCCAAGTTTGGAATAGAGTCATCGCTCTATCAGTCAAGCAGCGTATACACCGCTTCAAAAAGCACTTCTGCATACACAGTAGCTGGATTTCAGGCCTCTGAAAACAATCAGGCCGAACTTTCTGAAGCCATGGAAACAGCAAAAGAACAGATCATCGCTTCATTTAACGGCTTTTTGCCTGACCAGTATGAAATCGCGCAAAACGCAGTCATCAAACAGTACGGAGACTATTTTTTCCTGATTGTGTCAGACCGCAACGACGAAGTGATAGAAGCAATCGAAACGGTCATATATCCGGAAAGAGATCCGTCTTCTGCTAGTGAAGCTGCTTAAGCAGATTAAAGGCATAAACTGTATTTCCTAAACAGTGGCCAAGTTGGTGTTCCGCGAAAACAATCTGCAAAAACAAGACAAAACAAACCGCTCTGGATTTATTTGAAGCCAGAGCGGTTTGTTTTAAAGGATTATTTTCAAAACAGAAAATAAATTGATCACGGTTTTTGGGGAAAAGTATAGTAAATTCACACACGAGAAATAAATTTACACACAGCGGCCAATCCCGTAAAAAAACAGCGACAAAATGCCGCTGTTTTTTACGGACTATGCGTTCTGCATCATGCTCATAGGGTCAATCCATTCCCCGTCTTTTTTCATTGCAAAATGGAGATGTGAATCCTCTGCGATTTCAATTTTAGCTGTTTCCCCAACAGAGCCCAAAACAGTCCCAATATCAACCGTTTGATCTTTTGTAACACTGACATTCACATTTAAGCCCATATACATGGTCTGGTAACCATTTCCATGGTCAATCGTGATACAAACACCCCACATCGGGTCTTCATCAATCGCAGTAACAACGCCGTCTGACGCCGCTTTGACCGGAGTGGCGATATCAGCTTTGATATCCACACCGTCGTGTGTGCGCCATTCGTTAAGTGTTTTGGATTTTACAGGTTTTCCGTTGCTGTATTCGTTGATGATCTCCCCTTTCAGCGGCATTACAAAAGTATTGCTGAAGGTTTGAGAAGAGCTTTCAGGTTGAGCAGCGGTCGACTGACTTTCAGAGGCTGTATCAGTTTCGACTTCTGAAGTTTCCTCTTCCACTTCCGAGGACTCTTTCGGAACATCGCTTTGCGAACCACTGACTTCGGTGCCAGAAAACGCCCATTCATTGGAACCGGTATCAACCGACATGTTAATATTATTCTGCTCGGTCAAATTATTGCGGGTAGCATTTATGACAAAATATGCAGTTGCGCTTACGACTGCAATGCTCAGGCAAATTGCAATGTAAAACCCTTTCCCCGTCAAAAAGGACGTTAATTTTGACGATTTTAATTTTGTGTTTTTCATCTGCTTGTCCTCCGAAAAAATTAGTTTCAGCTTTGTGCGACATCATTAGTGTTGGAGAAAACACAAAAAATATGCGCTCAATTTTGTTTTCCAATAAAAAACGATTTTTATTTGTATGAAACCAAGGCAGAATTTTAAAAGGATGTTTTAACCGGATGCTTGACAAAACCATGATTTTAGACTATAATTTTTGTTACTGTCAATTCGGGGCGTAGCTCAGTTTGGTAGAGTGCTTGGTTTGGGACCAAGATGCCGCAGGTTCAAGTCCTGTCGCCCCGACCATTTTTTGAAAAATTATTCAAAAAAGTAGTTGACATTGCTCCGGCGCTGTGATATAATAATTATCGTTCTCGCTGGTGTAGCTCAGTTGGTAGAGCAGCTGATTTGTAATCAGCAGGTCGGGGGTTCAAGTCCGTCCACCAGCTCCACTATTTGAGCAAATACAAATTAATATTTGGAGGAATTCCCGAGTGGCCAAAGGGGGCAGACTGTAAATCTGTTGCTTTTCAGCTTCGATGGTTCGAATCCATCTTCCTCCACCAAATAACGTCAATGTGCTTTTTGCAGATTGACGTTGTTTTTTTACAAATGGATTCGATAAGAGCGGAATAAGAAAACAGTCCGGTGGACTGTTTTCCCCGCGACCGGCTTTTACCGCAGAAAAAGCGAATCCATCTTCCTCCACCAGATTGAGCCTGGACGCAATTCGCGTTCAGACTCTTTTCTTTTATTTCAAATAGCAGCTCGCGTCGAAAACGGCATCTAAACCGTTCGCCCCTTCCAACTAACATGTAACAATAACCGGCTTGACCTTTCAATATTCTCCAGAAGGAATACCGACCGGATTATGCAATGCAAACAGAATCATTTATGTAACAACATCAGGAGGCCCTTTCGGGAATCAACCTCAAGGATATAATTACATAAAAGATTTGGCGAACGTTTTTTACGGAATACCAAATATCCTGTGTTTTAAAGCGGAAAATCTCGACATTAAAGGCGTTGATGTTAACAGTATTATTCAAAAAGCTATCAAAGAAATAGAAACCGCTGATATATAGCATTTTCATAAACAGGTGATGGCCTGTAAAGTATATATTAAAAAAGCAAAGCTCATTTAGCGCACACGCTAACAATGATGTCTTCCCTGTATTTATGCGGGTGTTTGAGATTCAAAAATAGTGTTTTCCGCAAGCACTAAGAAAAACGGTAATCGCCGTTTATATATAGTGCCGTATGACAACTTGACAAACTTAAAAATTCGTGATAGTCTTACCCTGATTAGCTAAATCTAACCAATAGGTTTTATATTCTCATTATCATTTACTTTTCATTCTCTTTCAGAGAGAAAGACACAAAACTTACAACAAAGGTTAAAAAACGCCTTTTTACGTGAAGCCATAAAATGATGCAACGGTATCATTTTCCTTCCTTACAAAAAACCAGAGATATTTTACAAAAGCCTGAAAACGCGGTGTCAACTTATGGTTACCAAATAAACTTTAAAAAGGCTTTTTACTCAGAAAAATAATCGTAGAATTGGAGAAAACAAATGAATGCTACAGTATGGCAGGGACTGATGATCCCTTTTGTTGGAACAACATTGGGGGCTGCTTGCGTTTTTTTGATGAAGAAAAGTCTCAAATCATCAATACAACGCGCTCTTACCGGTTTTGCGGCAGGAGTAATGGTAGCCGCCTCTATCTGGAGTTTGCTTTTGCCGGCTATGGAACAAGCAGCCGATATGGGAAAATGGTCGTTTGTTCCGGCGGTTATTGGTTTTTGGCTCGGTATTTTATTCCTTTTTGGGCTGGATCGGCTGATTCCGCATCTGCACCGTGGAAGTTCAGAGGCGGAAGGAATAAAAGCTAAATTAGGAAGAACAACCATGCTGACTTTAGCGGTCGCATTACATAATCTGCCCGAAGGAATGGCTGTAGGGGTGGTATTCGCCGGCTGGTTATCCGGAGATAGCGGAATTACACTAACTGGAGCGTTGGCGCTTTCTTTGGGAATCGCTATTCAAAATTTCCCTGAAGGGGCTATTATTTCTATGCCGCTGAAAGCGGAAGGGTTATCCAAGCCAAGATCGTTTTTTTACGGTGTGTTATCCGGTATCGTAGAACCTGTAGGGGCGGCATTGACCATTCTTTTAGCGGGAATTATGGTTCCGGCATTGCCATATGCTCTAAGCTTCGCGGCAGGCGCCATGATCTATGTGGTCGTTGAAGAACTGGTCCCTGAAATGTCAGCAGGAAAACATTCTAACATCGGTACAATGTTCTTTGCCGTAGGTTTTACATTGATGATGGCACTGGACGTGGCACTGGGGGCTTAATCACCGCGCAAAACTAGGCAAACAGCGGAAAACACATTCGCTAAACAAGGTGTTCTTTTAAACACCTTGTTTAGCCTAGAGCGCAAATTTGTGCAAATACATTCCCATGCAGTTTACGCTTCCCTGTTTCATAAGCAGTTATTAAAACGGTTTGCAGAGAAACACATTTTAGAGTTAACAGTTACAATAAACTCATAGAAGCTTCTCTTGAGTTTATTTTTTGTGCCATGGGTTAGCAATAACTAACTTTAGCCTATTCAAAAATCAATCTCCCCTCGGAATTGATATACAAAAATATTTTTATCGCCTAAATCACACCGTAGAAACGGCATTTTTTCGGCCGCGCGGTTAGCCAAAGCTAACAAATCGATCTATGAAAAAGCAACTGATCCTTCCATATTGTATCAGACAACAATTTTTAACTGATGAATTGCATCAAATTTACAAATGAACCCTTTGGATATCATTGGGTATCTTTCTTGTTTCCAACAGCCGCCGCTTTTTGGGCAGCGATAAAAAATAGTAAAGGATGTACGAAAACATGATGATCAACAAACAGCTCATCAGCACGGTCCCCGAGAGCAAAAAATACATAGCGGGAAATGTGGTTTTACAGTGGTGTTCCCTTGCGGCGAATATCGCCCTGATGCTTAGCATTTCCCGAATGCTTGCAGAGCTTTTCAGGGGTTCGGCCTCGGCGCAGCTTTTCACAGTGACGGGAGGTGTTGTAATTCTGGCTCTGGCAGTCCGGTTTTTCTGCTCCATCGGGGCTGCCAAAATGGGGTACTTCTCCTCCAAAGCAGTCAAAAAGACTTTGCGTGAGAAGATCTATCAAAAGCTTCTGCGGCTGGGAAGCGCATACAACGAACAGGTGAAAACTTCGGAAGTGGTGCAGGTGGCGGTGGAAGGCGTCGATCAGCTGGAAACCTATTTCGGCGCGTATCTGCCGCAGTTTTTCTATGCCATGCTGGCGCCGCTCACGCTGTTTGTTGTTCTATGCTTTGTGAATGTCCCGGCGGCGGTGGTATTGCTTATCTGTGTGCCGCTGATCCCTGTAGCCATTGCAGCGGTGCAGACTTGGGCCAAAAAACTGCTCTCCAAATACTGGGGGCAGTACACCGAGCTTGGCGACACTTTCCTTGAAAATTTACAGGGGCTTACCACTCTCAAAATCTATCAGGCGGATGAGTTTAAACAGCAGGAAATGAACGAGCAGGCGGAAAAATTCCGAAAGATCACCATGAAGGTGCTGACCATGCAGTTAAACTCCATCACCATTATGGACCTGATCGCTTACGGCGGCGCAGCGCTGGGCGTCATTATGGCGGTGACCCAGCACCAAAGCGGCGGCGTTTCCCTTGCGGGATGTCTTCTGATCATCCTGCTGGCGGCGGATTTCTTTATCCCCATGCGGCAGCTGGGTTCCTTTTTCCATATTGCCATGAACGGCATGGCGGCCAGCGACAAGATTTTCCGCCTGCTGGATTTAGAAGAAACCAGACCGGAAGTTACCGAAAGTTTTTCTGCCCAGCACACGATTAACTGTTCCGGTCTCTCCTTCTCCTATGAGCCGGACCGGGAGATCCTCCATGACGTTGACCTCACCTTCCCTCAAGGCAGCTTTACGGCGCTGGTGGGAGAAAGCGGCTGCGGTAAATCCACACTGGCGTCGATCCTGATGGGAAGAAACAAAGAATATACCGGTAAGGTAACAGTGGGCGGCGTGCCCTTTTCCTCCATTCAGGAAGAAAGTCTTCTGCGGAATATTACCTATATCAGTCACCAGAGCTACCTGTTCAAGGGCACGGTGCGGGAGAATCTGCTTATGGGAAAACCCGCCGCTTCTGATGAAGAACTGTGGGCCGTGCTTTCCAAAGTAAATCTCGCTGAGTTTTTGAAAGCAGAACAGGGGCTTGATACCCGGCTTTTAGAAAAAGCGTCAAACCTCTCCGGCGGGCAGTGCCAGCGGCTGGCGCTTGCGAGGGCGCTTTTGCATGACAGCCCCATCTATATTTTTGACGAAGCCACTTCCAACATTGATGTGGAGAGCGAAAACGATATTATGGGTGAAATCCACGAGCTGGCCAAAAGCAAAACGGTAATCCTCGTTTCCCACCGGCTTGCCAATGTAGTGGGCGCCGACCATATTTATGTGCTGGATCACGGGAACGTTGCAGAAAGCGGGTCTCATGAGGAACTGCTTTCCCTCCACGGTCTGTATGAACGGCTGTGGACCGCCCAGCAGACATTAGAGCAATTTGGAAAGGAGTGTGCAGGCGTATGAAAAAGCGAAGCGGATTTTCCGTTATGGTCAGACTGATTGGGCTGGTAAAACCTCTGAGCGGTTACATGGCGCTGGCTGTTTTGATGGGGCTCGTCGGGCATTTGTGCGCCGCCTTTATCACCGTTTTCGGCGGATACGGCGTGCTGGCGGCCCTTCGGTTTGATATCCCCTTCACCCTGACAACGGTTTTTCTTTCCGTTCCTGTCTTCGCCCTTCTCCGTGGATTTTTGCGGTATGCGGAGCAGGCATGCAACCACTTTATCGCATTTAAATTGCTGGCGCTGCTGCGCGACCGGGTGTTCCGCGCACTGAGAAAGCTCTGCCCGGCAAAACTGGAAGGACGGGACAAGGGGGATTTGATCTCGGTGATCACCTCCGATATTGAACTGCTGGAGGTGTTTTATGCCCACACCATCTCCCCGGCTGCCATTGCGCTGTTGTTTACCATTGTCATGTGCCTGTTTATCGGCTCGTTTCACTGGATCCTGGGCGTGATTGCGCTGGCGGCCTATCTGATCGTGGGAATCGTGATTCCAATGGTGATATCCAGATGCAGCGGGGACGACGGGCTGCGTTTCCGCACCAGATCCGGTGAGCTTTCGGGCTTTGTGCTGGACAGCCTGCGGGGGCTTTCCGAAATTCTTCAGTATGGGCAGGGGAAAAAACGCCTTTCTAAAATGAATGAAAAGACGGATGCACTCTCCTGGGACGAAGAAAAGATGAAGCGTATTGCCGGACGAAATACAGCGGTTACCAATACGGTGGTGTTAGCATTTGACCTGATCATGCTGTTTGCTTCGGCCTTGCTGTATCAAAGCGGCGCAGTGGGCTTTGACGGCGTTTTAATCCCTACCCTGGCGCTGTTTTCCTCCTTTGGTCCCGTGATCGCTCTGGCGGCGTTGGACAGCACCCTGCAAAACACTTTTGCGGCGGGAAACCGGGTATTGGATATTCTGGACGAAATGCCGGTAGTAGAAGAAATCACCGGGAAACCGGAAATCACATTTTCCGGTGCAAAAGCGGAACACGTTTCTTTCTCTTACGGGAATGAGACCATTCTTTCGGATGTATCGGTGACAATTCCGGAAAATGCGGTAGTAGGCATTGTGGGCAGAAGCGGAAGCGGAAAATCCACCCTGTTAAAGCTTCTAATGCGGTTCTGGAAGGTGCAGAAAGGCAGCGTGGAGCTTTCCGGCAGATCGGTAGAAGAGATCAACACCAAAAATCTGCGGGAACTGGAAAGCTTTGTCACCCAGGAGACTCAGCTGTTCCACGACAGCATCAAAAACAACCTGCGGATTGCCAAACTGTCGGCCACCGACGAAGAGATCGAAGCTGCCTGTAAAAAGGCTTCCGTCCACGATTTTATTATGACGCTTCCAAAAGGCTACGACACGCCGGTGGGTGAGCTGGGCGATACCCTCTCCGGCGGTGAGCGTCAGCGGCTGGGGCTCGCCAGAGCATTTTTGCACGACGCGCCCTTTATGCTGTTGGATGAGCCTACCAGCAACTTGGATAGCCTAAACGAGGCGGTGATTTTAAAATCCCTGCGGGAAGAACGTGCGGGCAAAACCGTGGTGCTGGTCTCTCACCGGCAGTCCACCATGCGGATTGCCGACACCGTCTATTCAGTGGAGCACGGGAGGATGAGCTGATGAAAAGCACAGCCAATAAGCGCGAACGGGAAAAGCGGATGGTGTCGGAGATGATTGCCCTGTACTGCCGCAAAAAGCACGACACCAAAGGCGAACTTTGTCCCGAATGTGCAGAGCTCGAAGCCTATGCAAGGATGAAAAGCGACAAGTGCCCGTTTATAGAGACAAAAACCTTTTGCTCCAACTGTAAAGTGCATTGCTACAAGCATGAAATGCGGGAGAAAATCCGGGAAGTGATGCGGTTTTCCGGGCCGCGGATGTTATTTTCCCACCCGGTGATGGCAGTTTCCCATGTAATCGAATCGAAAAAAGAGAAAAAACGGCTGGAGGAATCAAGGTGAAAATAAAAAAGATTTTATATGTGATTTTAGGCTGTATCGGACTGGCGCTTGGTGTTGTGGGCGCTATATTACCTCTTCTTCCCGCGTTTCCATTTTTGCTTTTGGCAGCGTTTTGCTTTGCTAAAAGTTCTGAAAAATTACACCGGTGGTTTATTGGAACAAAGCTTTACAAAAATAATCTGGAAAGTTTTGTAAAAGGAAAAGGCATGACACGGAAAGTAAAAATTCGAATTATGGTTACAGTGACTGTTTTAATGTCAATCGGCTTTATTATGATGCATGCCATTTTGATTGGGCAGATTGTTTTAGTTTGTGTTTGGTTGTTCCATATTTTTTATTTTATATTCGGAATCAAGACCATCAAGCAGACAAACAGCGGCAATTAAAGCTGTTTTAGGCAGTTTATTTTAAAACGCATCATTCAACACAAGCGAACAATGACAATTGACATCCGTTATGATTTGTCATAAAATGAGTAGATGTGAATTGAGTGGAATTTCTCATGTCGCACAAAGCCTGTATTTATGACAAACAGACCTATACTCTGTATTAGCAGAGAATTTTTTACCTCAATATACAGGATATTTTAGTCGCTTATCCCGCAAAAACCGACATGTTTTCACATGTCGGTTTTTTATAAATCAAAAGCAATCACAAAATTATTTGTATTCTCCATCATGCTGAGAATAACAATTTGAATGGAGTTTCGTTCACATGCACACGTTTGCCCGCCGCTCGCTTGCATTTTTTCGGAAAGAAACGGTTCTTTGCGTAGCCGTTCTGCTGGCTGTTGTTTCCTGCTTTTTTGTACCGCCCAGCAGTAAATATATTTCGTATGTAGACTGGAATACCCTTTGTCTTCTGTTCAGCCTGATGGCGGTCATGAAAGGGTTTCAAAAATTTGGGTTGTTTGATTATTTGGGCAGCAGTTTGTTAAAAAAAGTGTCTTCCACCCGCGCTACGCTTTTGGTGTTGATCTTTCTGCCGTTTGTATTCAGCATGCTGATTACAAATGACGTATCCCTCATTACATTTGTTCCGTTCAGCATCATTGTACTGCGAATGGCCGGCCAACTGCGTTTGCTGGTTCCCACCGTTGTGCTGCAAACCATTGCTGCAAACCTCGGTAGCATGCTCACACCTATGGGAAACCCACAAAACCTTTATCTGTTCACGAAATCCGGTTACGGGTTTGGAGAATTCTGCCTCATCATGCTTCCTTACGCACTGATCTCGGCAGTTCTTCTGGCAGCTCTTTGCATTTTCAGGCGGTCTGTTCCCGTCACAGGCATTAACGTTCCAGCGGCACTTGGAAGCAACCGCGCGCTGCTCTGCTGCGCATTTGGCCTTATTTTATGCCTTCTCGGGATATTCAAAATGGTTCCCCCGCTGGCTGCCGCGGTCATTACCGCCGCATTTCTGCTGCTGCGCGACCGAAGCCTGTTAGCGGAAATCGACTATTCCCTGCTTGGAACCTTCCTGGCGTTTTTCATATTCATCGGCAACCTTGGGAATATTGAAGAATTCCGCAATTTTCTTGTTTCCATTCTTTCCGGGCACGAAGAACTAGTCTCTGTACTAACAAGCCAAGTCATCAGCAACGTACCGGCTGCCCTGCTGTTATCTGGTTTTACATCAAACTGGCAGGCACTCATTGTCGGCTGTAACCTCGGCGGCCTGGGCACGCTCATTGCCTCCATGGCGAGTTTGATCTCTTATAAACTGGTGGTGAAAGAATATCCGGAAAAAAAGAAAGGGTATTTCATTTATTTTACACTCGCCAACATAGCTTTTTTGATCATTCTGCTTGGGGTCAGTTACCTACTGTAACAATTTTGCCGCATAATACATTAAAAAAATCCGGTCCATCTGAATTTTTCAAATGGATCGGATTTTTGCTTTTAAAAATTACGGGTGAAAATATCACTCTTCTCCAGCAGAGCTTCTACTGTATCAAAGCCAAGCCGGTGGAGAAGTTCAATAACATACGGATTATCGATCGGTGTTGGGTAGGTTGCCTCATCACCATAACGGTCAACATGCTCTTTCCCAAGTTCCCGGTCAATCAGCGCTTTGGGGCCGCCGACACAGCCGCCGACGCAGCCCATACCCTCAAAAAAGTTCTCTGTGGTTTTTCCTTCCAGAATATCGTTGATCATGCTGCGGCAGGCTGGCACGCCGTCCGCTTTGCGCGGATGAACAAAAATTTCGCGGTCCGGAAACAGCCGTTTTACCGTATCGGTAACCGCTTCGCTTACGCCGCCGGCACGGGCATAAATACGTCCCGCTCTGGAAGAATGATCTCTTTCATCCTCCGGCAGTGAAGCAGGATCAATCCGCGCGAAGTCGAATACATCCTGCACTTCCTGAAACGTAAGAACAAAATCCACGTCTCCGGCAAGGTCAGGTTCCTTTGCCTCAGCTTTTTTTGCAATACATGGGCCGATAAACACCGTTTTTGCATCCGGATAAAGGGTTTTAATCGTGCGCGCGCAGGCGATCATCGGGGAAACAGCTCCCGGGACATGCGGCATCAGATCATGGTAAATTTTGCGGATCATACCAATCCACATAGGGCAGCAGCAGCTGGTGAGCTGGAAATCCTTTTCACTTTTTACATTGTGGTCAAACTCCAGCGCCTCTTTCAGAGTGAGGATATCAGCAAAGGTCGCGACTTCTACCATACCGGCAAAACCAAGCATTTTAAAGGCGTTTCTGAGCTTACCGGGCGTGACCTCCTCATCGAACTGGCTCACAAACGCAGGGGCGATCATGGCGTAAACAGGCGCGTCACCTGTGCGCACTGCGGCAAGCGCCGGCAGAATATCCTTGCTTGCGGTCAGTTTTTTCTCTTCACAGCGGCGGATACATTCCTCACACCCAACACATTTGGTCGGATCAATTTTAACGTTTCCTTTCTCATCTCTGGTGATTGCGCCGAAAATACAGTTATTAATACACGCTGAACCGCTGTTGGGCGAACACATGCAATCCCCTGTCCGCCAGACCGGCGGATGAGCTTGCGGATTGAGCAGGCAATCCATTTCATACGGGTCTGCTCCTTCCAAAAGCGCTTTCTGCTTTGCCTGTTCCGTTTCGCCATTTAATGAAGCTTCCAGCATTTTACGATATAAGTCAATAAATTTCATAACATTCTCCTGCTTTTAAACAAATTACACTCTCATCTTTATCAGTATAACCGAAATCGAACCGTCAATCAACGTTTTATAAAACAGAAGCATTTCTTTAAAAGAAATCAGGCAGTAAAAAACGCCGCTTTCTTTAAAAAGAAAGCGGCGCCTGAAAACAAGATGTATATGATTTATGCTTTTCAAGCACAGGCCTTTTTGGCACAATGTCAAAACCCCTATAACTTATTGGCCACTGCGCAAAATCACCTGACCGGTGCATTCCATAACAGCATCCTCCATAATAATCTCGCCAACGCTGTCTGCCGTGATTCTGCCCGACCTTGGGTTCTTGACCGAGAGAATGTTTCCTTTCACATCCGCCTCTACGTCGGAATACTCAAACGCGAGATCAGTCTCTTCCATTGTACAGTCAATGAGCTTGAGGTCTTTGCAATAACAAAGCGGCTGAGTACCGATGATTTTACAGCCGATCAATGTCAGTCCTTCAGAAAACCACCCAAGGTACTCCCCTTTTACGACCGAATTCTCAACCGTAACGTGTTTGCTGTGCCAGAATGCGTCTTTCGTGTCCAGGTTTGAATTGGTGATATGAAGGCCATCCATATACTGGAAAGAATACTTGCCTTTCATATTCAACCGGTCAATGGTCACGTTGCGGCTTTCAAACAACAAGTACTCCGACTCAATGGATGAATTCCGGATTGTAACGCCGCTGCACTTCCAGCCGAATTCAGGCGAGGACACCTCACAATCATCCAGTGCGATGTCAGCGCACTCACGCAGGCATTTTACGCCGAAAATCTTACAGCCGGTCATGGTTCCGCGCTGTGCGTACCAGATAGGGGCGCGAGTCTTCTCATCCAAAACAGAAGAGGAAAGCTCAAAATCCGTCGCATGCCAAAGAGGATAACGAAGTGAGAAGCTGCAATCTTCCACACAAATGCGATGGCTTTCTTTCAGAACCGATTCACCGTCCGCAGGGCCGGCAAATGTACAGTCCTTTACCAATGCATCCTGCAAATGATAAAGTGCGCGTTCCTCATCAAACGTCTGCTGCAAAATCTGCTGTTTCATGGTGATCCCTCTCTCAGTGTATAGTGTGTTGTATGGGTGCAGATATTTTGTTTTTCTTTTCCCGGTTACCGGGAACTGTCTTCTGTATTTGAGCAGCGCTGCAAAAAAAGGCGGCGTTTAATTTGCTCTGTTCCAATATTATACATCAGCGCACAAGATTTTGCAAAGCCAAAAGAATCCATCACAACAGGCAAATCAGGCGCTGTAAACCGTATTGCCGTTTTTCACTGTTTCCAGAACACGAATCCGTTTTAATTCATCCGTTGGGGTTTTGAGCGGGTCTTTGTCAAGAATGACAAAATCAGCCCGCTTTCCCGCCGACAAGCTTCCCTTTTCATTTTCCTCAGAATATTGATGTGCCGCATGCACAGTCACTGCGCGCAATGCTTCTAAAACACTTACCCGCTCTTCTTTTCCAAGCAGGACCCCGCTCTTTGTGAGCCGGCAGGCAGCACACCAGAGTGTTTCCAGCATATCGGAACGAATAACCGGTGAATCCTGATGGAATGTATAGGTAAGCCCAAGCTTCTCCGCTGTATTTGCGGGACTAATAACGGATGCGCGTTCATATCCCACATTTTCAATATGCACATCTCCCCAATGGTAAACATGCGCCACAAAGAAGCTGGGAATCAACCCAAGCGGTGCAAACCGTTTTAACTGATCCCGTTCAACAAACTGGGCATGAATCATGACCGGGTGGACCGGTGCGGGCGATTTTCCCTGTTCATTAAGCGTTTCAAGTGCCCAAAGGTACTGTTCCGCCGCAGCGTCGCCATTACAGTGCGCAAGAATCTGCCGCTTTGTGTCAACCGCCGTTTTTACCGCTTCCAGAACCGCTTCATCCTTCATAACCGGGTAGCCGCACAAGCCACTGTTTTTATACGGAGTTTTCATCCACGCGGTTCGGCTTTGAGGCGAACCATCGAGAAAAATTTTGTAACCGCCCAGTTTAAAATGATGGTCATACTGTCCATCCGATTTCGGGAACGCACCAAAAATGCGTGCCCCGTCCTCAACCGAAGAATAGGCCGCAACATCCAGCCACAAGCGTTTCTGTTCGCACAGCTGACGGTAAATCGGAATCATTTCCGCCGTCATCATTCCCTCCTGCACGGTGGCAATGCCGTAAGAGGCGTATTGTTTCTGTGCTTTTTCGTATGCTTCCATCAACCGCTCCATCGTGGGAGACGGCAGCTTATGCAGCACCTGTATAAACGCTTTTTCTTCAAAATACCCCGTCAAGCGGCCGTTTTCCCGCTCCATTCTTCCGCCTTCCGGGTCTGGCGTATCAGCAGTGATACCGAGCAGTTCAAGCGCCGCGGTATTTAACACCCCCACATGCCCGGACTTATGCTGCAAAACAAGCGGGTTTTCAGGCGATGCTTGATCAATGACCGAGCGGTCCGGCACCTTTTTTTCATCCAGACTTTCCGGATCAAAATCACGGGCAACAACCCATTCTCCCTGCTGAATCTGATTTTGTGCGATATAGTCCCGAACCAACTGTACAAGCTGTTCGGTGTCTTGTGCTTGTTCCACCGAACACTGTAAAAACGCATTGGCACAAGCGGAAAAATGGCTGTGCGGATCAATGAAAGCAGGCATCAGCGTTCTGCCGTCAAGATCTACGATCTCAGCTTCCGGAGCAAGTTTTTGGAGGACTTCCCTTTCCCCTGCTTCAATAATTTTTCCGTCACGCACGAGCAAGGCATTTGCATACAACGGTGTACACATGGTTAAAATTGTTCCGTTTACATATAATTTTGCATTCATCCTTCGGCACGTCCTTTCCAAATGAAAACAAGTGTATTTTTAAAATGCCCCTGCTATCGCTATTTTAACCGATGGACGGGTTCTGTCAAGGCAAAGTTGTTTTAAAATTATGACACTTTCCATTCACAACCGATTTTTACTTTGCAGTATATGGAATAATACGGAAAAAAACGCACAAGCTGATGTCAGACAGATCCACCCAATTCCGTTAAAAGGAGGTGATTTCATGAAAGCAGTCGTTCACGATACCTGTATCGGCTGTGGGCTGTGCGAAAGCCTCTGCCCGGATGTGTTCCAAATGACAGATAACGGAAGAGCACAGGCAATTGGAGAAGTTCCGCCCGAAGCGGAACAATCCGCAACGGAAGCAAGGGACGAATGCCCGGTAAGCGCAATTGATATTAATTAACGCTGTGCTTTTCAGACTCGCCTTCAACATGCCTGTCCAGCACAGGTATTTGCTTCTCTAGCGTACGAACAAAGCCAAAACGCCCGGAAATTTTCCGGGCGTTTTGGTTTCATTAAAACATACTTTCAGCATTAACAACAACGGTATTTTTGAACATAAAGCTTAACAACTTTTCTCGCATAGTTCAGCCAATCATCTCACGGAAGATTGAAAAAGCAATAGAACAAGTCCCTCGTCCAACGGATGCTCTGTTTACTGAAATCGTAGGAAACTGTTACATTGCTACCGGAGGACAACTCGATCAGATAATGAGCCACCTGTTTGTTTCGTCTGAATATCAACCAATACCTGCCCGCTTTAAGAAACCCGAAAACGGTCTCTTTATTGCACAGCATCGGTTTTATCCAGCATTTACAGCCACAGCAGGAATGCAGTTCAATACAATCCCCCAGGCAAAAGTTTTTTGCAACAACACGAATGGCAGACAAAACATACGCAGAAGAGATATTGAAGCTAATGTCGGTTTCCTCGTTCGATTTTAGGCAAAAGGTACAGGACGGCAGAAGACTGCCGCTGACCTTTATCGTTCGAGTTTTGCTTTGACAAGATACTGGCCGCCATTTACCCCGTCGAAAAGATACTTTCCCGCGTCATTCGTTTTGGTAACTGATACCAATGTTTCCTGAGTAATGTCGCCTACTTTTTTCACCTGATAAAGCCCTACAAAGCACCCTGCTACCGCCTGACCGGCATTGTTGCGGATGATACCGCTGACTGTACCGTTATAAGCGCGGCTGTCCACTGTCATTGACATGAGTACGTTGGCAATCGACCCGCCGGTAATAGTCACACTCATGGAAGAAGCCGCAAGATAACCATCAGCAGACGAAACCAGTGTATAAACTCCATCCGCAACGTCATAAAACGCGAATTCGCCATCCGCCGCAGTGTAGGTGGAAGCTACCGGAGTTCCGGTTGCATTTCGCAGTGTAATCATTGCCCCAGCCAATGGTGTCGGTACGCCGAGCGGATTCGCCACAGTCAAAACGCCGGCAATCGCACCAAGAGACAGGGTAACATCCCGCACACAAACCGGGTTGATTTCAACCGAATCTCCCGACAAAAGGGTTACACCCTGTGCGTCGCTGAGACGATACCCTTCTTTTACCGCAGCCAAACTGTAAGTGCCGGCCGGAATATCTGAAAGAGAAAACGCGCCGGTGGCATTAGTAACTGTGGCGATACGGCATTCCTGTACTGTCAAACAGCTTTACAGTAGCATCTGCAATCGGATCGGCACCATCGGTGAGAACACCGAATACAGTAGCCAGCGATGCGGCTGCAGGCGGCAGTACTAAATCAACATTTTCTTCCTGAAGCCCTTGAATTTCAAAATTCTTACTGTACTGCAGGCTGAGCAGGTCCTGTTTCATTCCTGGCATAAATAACCTCCTGAATCAACTGTTTAGGTTGAACTGTTTTGATAAGTTGGGCAGCCGATCAAAAAACCGATACAACCGGAAATAAAATCGCGGAACTGAATCACCGTTTCCGCCATTGAATTCGCTTGTACCTGAAAAACTCCCAGTTGGACCAGATTTCGCAAAACCAACAACGTGATTAAGCAGAAAAGGCCGATCGCGGTAGCAATAAACACCTGCACACAGCCCGTTGCCGCACCCTGATCAGACGTTGCTTTGTCACCTTCAGAGATGCCTTGCAACACAGCTGCAGAAGAAGCGTTTTGCTGCACAGTTTCTTTGTTTTCCACGCTGGTTACCGGTTCCGACATACATACAGGCGGTGCCAACCGCTGTACTTCATCATCCGGCCATATTGTGGTTTCATGAACCGTAAACCCTATTTTCGCTTTGGGTTCGCCGGTTTCTTCACCAGAATCGGCGCCCACTTTCAGTATATGCGTGGCTTGCTCAGATGGCACCTGTCCAGCTGAAGAAAAATGTCGAATAAAGTTGGCGCTTAAAAAGTATCCGAATATTGCCGCGGCGGACGTACGCACAATCACATCAATATCGCCGACTGTTTGATTAGCGCCCTCCGGATAAAACACGCTGTAAATGGTTTGTGCCAGCAAAATCAACATAAACAGCAAAAGGCTCTTATCCACCGGATGTATCTGTTTTAAAGCACAGCGTATTGTGCCAAAGCGCTGTGTAAACACCTGTTTCACAAACAAAACCTCCCTTGATCTTTGTAAAATCCGCAGTCAAAACACTCTTACACAATTGGTAAAAACGCGCTTGGATTCTGCACAATCATACAAATTCCCTGTATTTATGTTATGCAGGCATATTTTAAATTGCTCAAAAGCGCAAATCAAACCGCAAAAAAATCGGGTGGATAAATATTTATCCACCCGATTTGTTCATACTATTACGATTACTCTTTACAAAGGAGACAGATTTTATGTCCTAATTTGAAAAAGACTTAAAAATAAAATTTTGATGTTCATACAACCAATTTGTCATATCAACACAGCTTTGTGAAATAGCCGATTGGCCTATCTTTGAAAAAAAGGCAGCAAACAACACCTCAATAAAAACAAATAAAACGGGAATTGCCTTTTTTTCTTCATTTGTAAGAGGCAGTATCCGATCGTATTCATGTATAATCGAACGAAAAATGATCTTCCAAAGGGACAAATCCTTCTCCGTTTTATAATGTTCAACCAAAAGAGAACAGCCCAGATAGCAAAGGTCAAACAAGCGGATGTTTTTCTGCCCCACATCAAAGTCAATATATCCGCAAAAGCACCCCTTATGAAACAGCAGATTGCTTATGTGCATATCCCGGTGTATCAACTGACGCGGCAAAGAATGATACAACGAATCAAATTTTAAGCACATTTCTAAAACACCTTTGTCAAACACAATGCGCTTACAGGCAAACTCGGGAATCATCCAGTCGTGCAGCTCCGCTGTCAGGTCCACGTCATCCCACTTCTGAACCGGTTTAAACTCGTTTAATGCCAAATGAAGGTCTGCCGCCGCTTTCCCAAGCTGTTTCCCGATTTTTGCAGCAAACGCATCATCTCCCTGATATGGGTTTATCTCCTCGTTTGGTAATTTAGTCATCAAACTGTAAAAGCCGCCATTGCTTTCAACATAAAAGCTGCCGTCAACGGCCTTGTAGTAACAAGCGACCGGCAGTCCTTTCAAATTCAAAAAACAGTTAACTTCAACACTTTTTTCTATTTCGCGGCTGTTGGAATTACGCTTGAGAATATATTGACCGTCAATATCCCAGGCGCTTTTATAAATTTGTTCCACATATTCCGCCGCGGTCACTTTAAATTGAGATAAAATAGGATCGATCGTCTCAGAATATTTCTTCATAACTCTCTTGTCTTTGTTCATTTCATGACTGTATTATTCCGCTTTCATCTGTGCCATCTGCATCCGGTAATAGTCGCCTTTTTTAGCCATCAGTTCCTCGTGCGTTCCGCGTTCCACAATCTCACCGTGCCGAAGCAGCAGGATCAGGTCAGCGTTTCGGATGGTGGAAAGCCGGTGCGCGATCGCAATGATCGTGCGGGTACCGGCCATCTGCTGGATCGCATGCTGAATCTGCCGTTCGGTTTCCACATCAACCGAAGCGGTCGCTTCATCCAGTATCACGACCGGCGACTGCCGCAGGATGGCTCTGGCAATGGCAATACGCTGTTTCTGCCCGCCGGAAAGGCGAAGCCCACGTTCCCCCACCTTTGTTTCATATTGTTCCGGCATCTGCAAAATATCCTCGTGGATATTAGCGGCTTTCGCGGCATTTTCAATCTCTTTACGGGTAGCAGTTGGTTTCGCGTACCCAATGTTTTCCGCAATCGTACCATTAAAAAGAAATGTATCCTGCAAAACCGGAGCAATATTCTGACGAAGGCTCTTCAAAGTAGCCGTTTGAATATCCTGCCCGTCAAGAAGGATTCGGCCCGAAGACGGTTCGTAAAACCGGGATAAAAGCTGGGTCATCGTTGTCTTTCCAACACCTGTTGGGCCTACCAGAGCGACCATCATACCAGGACTGCATTCAAACGAAATATTTTTTAAAACCGGGATGTTATTGCTGTAATGGAAACTGACATTTTCAAACCGGATCGCGCCTTTTACCTGTTTAAGATCTTTTGCATTTTCCGCGTCCTGTATGGCAGACGGCGTTTCCAGCACCAGCGCAACACGTTCCGCCCCTGCCAAAGCCTGCTGAAGGTTTTCCAACAGTGTCGCAAGGCCGGATACCGGCGTATAAAACAAGGAAAGATACAACACAAACGCCACAATGCTTTCCACCGAAAGCTGACCGTAATAAGCGAACAATCCTCCAAAAAACACCACCAGCACGGTTCCTGCCGAAGATAAAAATTCCACACTGGGATGAAAGGCCGCACTGGCACGAAGCGCGCGGAGCATAGCTTTAACCTGTTCAAAATTCTTCTTTCTCACCGCTTCGCTTTCTGATGCTTCCTGCCCAAACGACTGAATCTCATGAAGGCCGGAAAGATTATCCTGCAATTTCGCATTCAGGTCACCCATGCATTTCTGTGATGCTTTGAAAAACGAACGAACCTTTTTGGCGAAAATTACGCCGGAAAAAAGGATGAGCGGAATGGGGCAGCAGGTAATCAATGCCAGCTGCCAGTTGATGACAAGAAGGATAATCAACACACCGGCAAAAGTCACCAGGTTGGTGATCATCTCCGGAATGATGTGTGCGTAAAGCAGTTCGAACTCACGTGTATCATTGACCACCCGGCTCATGAGGTCTCCCGTTTGCTTATCGTGAAAAAAGCCGAGATCAAGGCTTTGCAGCTTATCATACATGCGGCTGCGCAGATCGCCGACCAGATACCACGCTGCCTTATGCGCCAGATAGTTGCTTAAAAAGCGAAACAGGATGCGCACACAATAAAGTGCCAGCAAAGCAAACGTCAGCCACACGATCATTCCGAACGTATCATCTGTAACACCCTGCTCAACAACGCCTGTCATGGAGGAAAGCACCTTTGGCGCAGCCAGATTGACCGCTGTCAGCAAAAAGGTGGACAAAATGGCTATAACATAGAGCCCTTTGTATCGGGATGCTTCTTTGGTGAGTTTCCACAGCATTTTCATAATTGACTCCTCTTTTGCTCAGATTTTGGAAAGATTGCCGCAGCAGCTAAATGCAGCTGCCCGCATTGTAGGTTGTTTTACTTGTATGGTTTTTGTAAATATTTGCTTTGATCAACGATGTTATTGAACTTCAGAGATGCCATGTTCTATTTATAAGTTTATTCGTATTGCACACCTTGTGTCAAGAGAGAGGAGTAAAATCGTTGTCATCATGGTTAAACGGATGGATCAACCCCCTAAAACCGCGGTCACGGCGTGGCACAAATTTTAGTCTGAAAATAGTCCTGTTTTCAAACAAAACCTCGCCGCAACATCTGTGCGGCGAGGCCTTTTTATTTCTAAATGAAGTTTCTTATTCTTCCACCACAGGTGCCGCGGATATTTTTTTCATCCATTTTCGGCTTCTCAACCGGAAAAAGCACCAGACGCATTTAATGATCTGATCAATCTTCAGCATGCAGTAGACCCAGAACGGCGACCAGTTCCAAACAAGGCCTGCCAGCGCTCCGAGCGGTATGGAAGCGACCCAGAGAAACAGAATGTCCCCTGCCATAAGGAATTTTGTGTCTCCGCCGGCACGAAGCACGCCCTTTGTTAAAATGGAATTCATCGCCTGAAAAATGGTAATGAAGCTGATGGAATCCATTAACGACCAGCTGATTGTCTTTGCCTGCTCCGAAACTTGGTAATAATCAATGACCGGCTGCCGAATCAGCAAAATAACAACCGCGGCAAAACAACCAACCAGGCCGCCAAGGAGCAAAAAGGTATACCCCTGTTTTTGCGCTTTGTCATATTCCCCACGTCCCATTGTGTGGCCGGTGATGATACCGCTGGCATTGGAAATGCCCTGAGTTAAAACGGAACTCAACTGCTGAACAACCATTGTTACAGAGTTGGCGGCAACAAACGCGTCTCCGATGCGCCCCATAATCATGGCAACGGAATTGTTTCCAAAAGCAAGCAGCCCGTCGCTGATCAGCACCGGAATGCTGATGCGCAGATACTCCGGCGCAAGGTCTTTGCAGGGAAGCAGCAGATGACGAAAACGGTACGCGATGCGCTTATCTTTCAAAAAGAAAAAACCACAGATAAACAGCAGCTCAAACATTCTTGCGATGAGCGTTCCCAAAGCAGCACCCGCAATTTCCATGCGCGGTGCTCCCAAATTACCGAAAATAAAGACCCAGTTGAAAAAGACATTGACGAAAAAAGCGATGACGGAACAGATCAAAGGAATCCTTACCTGCCCTACGCTGCGCAATATAATCGTACAGGTAAGTGACAATCCCATACAATAATAGGTTGGTAAAATCCAGCGCAGATAGGTAACGCCATAGTCGACCGTTACAGCATTTTCCGTATAGAACCGCATCACTATTTCGGGGAAAAACAAGGTAGCCGCAAAAAAGAGCGTGGCAAAAGCCAGTACGATGCGAAGCATAATGGTAACCGCTTTGCGAAGACTGTTTTTATCCTGCATTCCCCAATAACGTGCCGTCAGCACAGAAGCGCCCATACCAATCCCCATACAGAAGATCTGAAAAAGATTGATAAACTGGCTGGCCTGCGAAGACGCAGAAAGTTGAGCGTCTCCCATACTGCTGAGCATGACTGTATCCATTAAGTTGATTCCTACCGTGATCAGCTGCTGTGCTGACACGGGAATGGCGATTTTCAGTATTGTACTGTAAAATTCTTTATTTCCCAGGTATTCTTTCCAGGTTGTTTGCATGTTGTACCGGGCCTCCCATAAAGTCAATTTCTGTTCGATCCTGAATACCGGGCAGGCAGATTTTACCGGTTTGATCAGATCATCATACCGATTTTCAGCCCAGTACGACCGATTGAGAATACATTACTGCAATATTGTTTTGTTCATTGTTCCTATAAAAAGTTCATCTGTTGTATGAGTTAAAAGGGGTTGGCGGCATTCAAAATAAAAATCAATCCACTCCTTTCAAGCCTCAGTTTTCACCCTGCCGCCAATGCCGGGAAATAAAAACGATACACCGTTTCCGGTGTATCAAATAAATACATCTATTTCTATGATACTATTCTGTTTTTTAAAAAGCAACAAAATAATTGTTTTATGGAGCTGGTACGCTGAATTTTATACCATCATTTCAACGCCTGTATTACCTTCTTTTCACAAACCAAATTTATAATGTAAAAAATATTGTAAAACCACTTGACAACAGCTGAAGAATCCATTCTATTAGAAATAGAATAATTCTAATTTTAAGTTTGGTGTTTTTAGTATGAGATATGGTCAGGTAATTCTGGAACTGATTAATTCTTCAGACAGTCACATGACTGCTGAACAGATATTTCTGACATTAAAGCAAACCTATCCATCGGTTGTACTGGCTACAGTGTATAACAATTTAAACGACCTTCACCAACAGGGAAAAATCCGAAAAATCAGTGTAGAAGGTTACCCTGACCGTTTTGATAAAACAGCAAGGCATGACCATCTGGTCTGTCGACGCTGCGGCAGGTTATCGGATCTTTATCTTTCTGATCTCACGGCAGAATTGGAAAAACAGGTAGGGTTTGTCATTGACGGCTACGATTTAAAGCTGCAATACCTCTGCCCTCAATGCCGTGCTGAACAGACATCTCCCCCCGGTAAACGCAAGTCTGAAGACTTGTAAACATAACAAAATCAAAGGAGGTTCACAAAATGAGAAGTATTACAACATTGGATTTACAGTATGCACACCGTTTTTATGGGTTCAAGGGAGAAGCACAGTATCTTCATGGGCACACCGGCGTTTTGACGATTGAGGTAGAAGACACGGTAAACCCCGGAGTAAACATGGTATTTCCCTGTAACGAGATTCAAAAGACTGCATGGTCAGTTTTGAAAAACTTTGACCACGCCCTGATCCTGAGAGAAGATGACCCTCTGTTGCCTGCTGTTTTAAATGTTTATGAAAAACAAGGCATTCGTGATGGATCTCCGCAAAACCAAATGAAAGGCCCGGCATTTCAAACAGAACTTGCTACCGCTTACCCCGATTGCCGTCTGGTTGTAACAAAAGAAACCATGACTGTAGAAGGCATGATCAAAATTGTTTATGATTTGCTCAAAGACAAATTGAACATTGCGAAAATAACCTTTACCAGTGGGGTAAATGCCGCTTCTGAAGAGTTTACGACCAAAAATGAAATTGATCGTTGCCCACTGTGCGGCATAGCATTAAACGAAAATGGCGTATGCCCGAAATGCGGTTACAAAAAGAACTAATTCTTTGCAATTCACTTTAAAAAAGCAGCAGTTCAAATGAACTGCTGCTTTTTTTCTATCCACTGATTTGATTCGAAGATTTTAGCAAGGCACGGTTTCATGCCGCAAATAATCATCCGCCCGTAAACATCAACTTAAAAAAATCTTACTCGTTCTCCCTCATATCTCCTTTATCCGAATCATTCGGCAGCCATATACAAACACTCAATTTATGGTTCTGATACTCAGCAGAAATTGAACCTTTCATCTGCTCAATCAGTGTTCGGGCAATCGTCAGTCCAATCCCGGTTGATTTCCTCGCCGTTTCAACCGTATAGAAACGGTCAAAAAGTCTTTCAATCTCCACTTCATTCAATTCAGAAGCTGTGTTGGAAAAGATGATTTTTCCATGACTTGTTAACGTAATCTCCAAATCTCCATCACTGTATTTTATTGCATTGTTTAAAAGATTGGAAAAAACACGAGACAGTGCGGCACGATTAACTGTTCGCATCACTCTTTCTTCCGGTATGTGGATATTCGGAACGATTTTTCGTTCCCGAAAAGCTGCATAAAAGCCTAAAATACTATCTTCCAAAACACTGTTAACCGATAAAAGCTCCGCCGAAGCATTATAATCTGGAGATGTAATAACCGAATAGCGAAACAGCTCTTCGGTAAGCTGTTTCATAATTTCCATGCGGTTTTTAATCACTTCAAGATACCGCACCGCATTCTCGCTTTTTTCCTCGGCGTCAAGCAGGTCCAAATAGCCGCTGATTGCCGTAAGAGGAGTACGCAAGTCATGCGAAATATTGGTTACTGCATTTTTAAGTTCCATATCGCCCTGAACAAAGCGATTTTTCTGTCTTCGCAGTTTTCGGAGCTGTTTATTGATGCCGTCCGCCAACCGGCGCATGTGCTTGTCACTTGAAGAAATGTCAATAAGCGTATTCGTATCGGCTGTAAGTCTGCTGGAAAAACCTTCGTTTATTTCATCTGCGGCTTTTTGCAGCAAAAATATCTTTAAAAGCAAAGCAATAATTATGATTGCTAGAATGCCAATAATCCCCCACAGCCAAAGTTCCATAAATACTCCCTTATTTCAAATCCTTCCTGCGGAAAAAGAAGACCCCGCAGCTTGTGGTCCCAACAATGATAAGAGCCGAATACAGCAACAACAGCACAGGGCGTTCAACCTTTAAGCCATAACATTGCATCGCCTGCCCGCTGGGAAGAAAATCATATACAAATTCATAAACATCACGCACAGTGCCAGTGACCGCGTTTGGGTTGAGCATCTCATCGACCACAATCAACTCCCCGTTTTCATCCATACTGTGCACCGGATATGTTTCCGGCTCACTGAGTTTCTGGTCGATATATGAACCAACAAGTAAAAGGATAAACGCTGTTAAAATACATGCCACAGCAACGATCGCCCTTTTCTTATTCAGCATGGCAATCAGCGTGTAAATTGCCGCAAACATCGTTGTGATCAAAAACACGCATGCAATATAAAAGAGAACTTTTTTGACGCTCATTTCAAAAAAGTCAAACAACGGAATCCCCACAGCAAGGCTTGTCACCAGAGAAGAAACACACAAGACAAAGCCGATTGTTATGCTTGTAATCAAGTTGGAAAAATATAAAGAAATAATAAAGATTTTATTCTGTTTTCATCTTAAAGCCAATTCCCCACACTGCTTCAATGTAATCTTTTCCGCCTGCTTCCCTGAGTTTCTTCCGAAGATTGCTGATGTGTATTTTCAGCGAACTTTCAGTACAATCAGGAGTATCTTCGCTGATTCGGTCAAGCAGCAATGACTTGGAAAGCACCTGTGTTTGATTCTGCAAAAACAGCTTTAAAATGGCATATTCCGTCCTGGTTAATTTTATTTTTGTATCCCCAACGCAAACATTATGTGTATCGGTGTCCAACTGAATTTCTTCAAAGGTTAATATCTTGCCTTTATCGCAATGTTCAAAAGTGCGTAAATGCACCGCAATGCGTGCCAGCAGTTCTTTGGCAGAAAAAGGTTTTGTCACATAGTCTACCGCTCCGCCAAGCAAAAGATTCACTTTATTGTCAATATCCGCCTTCGCGCTCATGACAACAACCGGGACTCCTTGAATATGAGGTAAAACTTCCTCACCGCTTAAACCGGGCAGCATCAGATCAAGCAGCACAAGGTCCGGCTTACTTTTTGAAAGGACCATCATCGCCTCGGTGCCGGAGTAAGCGCGAGAAACATTATACCCCTCCCTTTGGAGTGTTTCTTCCAGTACATTCCCAATATGAAGGTCATCATCAATAATCAATATATTTTTCATGTATTTAAATTTTCTCCATTCTTACACACAACACCGGCAGACTCAAGGTAGATGCAACCACCTTTCACAAACAACATCTATGCTGTAATTTTCGCGCACGGTCCTTCGGCAATTTTATTGCTATCATTCATGTAAAATGCTCTTCTGTGAACATCAACCTCTAGTATAGTTGGTAAAACGAATCATCGCAAGAGATAAAATATTTCTCATACCATTTGTCACATACCAAATCGTTATCGATTTACATAAATAAAAAACCGCAAACCTTACATAGACATTCGGTTTGCGGGATTTACATTACAGAACGTGTATTTTGAGTTTGAAGCAAGAAACTGCTCAAGCAATGAAACGGAAATTTAAATCAATTCAGGTCTTAACCTTTAAAAATCATCTAATTAAATTATTTCCCTGGCAAGACAGCCTAGCGTAAAAGCACAACGCTTTAACTAATCCTTCTGTTTTGTGCTCGTTAAAGATATGTATTCCCATTCAACCAAATCCAAAACGGAAGAAATGAGCTCGATCAGTTCAATCAATCGAAACGGCGGCAATTCATTTATTTCTTCATACTCATCATTCGCTTCGTTTGTTCGAAACTGCCCATGGTTACCTGATTGCGGTATTTACGCACCGTTTCCAAACGCTGATAAATATCCGGATATTTCTGCCCAAATTCATCAATCGGAACAGAAAAAATCCTTTCAATAAAAACATATAATTTTACGTTGCTTTTAGATGAAACAGCAGATTTCGAATGCTCAAGGAACATATCCGTCCAGAGTTTTTTTAACGCCCGTTCCAAAAAAGAATACAGCAAAGTTACCAAATGGCTGGATGAATGCCACACAATCCTTTCGCATAAAAACATTTCTCCCTGGCAGCTCATCATCATTTCATATTTTGTGAAGTCCCAGGTGCGAAATTCAGATTCATCCATTGCCGCATATCTTTGAAAATTAGATACAACAGAACCAATATACTTTTTAATGGTTTGCGCAGTTTCGTAACAATATTGGTTGAGGAACCTCAGCTCATCATGATAAATAACAAATGGGTAAATGCTGCTTTCAAACAAATGATAATCCGGTTCTTTAACCGGAACGATATTATGGTTTTCGTCAAAAGTAAAGTAAAAGGCACTGTTATCCTCAATGCCATTGAAAAAATCCAAATCCACCTTGTATTATAGAGTAGTAGTTATTAGAGCCCCTCTCCAAGGGCTGTGTGCTACACTGTAAGGGATGCTGTGGATTGGTGCAAATCTCCTACCACAAGATGGTTCAAGAAAGGTTCCAACCACAGCCCCTTACAATTTTGTTGATCAGTTAAATACCGCCAGACGGTTTATGTGGAACAAGGCTACAAA
>USBI01000002.1 GCA_900552945.1 uncultured Oscillospiraceae bacterium
TACTCCCTGCCGATATCTTTCGGGTCGATGGGCAGGTACGGAACGGTCCAATGATCCGGATCTTTCTCTTCCCGCCATTTCATGCCTTTGGCGATCGCATCCTGATGCGAGCCGGAGAAAGCGGCAAAGACCAGTTTTCCGCTGTACGGCTGGCGCTCATATACCCGCATATCGGTGATCCGTTCATAAAGTTGTACGATTTCCGGAAGATTTTCAAAGTTCAGTTCAGGGTCAACACCATGAGAGTACATATTCAATGCAAGGGTCACAATATCGACATTGCCGGTACGCTCACCATTGCCGAACAGAGTTCCTTCAATTCGATCTGCGCCGGCAAGCAAGCCGAGTTCGGAATCCGCCACCGCACAGCCCCGGTCGTTGTGGGGATGAAGCGAAACGATCACGTTTTCACGGTATTTCAAATGGTCGCACATATATTCCACCTGATTGGCGTAAACGTGTGGAAGCGACATGGAGACGGTGACCGGAAGGTTGATGATGACCTTATTATCCGGCGTTGGTTTCCAGATATCCAGCACAGCATTGCAGATTTCAAGCGCAAATTCCATTTCAGTTCCCGTAAAGCTTTCAGGGGAATACTCAAACTTAAAGTTCCCTTCTACTTTTTGCGCGTATTCTTTCAGCATTTTTGCGCCGAATACAGCAATGTCAATGATTTCTTCTTTGGATTTACGGAACACCTGTTCCCGCTGAGCCACCGAAGTGGAATTGTAAAGATGAACGACCGCGTTCTTCGCGCCTTTCAGCGCTTCAAAGGTTTTTTTGATGATGTGCTCACGCGATTGGGTCAGTACCTGAATGGTTACGTCGTCCGGAATCAGGTCCTGCTCAATTAAAGTGCGGAGAAAAACATATTCGGTTTCCGAAGCGGCAGGAAAACCAACTTCAATCTCTTTAAATCCGATTTTGACAAGCTCTTTAAAAAACTCTACCTTCTCTTCAAGACTCATGGGAACAATCAACGACTGGTTGCCATCACGCAGGTCAACGCTGCACCAAATCGGCGCTTTGTCGATATACTCTTTTTTCACCCACTTGTACTCGTTGACGGGAGGCATAAAATAACCTCTTGTGTACTTTTTGCAGTTTTCCATAATCATCCACCTCTTCACCATGTTCGGTTTGTATCATGGCTTTTTCAAATCATCTGAACGGATAGTACACAGAAAAACAAAAAACCTTCGTCTCTCAAAACAAGAGACGAAGGTAAACTCCGTGGTACCACTCTTCTTCATGCACACGCATGCACTTTAACCAGATACGGACTTTGAAAAGCCTTATATCCTCCTGCTGTAACGGTCAGGCTCCGGCTCCACCTACTTTTTGCATTTCAGCGAGCTACTTCAAGGTGAGTTCACGTTCCTGCCGCCACTGTTTTTCACCTGCCAACAGCTCTCTGCTCACGTCAAAAAACGCTACTGATCCTCTTCAACGTATTTCATTTTTAACACACTTAGTATAGCACACTCTGCGCAGGCTGTCAAGGAAATTTGGCGGCTTAACACGGCTGCCCGCTTTCGCCAGCTGTTTATGCTGCATAAAAACCGCTTTGCAAACGCACAAACCCGAAACGCATTTTTGAGTGCGTTCCGGGTTCATAAAACATTTTATTCCACCGATTTAAGCGATTCAACCATATCAATTTTCTTAAGTTTGAAATGGAGGAAGAAATTGACCAAAAGGGTAAATCCAAAGGTGAGAAGCGCCGCCCAAACATAACTGAGCGGAAGAATCTGCCGGATGAACATGACCAGGTCCACCTCAGCGGTGACAATGACGAACTGATGCAGGAAAATCCCCAGCACCAGACCAATAAGAATCCCCAAAATGGAAGACGCAACGTTCTCACGGTAAATATATGCGGAAACCTCACGGTCATAAAAGCCGAGGACCTTAAGAGTCGCCAGCTCCCGGACACGTTCGTTTACGTTGATGTTGGTGAGATTATACAGCACCACCAGCGCAAGAGCGCCTGCCGCCAGAATAATGACCACAACCACCGCGTTCAGGCTTTGAATCATGTCGTTAAAGGTATTCCCCATAGAATCCGAACGGTTGACCTGAAGAACGTTGTCATCCGTCAAGACCGCTTGCGAGAAAGCATTCTGCCCCTGCTCATCCACATCATCATTAAAATTCAGGTAAATGACATTCGGCTCAAACGGCTCGCCATATAACTCTTGGTAAAGAGTGGGAGTCATGTAGACATAATGGAACAGGTAGTTTTCCGTAATCCCCGAAACCGGAGCCTCCACCGTTTTTCCATCCGAATCTTCCAGTGTGAGCGTATCCCCCACAGAAATGCCGAGCAAACGGGAAAGCTTTTCGGTAATGATGACACCGCTATCGTCCAGCGTTTCGGTTTCGTCACTGCCGCGCGCTCCAAGGTGAACAAACGTCTCAAATTCGTCCGGCTGCTCCGGAATGACCAGATAACAGTCCACATCGCTTCCCTCGTTAACAGCGCTCATGTTGAGCTGCTGCACATCCACCTGTTCCTTTACCTGAGACTGCGATTCCACCAGCTGATGCAGGCTGTCCCGTTCCGGCTGCGCGATTTCGCCGTCATAAGCGACTGTCACATCATAAACAAAGATGGAGTCGAACTGTTTATCCACAATGGTGGAGATGGAATCGGTCAGACCGAAACCGGTGAGCATAAGGGCGGTACAACCCGCAATACCAGTGACCGTCATGATAACACGCTTTTTGTACCGGAAAAAGTTGCGGACCGAAACTTTATGAATAAATCCAAGTCTGGACCAGAACCAGCCAATCCGCTCCAAAAAGACCCGTTTTCCGTTTTTTGGAGGACGCGGGCGCATAAGCTGCGCCGGGCGGGAATGAAGTTCCGCGTAACAGGCGCACAGGGTAGCGATGCCGGTACAGGCGACCGCGGCAACCGTACACCAGACCGCGTAATCCCAACGGAAGGGCGCGGAAAAGCCCGGAAAATGGTAAAGGGTACTGTACGCGTAAAAAATAACCCGCGGGAACAGCTGGAAGCCGATCAGCAGACCCAGCACGCTTCCTGAAAAGCTTGCGATAAACGCATAGCACAGATATTTGAACGCAATGGCACTCTTACTGTAACCGAGCGCCTTTAATGTTCCAATTGATGTGCGCTGCTCCTCGATCATGCGGGTCATGGTCGTCAAGCAAACCAGCGCCGCCACAAAGATAAAGAAGACCGGGAAGATCCGCGCGACCGCATCTACCTTATCCGCGTCACCGCTGAAGTTGGAATAGCCGACATTGTCGTCACGTGTGAAGAGATAAATTTCCGGCGCTTTCAGATCGGCAAGCTCCGCTTCCCCGTCGGCGATCTTCTGGCGCGCGTCTTCCAGTTCGGCGTCCGATTCCTGTTTGCCGGTCTCGTAATCCTTTCTCGCCTGCTCCAACTGGGCTTTGGCGTCTTCCAGCTCCTGATAAGCCGCCTCAAACTGTGCTTTGCCCTCTTCCTCCTTCTGGGTGAGCTGCTGAGACTGAGCAATCAGTTCATCCCGCCCGGCAGAAAGTTTCGAAGCGGACTCATCCAGCGTTTGAGAGGTCTGCTGCATGGCGGCAGTGAGCATCTGCTGTGCGGCAGGGTCCCCCATGACGAGCGCCGCGGTGAGCAGTGTTGGAAAGTTTTCATTGAGCGAAGCGGAAGCATCCACCACGGCCTGCTGTTCGGCAGTGAACGGTGTGCCCGTCTGAGCAGTCCTGGTGAGCTGCTCTACCGACTGATAAAGAGACAGCGCCTGCTGGTACTGATTCTGCTGCGCGTCGATCTGCGCGCCTGCATCGTCGATCTGCTGTCTTGCGTCGGCAATGGTCTGCTCAAACTCCGTTTTTCCGGTGTTGTATTCATCCAGACCGTTCTGGTAGTCCCGCTCGCCCTGCTCGATCTGTTCCAGCGCAGAGGCAAGCTCTTCCTGCTGCTGTTTTTCCCCGTCGGCAAGCTGTTGGCGCGCGTCTTCCAGCTCCTGTTCAGCCTCCTGCACGATCTCGTCATAACGGCTGTTGACCGTATTCGACGCCGCCTGTTTCAACGGGTCGGAAAGGCGGTCGATGATGTCGTTATACTCTGAATCGAACGGAGAAACACTGCGCGCCTCTTGCATGGTGACATAAACTTCCGTGTACACTTCGGAGGTAAAATCCGAAGCGGGAAGCAGCACATATGCACTGACTGTGCCGTTCCCGATCGTGGAATTTCCGCGCTCATAGGAAATGTACATAGGAGATTCCACGATGCCGACAATCTCAAACGACTCACGGTCCAGCGTATCGGAAAGCGGGTCGTCCGTACCACTGGAAAAGGTGATGGTGTTTCCAACCCGGAAGGCATCCGGCGCAGAAGCGCCCGCCTCCACCACACATTCTCCCGGTTTTTCCGGAAAACGGCCCTCTTTCAACACCGGTCGGTTGAGATAATTTTCGTTTGATTCATCCGCAGCGGTATAATCATAAGAATAGGCTTTTACAACATACTCGTTTTCGCCGCTCAAATACATCAGGTCGCTGCTGTAACCGGGCATAACGCCCTCCACGCCATCGACTTCACGCAAGGCGGCAATATCGTCCTCGTCAAAGCCGTAGGTGGAAACCAGCCGATAATCCATCAAATGAGAATCCTCATAATATTCCTCCGCCGTCAGTTTCATATCCGGGCAGGTGGATTTCAACCCCGCAAAAAAACTGACGCCCAGCAGGATGATGGCAAAGATGGAGAAAAAACGGCTTTTGGTGCGCCAAATCTCCCGGCGTGTGTCTTTCATCAAAGATTTATACTTCATAGTTACCACTCAATTTCACTGATATCGACCGGATGTTCGTTTCTTTCCATGCTGGACACCTT
This sequence comes from uncultured Oscillospiraceae bacterium, assembly GCA_900552945.1. Taxonomy (GTDB): domain Bacteria; phylum Bacillota; class Clostridia; order Oscillospirales; family Ruminococcaceae; genus Metaruminococcus_A; species Metaruminococcus_A gallistercoris. The sequence continues at coordinate 4,865 of USBI01000002.1, forward strand.
GCTGTTTTTCATATGAATCACACGGTCCGCCATGGGAGCAATGGCCATGTTGTGGGTGACCACCACAATGGTCATGTTGTTTTTCCGGCAGGTGTCCTGCAACAGCTTCAAAATGGTTTTACCGGTGTTGTAATCCAGCGCGCCGGTCGGCTCATCACAGAGCAGCAGCTTTGGGTTTTTTGCCAGCGCACGGGCGATGGAAACACGCTGCTGTTCACCGCCTGAAAGCTGCGCCGGGAAGTTATCCATCCGGTCGCCAAGGCCCACATGTTTGAGCGTATCCTCCACATTCAGCGCATCCTTGCAGATTTGGGTAGCGAGTTCAACATTTTCTTTTGCCGTGAGGTTCTGCACCAGATTATAAAACTGGAACACAAAGCCAATGTCATACCTGCGGTAGGTAGTAAGCTGTTTTTGTGAATAACCGGCAATGTCCTTCCCGTCCACAAAAATATGGCCTTCATCGCAGGTATCCATTCCGCCGAGCAGGTTGAGAACGGTCGTTTTTCCCGCGCCGCTCGCACCTACGATGACAGCGAACTCCCCTTTTTCAATCTGGAAATTCACTCCGTTGGAAGCCGCTATTTCAATATCGCCAACATGGTAGCGCTTATATACATCTTTGAATTCAACAAAACTGCTCATTCGACCGCTCCTTTCGGTTCAATTGCAAATCTAACTTTCATTATAAAAGGGATTTATGAACTTTTCAAGAAATGTACAGGCATATTGAGGTGCATTTTCAAATATTTACGGGAATCTCAAATCAAATTCAAAGCAAAACTGCTTGAATTTTGCCTCGGATTATAGTATTCTAAAAGGAACGCCAAAAGGAAGGTGTCTGAATGATTAAAATGCTTCTGCGCCGGCTGGTAAACGATAACGAAGCCGCGCTCAACCTGCAAACCCGCCAGCGCTACGGAAAGGTCGCGAGCTGTATGGGCATTTTCACGAACTTTTTGCTGTTCGCCATGAAAATCACGGCTGGATTTCTGTTCAACAGCATTTCCATCGTTGCAGACGCCGTCAACAATCTTTCGGATTCCAGCAGTTCGCTTATCACTCTGGTTGGATTTAAGATGTCATCCAAACCGGCGGATGCCAAACATCCCTACGGCCATGCCCGCAGTGAATACATTTCCGGGTTCATCGTTTCCATTTTCATCCTGTTTCTGGGGTTCCAGCTGCTGATGACTTCGGTCGAAAAAATCTGGGCGCCGGAGCCGATGCAGTTTAGCTACATTTCGGTCGGCGTACTGGTTTTATCCATCCTCATCAAACTCTGGCAAGGGCGGTTTTACAAAATTGTCGCGCGGCGGATTGAGTCCTCCGCACTGGAAGCCACTGCCACAGACAGTTTTAATGACGTTTTCACTACCGCGGCCGTACTGCTTTCCCTGTTCATCGCAAAATTTACCGGTTGGCAAGTGGACGCTTACATGGGCATTCTGGTCGCCGGATTCATTGTTTATTCAGGCATCCGCTCAATCATTGAAACGTTAAACCCGCTGCTCGGCTGCGCGCCGGAAGAAAAACTGGTGCAGACCATCAGCGAAAAAATAAAAAGCTACAAGGGTGTTTTGGGGTTCCACGACCTGGTCGTGCACAATTATGGCCCAGACCAGTGCTTTGCGTCGGTTCATGTGGAGGTGCCGAATACCGACGATATCATGGAAAGCCATGACCTGATTGACAACATTGAACGCGACTTTTCCACCCAGCTGGATATCCACATGGTCATTCATCTAGACCCTGTTGTTGTGGACGATGAACTGACCAACGAGCTGCGCCACACGGTGCATGAAATTTTGAAGGAAATCGACCCCCTGCTCACCATGCATGACTTCCGGTTCGTTTCAGGGGCGACCCACAGCAACCTGATTTTTGATGTAGTCGTGCCGAACTCCTACAAATTGAGTGATGATGAACTGCGTGAAACAATCGACCGCAAGGTAAAGGAACTCAATCCCACCTATTTCACCGTCATCACCCTCGACCGAAATTATGTATCCACGACCGAAACCGCTCACTGATAAAGTGGCCGGACCGCAAAAGCGCCTTTTGCAAAACAGCAAAAGGCGCTTTTGTTTTGAAATTTGTTGTTTCCGCACATCCCGCTGAAAAAGCAGGCCGAAGAAAAAACAGCAGACAAACTGTCTGCTGTTTTTTGTTAGAAACTTAATTTGACCGTATCGCCCGGTGTGATACAGAACACCTTGCAGGCTTCTTCTCCCGCAACGCTGTATACCGCGATCCAGACAGGGACAGCGGTTGGATTCTGCACCATTTCGCCGTCCGCCGAAAAAATAAGACGTTCATATGCTTTTACATAATCGTACACTTCAATATTGGTCGCGTACCAGATATCCTTTTTGCCTGAAACACAGTCAAGGAACTCCTCGATGACCTTCCAGTTGTCATGCGCTTCAAACTCGTAGCTGTGGCCCCAGAGGTAGAAGAGCCAGGGGTCCCGGTCGGATGACTCGGAAACAAACTGCCGGGCCAACTCCATCAGCTTCGGGTCATCGTGATGGCAGGTCGCTCCCAGACGAAGCCAATCCTTTGGAAGCGCGAAACTGTGGTGGGAATGAACGGTGCGTGCGTAGCAGATGCCCGCTTCACGCAGCATCTCAACCACCTCATCATTATAGGTCCCATAAGGGTATGCAAAGCCGCGCACCAAACAGCCAAACTGTTCCTCCAAAGCGGTGCGGTCATTCAAAATTTCACGCATTGCCTGCGAAGGAGGAAGCTTATCCAGAAACGGATGGGTAGCCGCATGTGCCGCAACCTCCGCCAAAGGGCTGCGGTAAAGCTCACTCACCCTGCTTTTCGGCATCCGGCGGTGGATGGTCCCCTGCGGATACACCGTTCCTTCCGGCGGATACAGCCCGGAATTAAGGTTGAAGGTGGCTTTGACCTGGTACTGTTCCAAAAGCTCCAGCAGATGGATATCCTGCTCCACCCCATCGTCATAGCTCAAAGTGAGCGCCTTGGACCTGCCTCTCGGGAAACGCATGACAATACGGTTCATGTTAACACTCCTTTTCTTTGCTCTTTAGTCGTTGAAAATTCCTTCCAGTTCGGTAAAAGAAAGCGGCTGCGGACGCGCTGCTTTCGAAACAAGTTCGATATGGCGGCCTTCCCGTCCGCTGCGTTCAAACGCTTCGGTCGCCTCTAAAACATGGTACATCAGTTCCACACCGGCGCGGGGAGCACGTCCATCCCGGATGGCGTTCGCCAGATCGGCCACGCCGATACCACGGCTGTTTTCCGCATAGCCATGGGTCAGAGGGATCTCTTTAAACTCGCCGGAACCCGGGCGGTAGAGCCGAACCGGGCCGCCGAAAGAGTTCGGGTCGGGCACCGAAAGGGTGCCTTCCGTGCCATAGATCTCAATGCGCGGGGTCTCTGAAGCGTAAACGTCAAAGGTCACGAAAATGGTGCCGATCACGCCGGATGCGAACTGCATCAGGCCGGTCTGATAGGTGGGGACCTCCACTTCAATCTCCTGCCCATATTTCGGCTTGCTGGTAATGGTGCGCTTGTCAAAGGTTTTTTTCGACATACCGGAAACGGTGGAGATACCACCCAGCAGACTCACCAGCGCCGTTAAGTAGTACGGGCCAATATCCATCATCGGGCCGCCGCCCACCTTATAATAAAACTCCGGATTGGGATGCCAGCGTTCGTGCCCGCGGCAGGTCATAAACGCGCTGGCGCCAATCGGCGTGCCGATAAATCCATCATCGATGAGTTTGCGGCAGGTCTGAAGCCCGCCGCCCAGAAACGTATCCGGAGCGCCGGCTACCAGAAGCCCTTTTTCTTTGGCAAGGTCAAGGATGGTTTTCCCTTCCTCCAGCGAAGCGCCGAGCGGTTTTTCGGTGTAGACGTGTTTGCCCGCCTCAAGCGCCTTGCAGGTCACCTCAAGGTGTTCGTTCGGGCGGGTGAGGTTGACAATGATATCCACTGCCGGGTCGGCAAACGCCTCCTCCATGGTGGCGAACACCTTTTGCGCGCCGTACTCTTCCGCGACCTGTTTTGCCTTTTCAAGATTGTGGGTGCACACACCGTAAAGGTTGATGTTTTGAAAGACGGTTGCGATGTTTTTTAAATAGATTCCGCTGATGTCTCCTAGTCCGATCACTGCTACGTTTTTCATTGATATTTCTCCCTGTTCTGTTAATTTGTGCGCAAAAACAGGAACACGGATATGGTCCGTGTTCCTGTTTGATTCAAGTTTCGTCATCCGCCGCGATATGACGGATGAAATCCGCGATCATATCGGCGGTCGCATCAACGCCCATCATGGAACTATCGATGCAAAGGTTGTAATTTTCCATATTGCCCCATTTCTGGCCGGAATAGAAATTGTAATAGCTGGAACGGCGTTTATCGGTCCGGCGGATCTGGTCTGCCGCTTTCTCCTGCGGGATGCCGTACACTTCGACCGCGCGTTTGATGCGCGCTTCCGAAGGCGCGTGAATGAACACCTTCACACATTCTTTCATATTGCGCAGGATATAGTCAGCACACCGCCCAACGATGACACAACTTTCCTTCTGTGCAATGTCTTTGATGATATTGGCCTGAGCAATGTAAAGTTTGTCGTTGAGAGGCGGTTCCGCGCCGCCGGCAAAATGGCTGCCGAACAGCCCGGTCGAAAGAGAATACAGCAAACTGCCCGTTGCAGATTCTTCAATGTTTTCAAGGACCTCCACGCTCATGCCGCTTTCTTTCGCGGCCATTTCAAGCAACGCTTTATCATAATAGGTCATACCGCATTTTTCTGCGACCTTCTGACCAATCTCACGGCCGCCGCTTCCAAACATACGCCCTACTGTCATAACAATGTGTTTCATATCAAACGAACCTCCTTTTGGGTAAACTTTTATTCAGCCGCCCGAAGACGTCAAAATAAAAATCAGGTTTCAGGTGTCAGCCGGTAAAGCTGAACGCCGTGCGCCGGGATCTCCGCGACGATGGAACCGGTCACAACACCAAGGTCAGTTCCGTCCCACAGTTCCCGCACATGATAACTTCCGCTAAGCCCCATCCGTTCAAATGTTGCCTCCATTTTACAGGGAATGTTCTCATGGCTGAAAAGTGCCACATAAACATCTTTGCCGTTGTCGTGGTAAGACACCCAAATATAATGATGCCCGCTCTTTCCGTTGCGCGCGACCGGGTGAGCGCCGTGCGAACAGCGGTGCATTTCCAAAACATCCCGGTTGGTGATGAGATCGAGCGTCCACTGATCGTTGCTGCGCAGCTCGCCGCCGAACATAAGCGGTGAACGGAAGATGCACCATAACGTCATCATAGTGCGCTGTTCCTCGTGGGTAAAGCGGGTCATCCGGTCACCATTGCCCTGATCCACCGCGCGGATACAGATCCGCCCCAGCGGCAGCATATCACAGTCCGGCCAGCAGCCGGGCGAAACATGCTCCGCCCAAACCTCACAGCGTTCAAACATAGCGGTCAGGTCGGACCATCGGTCCCAATAATCGTTCGTCATCCGCCACATGTTGGCGTTGCGTTTCAAATGCTCCGCTTTCTCGATCATGGCAGGTCCCGGAGAAAGGCTTAAAACGATCTCACGGCCGCAATGGTCAATGGCACGGCGGATGAGTTCGATCTCAGACTCCGCCGAATAAAGATTATCCGGCGAAAAGAAGGTGACGCAGATGTCGTCCACCTTGATGAAATCCACCCCCCAGCCGGCATAAAGCTCCATGAGCGAGTCGTAATACTGCTGAGCGCCGTACGCATCCGGGTTAACACCGTACATGTCGGTATTTCAGGAACAGAGGGAGAACGACTGTGCGATATCCCGCGCGGTCGCGGTGCACCCTTTAATGGGTGTTGCCGCATGGACTGCCTGCCTCGGCACCCCGCGCATGATGTGAATGCCAAACTTAAGGCCCAGACTGTGAACATACTCCGCAAGTGGGCCGAACCCGGCACCGTTTGCCGCAGACGGGAACCGGTTGACCGCCGGGATCAGACGAGAATACTCATCCATCTCCAGCGGGACGAACGGATGATACGCCGAGGAATCCGCCGTGGACTCATACCACTGGATATCCACTACAACATATTCCCACCCGTAAGGCTTTAAGTACTTTGCAATATAATCCGCATTGCCCCGCACCTCTTCTTCGGTGACCGAAGCGCCGTAACAGTCCCAGCTGTTCCAGCCCATCGGCGGCGTCGGCGCAAACTCATTCTTTCTCGTCGGCATAAAAGCACCTCTTAAAAATCATTTTTATTTACAGACAAAAATTTCAAAGGAAATATTCAAACTGCGTAAACACCCATTCATCGTCCACTTTTTCACACACAAAACTGTAATCTTCCGTTTTCACCGTTTCCTGCGGATGATCCACAGGAGAATAACTCACCGTGACAGTATATTCAAAGCGATCGTCCGACTGGTAGGTGACTGTGGTAAACGACTTGGAGATCTGCACATCCTGACTTGAAAAAGGCACCTGTTTAAGCGTGGGCGGAACCCTGTACCACAAAACACCGCTCTCCTCAAAGTACGGAGAATTTTTCAACAGTTCATCGGCAATCGAATCCGAAAAAATCGAACGCACATACGAGGAAAGCTGTTCTTCTGTCTGAAAACGGGGATCGGTCACCACACGGCACTCGACCCCTTCGATTGTCACGGGCTCTCCGCAATCCATCGGCTCGCCGCAAAACCAACCGTAGGTTTCAAGCGCCGGGTCAAGCATTTCTTCCGCCTGCACGCCGGCAGACTCCGCCTGATTTTCAGCAAGTCCGCTTCCGGCAACCAGAAAAACGGCAAACAAAAACACCGCCGCGCACAGCAAAACAATCGCCATTCTATGCTTAAGCAGTCCCATGTTCCTTCCCCAACCCATCTTTCATAAACTGTCTTTGTCTGACTCAGCTTTATTATAACGTAAAAATTGTACACAGTAAATAGTTAATCTTGGAACGCGAAAAACAAATTCAATGTTTTGCACAAACAGAGGTTCCGTTTTTTGTCAGTTTTTTCTTGCACCGTTTGCAGGGCATCGATTAAAATAAAAGTAGAAGAAAATGCGGTTTTCCGCGTCGCACGAGGAGGGATCAAGATGAAGCTTACAAAACACCGTTTCACTTCCGGGGCAGACGGGCTCACTCTGGAATTGTTCACCGCGTTGCCGGACAGCGGTTCCCCCAAAGCGATCTTTCAGATCGCGCACGGGATGAGCGAACACAAAGAACGCTATCTTCCACTTATGGAATACATGTGCGCCAAAGGGTTCGCCTGCATCATTCACGACCACAGAGGGCACGGCGCAAGCGTCCGCACGAAAGACGATCTGGGCTATCTTTATGAAAACGGCGCGTCCGCCATTGTTTCTGATCTGTACGAGGTGAGCTGCTTTGCAAAAGAAACCTTCGGCGATCTGCCGCTGTTTCTGTTCGGCCACAGCATGGGGTCAATGATCGTACGCATCTACTTAAAAGAGCACGATGATGAACTTGCCGCCCTTCTGGTGTGTGGCTCACCCAGCTATAACCGCGCGGCCGGTTTTGGAAAATGGCTCGCCCGGTTGATTGGGGCGATCCGCGGAACCCATCACCGCAGTTTTTTGCTCCAGCTTCTTTCCTTCGGGAGCTTCAGCCGGCGTTTCATTCACGAAGGCAGCCCCAACGCGTGGATTTCCAGTACCAATGCCAACGTTTCGGAATATGACGTTGACCCGCTCAGCGGTTTCATGTTTACCGCAAACGGGTTTGAACAGCTGTATTCCCTGATGCTGGAAGCATACAGCAAAAAAGGCTGGCGAGTCAAAAACCCCGCACTGCCGGTCTTGTTCCTTTCCGGCGCGGATGATCCCTGCCTGATCAACCACAAAAAATTCAAGCAGGCGGTCAACTTTTTAAAGGAACGAGGATACGCCAATACCTCTTCGAAGCTCTACCCGGGTAAGCGGCACGAGATCCTCAACGAAGATATCCGCGAACAGGTGATGGATGACATTGCGGCCTTCTGCGAAAAAACGCTGTGACAGCCGGGCACGGCAAAATCTCTTTCAACACAGCAAAAAAGATGGTGTAACCCGCAAAACAGGATTACACCATCTTTTTCTGCAATAAGCCAATGAAATGCCCGGCGTATTCCCCCGCACACCCATTTTTCATTCTTCTTTTGGGACAATTAAAGCACTATTGCATGGGTTTCAGTTAAAATATGGTGGACGATAAAAAGAAGGAACATTCCGGTGCTTACCCATTCGTGCAGTGTTTCCCCCAAAAAATGATACCCCATTAAAAAACAACGCCAGTGTCATGATAACATCAACGCTAGTTTGAAGGCAGCTTTTGGTTTCATCCCTCCATCGCCTTACCTATGCAGGCAATGGCGTTCAGGCTGCGAGGGTAGCCGATATAAGGCAAGCATTGGGAAACAACTTTCGTTAAAAAGTCCTTGTCATTTCCCATATTCATGTTTCCTTTTGCATGAGCGATCAGCTGCGGTTCACAGCCGCCCTGTGCCATAAGAAAACAAAAAGTGATGAGTTCACGCTCTGCTAAATCAAGCCCTTTGCGGGTATAGTAATCGCCGAAGCAGTTTGCCGCCAGCCAGCGGTTGATATGACTTGTTTTCCAAGCCTCTTTCATAGCTTCGCCAAAGATTTCCGCCTGAACCTCGATCCCTTTTTCCAGTCTGTTGTCAAGGGTAGTGGTCGCCTGTCCGTCAAGAGGAAGCGCTATGCCTCTTTCGGTCAATATTTCGTTTGTAATATTCAAAAACGGCAGCATTCTTCCATAACCTAAATAGTCGGTCGCCTGATAAACGATCTCCTTTGCAATAATCGGCGTGATGCCATTTTCCAGTGCTGAAGAGAGCGTTTCTTTATATGCATCCGCGCCTCCGCAGCCAATCAGTGCTGCCAAAATCACCAGATAACGGACAGAAGGCTCTAACTGCTGGTTTTCTTCGTTTATGACTTCATCAAACGCAAAATGTTCAAAGCGTTCTATAAATTCCGGGTCTGTTTTACGCAAATCCATGCTTACAACTCCTTTTAAACTTTTTGACTGCCGGTAGACCATATATGCTTATCTTTCGCAGCGGCGGGTGTATTCTGCGCCATTACGCCTACCAAATCGTGGGGAACATACGGCTCTTCTAAAAAAGCGAGCTCATCAGCGGTTAAAGTGAGTTGGACCGCTTTTGCGGCACCCTCGATATGGTGAAGCTTTGTAGCGCCCACGACCGGAGCAGTCACCTTTGTCAGCAGCCAGGCGAGGGAGATTTCCGTCATAGAAACGCCGTATTGGTCGGCAAGCTGTGCTACACGATCAATGATGATACCGTCCTGCTCGGCGGTAGCGTCATATTTCAAATGTGCATAATCATCCTCCCGCAAACGCTTGGAGGTCTCGCCGGGGCGTTTGGAAAGCCGCCCGCCCGCAAGCGCGCTGTACGGCGTCATCGCGATATGATCCTCCCGGCAGAATTTCGCCATTTCTCGTTCTTCCTCACGGAAAATCAGGTTATAGTGCCCCTGCACCGATACAAACTTCGCAAACCCCTCTTTTTCGGAAAGCGCGTTGGCTTTTGCGAGCTGATAGGCAAAGCAATTGGAAATACCAATATAACGGGCTTTACCCGATTTGACAGCGTGGTTCAGTCCCTCCATAATGTCATAGAGGGGCGTATTGTAATCCCACATGTGGTAAATGTATAAATCGACATAATCCATGCCGAGGTTCTCAAGGCTTTTGTCAAGCATTTTTTCAATATGCTGCTGCCCTGTGATTCCCGCCTCTATTTCCTCATTGGTACGGGGCAAAAACTTCGTTGCGATTACAACATCATCACGCTTTGCAAAATCATGTACCGCTCTGCCGAGATACTGCTCGCTTGTACCGCTTTGATAAGCGATTGCCGTATCAAAGAAGTTGACGCCAAGTTCCAAGCCTTTCTTGATGATTTCACGGGAATGCTCTTCATCAATCGTCCAGCTATGCTGACCGTTTCCGGCTTCGCCGAAGCCCATACATCCCATACAAATACGGGATATTTTAAGGTTTGAGTCACCCAATTTTGTATATTTCATAACCTTCTCCTGAACAACGTTTGCAGGAATGGATGCAAAACGTTTTCTCTTGCGTCCGCTCTTTGGCTCAAAAACCGCTGGCCCAAGTTTTTAACTCCTGCTCTGAAATCTGGTTGAGCATTCTTCCCGTTTTCCAGCTCGCATTCGGACAAAGGGATTGCAGCACTTCTACGGTCCTGCCCATTCCACTTCCGCCGGAGGTTGCAAAGGGAATGATTGTTTTTCCTGAAAAATCGCAGCTTTCTACAAAGGTGTTGATGATGGCCGGTGCAACATACCACCAGATGGGATACTAAACTGTAGCCTGCCTCTGTTTTCTCTTGAAAATACGGGGCTTAACGCCATACAAAAATGTGTTTTGTGTTCCGTCTCCTGCTTATATTCTAAAAGAGACGGGAGGCTTTTGTAATTATTATACAGCGATTTCACTTGTATAACAAGCCATGCCCATTTTCAGAAACGCCTGATAGAGCAGAGCCGGCGAACTGTTAATCGCCGGCTCTATGTATGAATTCTTGAATTATAAGTTTCTGAGGATATTCAGGCTTTTCTTATTCAAAGCCTTTTGCAGTCGCTGATTCTCTGCCTGAAGTTTTGCGTTTTCAAATTTCAGTTCCGCAATCTGTTGCCTGAGAAGCTCGATCCGTCTGTCCATTGCTTGATCAAGTATGTTTCTCCGAGGGTCAATCGTTCCTGACTGCTGCTCCATCGCACGGTCGATATCCGCCCGTACAATTGCGTTCTTGTAGAAAAATCCCCTTGACAATCCTGTCATCTTCATAAGCTGCGGCACAGAAATCCGTTCGCCGTCCTCTAATAACTTTCGGATTGCCCGCTTTGCAGCGGCTATTTTCTCATCGCTGCGCTCTTTGTTGATTTCAATCATCCTGTCGTATTTGCTCATATTCATCACCCCATCCCTCTAAGTGCGCCAGCAGGATTCTTGTCTGCGCCTCTCTTGCCCGGCGAGTTTCATCCGCCAACAGTTGATTGCTCATTTTGCGGTAATGCTTGACCGCTCCGAGACTTTTGTGTCCAAGCAGTTTGGCAATCGTCCAGTCATCCAGATGCAGTTCTGTCAGCTTTACTCCATAGGAGCGTCGGAACATATGTGATCCGAAGCGGAAGGGTTTTCCCTCGTCGTCTGTCAAGCCTTCTCTTTGGATCAGTCCGAGGACTTTATGTTTAACCGTCGTATATTGAAGCGGTCGTCTGTTGTCCTTTTCATCCACGAATATGTATTCCGACTCACCGTGTTGCTGTTCGGAGTATTCAATGGATTTGCGGATCAGGGCGGCAAGTTCCGCACTGATTGGTTTTTCATAAGTGCTGGTCTTTACCTGCTGAATCCTTATGATATCCAATCCATTGCGATTGGAGAGGCAGTTCCGCCGCAGTGTCAGCGTATCGGATATCCGTGTTCCGAGCATCTGATGGATGACCAAGCATCTTGTGAGCTGCACATCTAACTTTGTGATATGTGCGTTTAGGCGCTTTAGCTCGTTTTCCGAGTAGGTTTTGAATTCGGGCTGGATTTCAGAGGGAATGTCCGTGCTGATAAACAGCCGCTCCAAATTTGGATAACCGCATATTTTCCCGATGGTTTCCAGCACATTCCGCAGTTTCAATATGTTATCGCTGTTGCTTCTGCCGGAACCGCCGTCCGTCGCCTTATAGATCAGATAATCTTCCAATAATGCTCTGTCTATCTTGGCACAGGAGTCGATATCGATTTCCTTTGCTCTCAGATAGGCTGAAAACTGCCGCATCGAAGTCATTTCCCGCTGCACAGTTCCCAATTTCTCAAATTTCAGATGCTGGTAGATTGCCAGCTTGAATTCTTCCCGGATACCGTCCTGTGTTATCCCTGTGAAGTTTAAGGTTTCCGTGTTGTAAATCGGGTTGTCGTTTATTACCAGCCCCAACCGGTCTAACCGCCAGACGTCCTTTTCTTTTTCTTGCCGCAGATCCTGCGGTTGTAAAAATCGAAGGAGATTCATTACATATCGGATGAGACGAGCTTGAACTTTGACTGTTGTTCCGTAAACCGTATTTTTCTCATAGAAGAACGGCATACCGTTTCCTAACATCCACACAAACAGCAGCTTTGTCCATTCCTTCTCATTCCAATCGGTAAAGCTGCGAGGCTTTTTCCTTGACCGCTGAATTGCCTGACAAAGTTGGTTATAGTAGGTCTTGTCATGCTTGACGGTCTTTAAGGATACTTTTTCCCCTCTGTGCAGAAGATAACGCCGGAATTCTTCTCTCATGGTGTTTGTAGGGAGCAGGGATAAGTCATAGCAATCGGTTTCTGCATCAAGGCTTTTCCCATTCTGAACGGCGATCAAACCGCATTCCAATTCCCGGTAGAATACTTTATCTGCCATGTTTGTCTCCTTTCTTCAGACAGGAAGCCAAGCTGTTGCCCGGTTTCCCGAAAAATTCTGTGTTTGCCGCGGCGATCTTTTTCGGCATATAGTCGATGTACTGCTCGGTCATTTCCTCGTAGTCGTGTCCGAGGTAATCTCGTATGCTTTGCAAGGACACGCCGCTGTCATAGAAAAATGTTGCTACCGTATGGCGGTAATCGTGAGATTGGAATAAGTATTCACCTCCCTTCACGGCATTATCGCTGCAGAACTTCTTCATCTGATAGCGGAAGGTCTGCGTCCGGTAAGCGCCGCCGTATTGATTGGTGAAGAGATAGTCTTCCGGGCCGACGCCATTCCGTTTGATATACACCTGCATGATTTCATATAGTCCGTCAGATATCGGTATCCGCTTGTAGGTTTTCATCTTGATTTGATAAACCTGTATCCACGCATCCTGTCCTTGACGGTAATAGGCGTTTCCTTTCAGAGTACAGACTTCACTGATCCGAAGCCCGATGCACCACAGGTGCAGGAACATACAGCGAAGATGTTCCGGCAGCAGGGGGAGCTTTTCGAGCATTTCCATGTACACTTCCGGCGATACGCTTCGGTCATGATGCTTGGGGATAACCTTCTTCTGATAATATTCCAAGTGAAAGGGAACCTTTTGGGCATATCCCCGTACCGTCAGGAAGCTGAAGAATTGATAAATCTCCAACAGATATTCGTTATAGGTCTTGGCAATAATATTTTGATTCTGCAGCTCTTTGATGTAGCGTTCCATCTGTTCTTCCGTGCAATCACATATGGATTGCTCCTGCTCATTGAACCATACCAGCATATTTCGCAGTCCGCAGTATCCTATTTTAATCGTGCTGACGGCTCTGCTCGTGATGCCGAATTGGTATTTTATATATTCCTTTGCATATTGCCTGTCGACCGGATGTGAAATCTCCGCAAAGGATATGCTGGCGAGCGAACTGCTTGGATTTATCCGGTTCTTCGGAAGCTGCAGTCTTTCTATATACCACACATTGGCGTTCCAATGGATTTCATCGCTTTGCAGGAAGAGTGTTTTTCTGCAATAGTTCAGAATCGGCAAGAGAAGGTCTTTTCGGGTACCGCTCGATGTATGTTCGGCAAGGTACTGTTCAAATCCCTTTTCCGTTTTAGAGTCCATTTCTTCAATGTTTCCGATACCATTCTCTATACAGAAATCATACAGATATTGCAGCCCTGACAGTCTGAACTCCCGTCGCCTCGTTTCCTTGAATCTGCTGATTACGCTATTCAGCGTCTGAAAGATCTGCTCCTTCAGCAGTATTGGGCAATTTCGTCTGAAATCCCATACCATATTCGGTTTGTGCCTGACGGAATCGAATTCCATTTCGATGGATTGCTCCGGGTGGTATGGGAGGAACAGAACCTTATCTTCCAATCGCCATCGGTACTCATAGCGTCCGGTGATGGTTTTCATTTGTTGCCTGATATGCGCTTGCTTCGCACGGTCAAAGGCAAGTATATAACCGTTTGTCCGCCGGATTCCCGCATCGATCTGCAAATATTCTTCGTAGGCTTTCCTGAGAGGGTAATCCATTTCAAAGATGCTTTGGATTCTTTCTTCCAGAAGAAACTGCTTCAGCTTCTTTTTTGCAGAGTCGCATACATCCTGACAGCCGTCAATAATTTCCGATATATCTTCCGGCAGCGTAAGCTGTTTTTCCTCTGTCTGCCATTGCCTCAGAGCGTATGCGGGCATCTTTTGTCACCTCCTGTTACAGCAGCTTATCCACATCGTATAGCGCAGAATGCTTGGCATAAAATTCCTGACTGGCTTCTATGAGTTCGTCATCGATAATGTTCAGATAACGGATGGTGGTATCCAGGTGCTTGTGTCCGAGCGCCTGCTGGATCAGTTCCAGCCGCCAGCCGTCTTTTCGCCGCATATTGGCGAAATACCTGCGGAGCATATGGGGAGTCAGATCAATTCCGGTCTTTTTCTCCATGCGGCTTAACATATCGTAAACGCTGTCCACCTTCAGTGGCTCTCCGGCAGTTTTGCCGGAGATATTGACGAACAGGTATCTCTGATGCTGGAGAAGCTCCCGATACTCCGCGAGGTAGTACATTAAAAACTCATAGGTGTCATCGCTGATTCGTGCTTTTCGATATTCCGCGTTTTTTGCTCTGGCATCGTTATCGTTGTCCTCGCGGAAGTACACGCCAATCAGGTGATTCTGATAATCAATGTCGTGTGCATAATCTACGCCGAGGATTTCTCCGATACGGAAGCCTGTCTCGGCAATCAGCAGCAGAAGAAGCTGATCGCGGCAATTGGTGCAAGCCTTCAGGATTGTGACGATTTCCTCATGCTCGGCCGGTCTGACCTTCCGATCCTCCGCTTTCAGATAACCTTTGAAGGATTGATAGCGAAGTTTCTTCTTTACGCCTACGGCATTGGCGGCAAAGTGGTAATTGTAGGACAGTACCTTTAGGCCGCCAAGTTGTTCGTACTGCGCCTCGATATAAAGAAAGAACCTGAACACATCTTCCAAGTATGCATTACAGGTTCCGTTGTGAATCGGTCGTATATTTTCCTTTTGAGTGTGATTTCCGGCTTTCAGCCAATATAGGAAATTCACAAAGTGTTCGTTCTGCCTCTCAAAGTCCAACTCATAGATCTGCGGTATTTCCATCTGTATTTCGTTTAGATATTCCAGATAGTAGCAGATGGCGAAGGCGGATCGTCTTACCGTATTTGGCGAACGGTTGGCCTTGATTTTGTGCTTTAGGTACTTGGTCGGCAGAAGAACGATATCCATCGTGTCACAGTCACGGATCAGAAAGTATTTCTCTGTGTTTTCCGATATGGTTTCAACTTTATACCGTTTCATCTGCCGACCTCCTTTCCTTTACGCAATACACAGTATACCGTGTTGCGCTTTCAATATCCAGCGCAAACCGCAATAAATATCGGAGAATTTTTGTTTCCCGAACCGGGCATAAGCAACAACATTTCATCTCACTTTTCAGCTTCTTCTTGCTGCGCCAGCAGCTTGTCCAAACCAAAGCTCACAGCGATGGCATGATCCACATATTGCATCGTCTCTGTGTTAACACTGCCGACATATTCCTTCAGCCGCTCCCGGTCTATCGTCCGCACCTGTTCCAGCAGAATGCAGGAGTCGGTAAAAAGCCTTGTTCCTTCTTCGTCAAGCAGGACATGAGTCGGCATATCCTTTTTCCTTCTGCCGGTAATGGCGGCGGCAATAACGGTCGGAGAAAAATGGTTCCCTGTGTTGTTCTGTATGATCAGGACGGGACGAATGCCACCCTGTTCACAGCCGACAGTCGGGTTTAGATCCGCGTAATAAATGTCACCCCGTTTAATCTCCATGCGTCTGCCTCCTGTCACAGCTCCATACCGTACTCAGCCGTCGTCGCCATCTCGTCCTCATAGTTACAATATTCGTTAAAGCTATCCATCGTAACCATAGGGATTTCCTTCGCTTCTGTTTCACCCGTCTGAATGGAAGCGAGCAGGGGGATAATCTGACGGCACAAATCCTGATCCGGGCATTGGTCTATAAATCCGCCGATTGTATTCAGAATCAGCCTGTCCAGCATATCTGTCAGAACGATCTTTTCTGCGTCAAACTGATGTGCGCCGAGAAAATTGGCGATATGCTCCGGCGTCATGTCAAAAACATATTCCTGTCTGTTGCCGCTTAAAGGATAAATATATGCATACCCGGCATGAGCTTTGCCGAGGATTTCATCTTCAATGATTTTTTGGTCTTTCTCATCCATATTTGGTTCCTCCTTCTGCTACTTATGTAAAAGGCGGCGATCCGCTGGTTGGGCAGACCGCGGCCTTTTGATATCAATCGTTTTGTTTTGCTTACCGATATTTGAGCCACGCCACCCCTCGGCATACGGGAACGCATCTTCCGGTCATGCATTTGACCTCATGGGAATCTCACCCCTCCCAGGTTCTCTGCGAGGCGCCCTCCTTTGCTGCGACGGTTTGTTCACGCTCGGCTTTAGGACTGGACGCAAGTATCTTTAATGCCTCTGCCTGTCGTGGCCTTCGCTGCGGATGCGCCGCACCGTCTGAATCTTGAAGCCAACGGACACCCTTTTTGAATGCCTGTCCGTGGATTCGCTCATGTGGCTTGCCTGTTTAGAAGCAGCAGAGGGAAAGTAAAAAATGCGCTGTACTATGAAATTTTCAAAGAGCAACGCCCGTCTTTCCCCATGAGAAAAACAGGCAAAGGATTTGTTCCTTCACCTGTTTCCTCATTTCGAAGCGTTTTTTAGCCCCTGTTTTCAAAAAATTTTTTTATTTTTTCTAAAGCACGGTCTATTGATCGCTTCACCGGCATAATGGAGCAGCCCTCTATCTCCGCAATCTTTTCGTATGTAAAATCGTAGAAATAATAGAGGATTAGCCGCCGTCGCTGCGCTTTCGGCAGACGGTCAATCGCCTGATAGAGCCGTTCATACTGCATTCTGCGATACACGGCTTCTTCCACAGAGAGGGGCGCTCTCCACATTCGCTGTTCCAGTGTTTCCTCTGAAAGTTCAGAGTGTTCGATATGCCTGTCCCATTCGTTGAGGTAGGACAGATCGTCCAGCTCGAACGCATTCAGCGTCTCATACAGAGCGCTGTCAATCTCCATTTCATGAAGCGCACCTGTTCCGTCGCGGAAGGACAGGTAAAATTTGCCGTCTGCGACATTCAGAGTGTACGGGTTATATTTATCTTTTCTTCTTTTTGGATGTTTCCCATCCACTGTGTTTTACCTCCAATCAATCGTTTTGAGCAAATCAAAGCGATTGATCGGGGGATCGCGGCAGCCTACGCCGCATATATGGCAAAAGGCGCACAGGCAGGCAAATTTACCCGCTTGCGCGCCTTGACATTGACCGTATTTATTTTGAGAACATTGAGAGGCAGTCTGCGCAATACAGAGGCATTGTGCCTTTAATATGCTTTCTAACACACAAAAAATGAACTGCAACTCATTTTCATAAGTGCAGTTCGATACCCGTTGTACTATGTAACTTTTTTCGTGTTGAAAATCCTCGAAATCAATTTGTAGGACTCCTTCATTCTAACCTCCGTAGTTGCATCATTTTCTTGACAAACTTCTCCTTTCAAAGTGATTAGTAACTCACTCGATATGAGCGTTATGGTTATTTATGTGAGCGTTAGCGCATACTACAATATATACGAGGTGAGGTGCAATGCAGAATCCGCTGGATTTATTTGCTGCCGATGTCCGCGTTGCAAGAATCAAGCGGAATCTGACGCAGAGACAGTTGGCAGACAATTTGCACATGAGTGTGCGCACGATTATTGAACTTGAACTCGGTAGAAGCAGTCCTCGTTTTGAAACGGTGGCAACTATCGCAAAGGAATTGGATATCAGCCTTGACGCTGTTGTGTTCCAGGATAGTAAAACCGGCAGAGTATCAAAGTCTGTGGTTGACTTCTTTGCAGACAAAAGCGAGGACGAAATCCAAAAGTATATTGCGCTGTGCGAACAGGCAGACGCATTTAAGGATTCCAATTAAACCCTAAAGATTGACTTGAAAGTAGCCGCAAGGCTGCTTTTTTGTTTATCAGACAGCACGAGCCGATGATCTGTGAAATATCTCACACAATCATCGGCTCTGCGTCTGTGCGTCTGGCCTTTTCACATTTACTCTGCATCCGACCAATGTATCTATTGCTTTTAGGAAATGACCATTTTCACAGCTTCCGTTGTTGGCTTTCACAAAGCCTTCCACGTTTATGTTGTTTATCCGTTTTCATGCGTTATTTGCTTTTCGGCAGAAATAAAATACAAGGAACGCCCCTCTGAAACAGTTTGGCAGAAGAAGGGATAGCTTCCGGCGTTTCGCAGTTAGGAAAATCCCACCAATGTGCATTTTTCCTTTTTAAGCAAAGGCGACTGCCGATGCTTTTCTCATCGGCAGTCGCCCGTTGAATTTTGTGGTTTTTTACTTGACGAGGCCGCTTTCTTTCAGCAAAATTTCAATGTCTGTACCCTTGACTTTTTTTAGGATCATCTTAAGCATTTCCTTTTCCTTGAAGGACAGAGGTGCCTCGCTGATGGGCTTTTTATCGATGGCGTAGTAGCAAGCACGAAGAATCTCACGCACATCGTACTTGCTGCCCCAGACCTCCGGTACGCCACGGTCGATGTCGAGGAGCGTGTAGACCGACTCCATACCGGTACGCATAGAATACTCGGTGGTAAAGATGGTGTCCCGCGGAGTCTCGGCAAACTGGCCGATGAAGGCGAAGTTTACGGCGCCGTCGGGTACGACCTTCGGGCGATCAGATTCCTTGCGCGGCTGGAAAAAGGCGTTAATATAAGGCATGAAACAGGTAGTCGTGTTGCAGGCATCGTGTGCCAGCGCGTCGATCTTTTCAGTCGGTACGCCGATGTGGTACAGCCACTCACGGCAGACCTCCTCACCGGTGCAGTCCCGCATGGCCTTCTTCACATAGTTGCCTTCCTTATTGGTGTTCAGCGAATACAGCCACACAAGCACCATGTTCTTGTCCTGAGATTTGAACTGCGGCTGACGGTTGATTGTCCAGGAGAGGTACCAGTTTTCGGTGCTGTCCTTGACGGTGACGATACCGCCAGTGGTTACTTTACCAGCGCGGGGATCACGCTTGCAGATGTTCATAATATGCTGGATGATTTCCTCATTGGAGGTAGCCACCGTAGCGCTCATCCAGTTGGTGGCATCCACATCGGAGCAGAATTTATCCGGGTTGCCGAACTCGCCGTGCTTTGCCTGTGCAGCGATGGCTTTCCACATATCCCAGGACTCGCCATAGCCGTTCTTTACGCCGGACAGGTCGGGCGCATGGGCTTGATCACCGTAGCAGGAAGTATCCGTGCAGCAGCCGTTAGTGATGAACACCAGATCATCCTCAATCAGGTCAATGGTTTGCTCCTGACCGTCCTTGACATAAATAATCTGCTTGGCAACCTTCTTGTCACCAACTGTATCAATAATGACATTCTTTACATCCATGCCATACTCGATGCGCACACCATGGGATTCCAGATACTTCACCAGCGGCAGAATCATGCTCTCATACTGATTATACTTAGTGAAGCGCAGCGCACTGAAATCGGGCAGACCGTCGATGTGGTGGACATAGCGACACAAATAACGCTTCATTTCCAAAGCACTGGACCAACGCTGGAAAGCAAACATCGTCTGCCAGTAGAGCCAGAAATTCGTGTTCCAGAAGGACTCCGGCAGAATATCAGATATCTTCTTGTCCTCCAGATCCTTTTCCGGGGTCATGAACAGTTTGGACAGCGCCAAAGCCGAATCCTTGTCCAGCTTGAACTGCTTGTCGGTGTGTGCGTCTTCACCGCGGTTGACGGAGGCACGACAGAGGGAATAGTTGGGATCGTGCTTGTTAAGCCAGTAATATTCGTCCAGTACCGAAATGCCAGGAGTCTCAATGGAAGGAACATCCCGGAATGTGTCCCACATGACCTCAAAATGGTTGTCCATCTCACGGCCACCCCTCATAAAGAAGCCTTTGGTAATGTCCTTGCGACCATCGCAACTACCGCCGGCAAGCTCCAGCTTTTCAAGTAGATGGATGTGTTCACCTTTCATCTGTCCGTCACGGACAAGATAGAATGCGGCGGTCAGTCCGGCGAGGCCTGTACCAATGATGTAAGCCGATTTGTTATCCACATCCTTCGGCTTTTCAGGATGGGCAAATGCTTCATAAGTTCCTGCTGAGTAATACATAATTAGAGCCTCCTTTGTTTTTCTTGGCTTCAGTATACGAGTTTCAATCGGAACTAACAATAAGCAGAAAAAGCTCCGTGATAAAAGCCTTATCACGGAGCCGAACCTGTAAATAATTTTATCAAAAATCATGGAATGATAAATCAAAGCTGAAATCGCAAAAGCGCTGCAGGTATGGAGCCTTGTATCAACTTTGCCAGATGGTCAACAATCTTCTGCGGATCTTCCCGCATATTCTCTTTAATCCAATCCATCATCAGCCCAATAAAAATATAAGAATAGACGCGGGCAATAAAATACTTATCTTCATCACGAATGGTTATGTCAACACATTCTTCCTCGATAACACCAAGAATCAAATTGTCAACCAGCGGATTCAGATATTTCTCAACCTGCTCTTTATGAACGCAGCGATAAACATTCATTATAAAAGGCTTGTTGTTCCGAACTGCCTCGAAAATCTGTAAAAAGCCCTGTTGCCATGTGCTATAAGTCTTCTTGTCCTCAAGTGCCTTTCGTGCATCTTCCAAGCAAGCCCATTCAACAAGATCATAGATGTCCTTAAAGTGATAGTAAAATGTCATGCGATTGATACCACAATCGTCCGCAATATCGCTGACCGTAATTTTATTCAGCGGTTTTTTTAGCAATTGGTTTTTCAGAGATTGCTCCAGGGCCCGTTTCGTAACCTGTGACATAGTAATTTACACCTCCTGAGGCTTATTGCCTTCGTGATGTTTCTGCAAGTCGCTCCACGCAAGCAAACCTCCTGTTCAGACAGATGCCGTCTTAATCCTTTTTTCAATAAATGCGCAAATGGCGATTGATGCGTCTCTTGGGATGACCCTGTGCTGGTTTTCGATCATTTTTTCTCTTGCAGCGACATTCATCAAGCGATCACAGGCATCCAGCAGTTGGGTTTGCGGAGCCGTGACCGCAAGGCTCATTCCGTTTTGAACAAAAAAGTCCATATTTCGATTTTCGCAGCCCGGAATCGGCGTGATATGGACGAGGGCTGTGCCGACCACCGCAGCCTCCGTGGAGGAAAGACCGCCCGGCTTGGACAGAAATATATCGCAGGCGCGGACATAGTCCGCCATTTGGGTGGTGAATTTCAAAACCTCGCATCGTCCTCCGAACGACTTGGCAAGAGACACGTACAGTTCCCGGTTTTTTCCGCATACGACCACCAGCCGGGCCCTGCCTTTGTAATGTTCTGAAAGGAGCGGGATGATCTGCCCGATCTGCCCCGCACCGATGCTCCCGCCCGCGATCAGAATACAAACCTTATCCAAAGGAAGTCCCAGGCGTTTTCGCAATTCGGCTTTGTCTGCCGTTTGATAGAACTGCCGCTTTACCGGGATGCCGAGAGGGACGATTTTTTCCCGCGCGATCCCCCTTGCCGCAAACTCGTCGGTCAGTTCTTCGGCGGGAATGATATAGTAGTCGCAGTCGGTTTCTTCGGTAAACGGAATACAGGTATAATCCGTTGCGATAAAATAGGTAGGCGGCACAGTTTTTCCCTTACGCTTGAGATTTGTAAGGATCTCCGCGGGAAAGAGATGGGTCGTGACGATGCAGTCAAAACGATTTTCCGTTAAATACTGCTCCAATAGCGGCGCCATCAGTTTGTTCAGTTCGTAGACCGGCGAGGAAATCGGCAGTTTCCGATAAGCGTTTCCCAAGCGGTATGCTACTCCGAATGCGCCCGGCATTTTCTGCACTAATCGGATATATGCATTGTTGACCGTCTGCGCGGTCTTTTCGCTTTTCAAAAGATACGGGTTCAGCTTTGTGACACGGTGACCTCTGGCAAAGAGACTCTGCTCTATGGCCTCGCCCGCGCTGTTATGACCGCCTCCCGTTCCGCAGGAAAGAATCAGCGCATCCATAACAGCTTCACTTCAATCGGTTCTTTTTCTTCTTTGCTTTGATACAGCCGCAGACATACAATCGCTGTGACAATCAGGAAACTCACCCATACTGCAGGAACGACACCGGTCAGAATCATGGTGGCGGCTGTCAACGGATAAGCAACCAGCGTGCGGTAGAAGTTCGGAGTAATCCGCAGTCCCACAGATAAAATCACAAATACCGCCGCGAATGACAGCACTGGATAAAGATACGGGATAAGTCCCAGCAGACAGCCGAAGGTTGTTGCAATTCCTTTTCCGCCGTGGAATCGGTAAAACACGGGAAAAATATGCCCGATAACCGGTGCGGCAAGCACCACCGATAATCCCCATGTTGGCTGTACCTGAAAGAAATGCGTATAGAGAAACACGGGAAGAAAACCTTTTGCCAGGTCGCAGAGCAGGGTCAATGTCCCGCACCAAAAGCCGCCGTATTTATATGCGTTTGCCGTTCCGGGGTTTTGATCTGAGCTTTCCCTATATAAATCTTTTTTACCTCCAATCCTCCCAAACACATTGGCGTATAATATACTGCCGGAAAGATATCCGAGGGCAGCAAACAAAATGATGTAGAACATAGATCACCCGCCTCCCTTTTTTCTCTTTGCGTTCAGAATCTTACGAAGTTCGGAGAGCAGTTCACCGTGGCGATGCGACCGATATTTTGGAAAAGCAAGCAGGATTCGATGCTGCTGACGGCTGATTTTGCTTGCCAGATCCTCATAATGGGTACGAAGCGACTGTATCCTTTCGCTTTCCTGCAGCTTTTCCAAGGCGATTGTTTTCTTTTCGGCAATCTTCTGTGCGGCGACATCCAGCTTTTTCTGGAAATCCGCCATAGCCCGTACCGTTATCCACAAATCACAGAGCATGGCGGTCGCTATCGTCCCGGCAAGTCCGTACTGGATAGGCGCAGAGATCAAAGCCGTTATTTCGCGGACAAACGGGTGAAGGAACCGAACGATTAACACAGACAGCAGTCCGAAAATCAATGCGCCTTCCAAGCAGATACGACCGTGCAGATTAAACCGGCGTGACGAATAATCCCACCATTTGGCATGAAACAGTTTTTCCATGCCGTAGGACGTCAGGTATTCGAGCGCACAGGTCACGACGGCGCTGCAAAGGAAAAGCTGAAACGGATTTGTCATCTTCCCAAACAGCAAAATCACCAGCAGCGCACCCGCTCCGTAAATCGGGCAATAGGGGCCGTTCAGAAAGCCACGGTTGACAAATTTCCGCTGACTTATTGAACAGAGCGTCGTTTCATAGACCCAACCGAGCAAGCTATATAGGAAAAACCACAGGAAATAGGATGCAATCATAACGAATCACCTTCTACCGTAAAGCGGCATAGAGGAAGGCGTAATTGCCTTTTCACCTCCGGTTTGCCTTTTTCAGTTCCTTTTGGGCGGCTTTGATCTCCCGTTGCAGTTCGTCAAGCTCCTGTTCCAGCGCGTCGGCAATATAGTCCCCGGTAATCACAGTGGCACGAATCATACAGGCGGCGTTTACAATGGCGTCCTCCACCTCTTTTCCGAGACCGAGAAGCTCCAAGGAGCCTGTGCCGTTTTCATCGTACAGCACCACGTCCGGGATTCCGTTTTGATCCGTATCTCCGAAGTACAGATTGAATTCTCCGTCGCCGGTGAGATCCACCGCCAGCGTGTCGATATCGCCATCGCCGGTGGTATCCAGCAGCGCCAGATCCGCCTCCTTATCTCCGTCAATATCGATCAGGATTTCGTCCTTCCCGCTGCGAAGCAGCGTCTTGTGCCAGTCGCGGTCGAATTTCATTTTGTTTTTCAGTTTTCTGAGGGTTCCCATAGGTCATTGCTCCTTTTCTTTTATTTTGATTTTGTTTTTTGGGTTCCAACATAGAATCCTTATTATCTCTCTATGGTTTGCTACGCTAATTTTTCATGAAAATCTAAGCTGAAACTATGCTCAGTCATTAAGTATTTTCATAAACTCTTCTCCCGTAATCGTTTCATGCTCATACAGGTATTTTGCCAGTTCATCCAGCTTCCCGCGGTTTTCCATCAGGATCCCCGCCGCTTTTTCATGCTGCTTTTTCACCAGCTCTACGACCTGTCGGTCAATCTGCGCCTGCGTTTCGGCGGCACAGGCAAGCGTGGTATCCCCGCCGAGATATTGTCCGGTCATGTTTTCCATCGCCACCATATCAAAGTCTTTGCTCATGCCGAACCGCGTGATCATGGCGCGGGCCAGCTTGGTGGCCTGCTCGATGTCGTTGGACGCGCCTGTGGTCGGATCGCTGAAAACAAGTTCCTCCGCCGCCCTGCCGCCGGTGAGAGTGGCGATCTTGTTTTCAATTTCCTCCTTGCTCATCAGATAATGGTTGCCCTCATCCACCTGCATGGTATAGCCAAGAGCGCCGGAGGTGCGGGGGATGATCGTGATTTTCTGAACAGGCGCGGAATTGTTCTGCTTGGCGGCTACCACCGCGTGACCGATCTCATGATAGGAGACGATCATTTTCTCCTTATCGGTCAGAATAGCATTCTTCTTCTGATAGCCGGCGATTACGACCTCAATGCTTTCTTCCAAATCGCTTTGGGTCGCTGCCTTTCTGCCTGCCCGGACAGCGCGCAGAGCGGCCTCGTTTACGATATTGGCAAGCTCTGCGCCGGAAGCTCCGGAGGCCATGCGCGCCACCTTCAAGAAATCAACGTCAGGGGCGATTTTTACTTTTTTGGCATGAACCTTCAAAATAGCTTCCCGGCCTTTCAGGTCAGGCAACTCCACCGGAACACGGCGGTCGAAACGACCGGGTCTTGTCAAAGCCGGATCCAGCGCTTCCGGGCGGTTGGTAGCCGCCAAAATCATGACGCCGCTGTTATCCTCAAATCCGTCCATTTCTGTAAGCAGCTGGTTCAGTGTCTGCTCCCGTTCATCGTTGCCGCCCAGATTTCCGCTGCTGCGCTTCTGTCCGATGGCGTCGATTTCATCAATAAAAACAATACAGGGAGCTTTTTCCTTGGCCTGTTTGAACAGATCCCGGACTTTAGAAGCGCCCATGCCGACGAACATTTCCACAAACTCGGAACCGGACATGGAGAAAAACGGGACGTTAGCCTCGCCCGCAACCGCCTTTGCCAGCATTGTTTTGCCGGTACCGGGAGGGCCGACCAACAGGATTCCCTTCGGCATGGACGCGCCAATTTCTTTGTATTTATTCGGATTATGCAGATAGTCCACAATCTCTCGCAGACTTTCCTCAGCCTCATCTACGCCTGCCACATCGGAGAATTTGATACCATCCGAGGATTTCACATAAACCTTGGCGTTGCTTTTTCCCATGTTGAACATAAGGGAGTTTGGTCCTCCGGCCCTGTTCATCATTTTCTTGGAAATGAATTGTCCGATGATAAAGAAAATCACAATCGGAAGAATCCAAGACAAAAGAAAGCTGAGCAGAGGTGAGGTTTGTTCAACGATTTCGCCCGAAAACTCTGCCCCTGCCTCATGGAGCCGGTTGACAAGATCCAAATCTGCAATGAGTCCTGTCTTATAGACAGCGGTTTCTTCTTTGTCTGTAAATAGGATCTGATTGCTTTGAATTTCAACCCGACCGATATTCTTTTCTTCTGTCATGGTCATAAATGTGCCGTAATCGACCTCTTGAATCTGACGCTATGCGATCCAAGGCATGGCGATCAGGTTAAAAAGAATCAGCACAAGCATAACGATGCCGTAATAATACAACAATGGTTTCTTGGGGCGCTTAACTTCTTTCATAAAGATTCTCCTTCCGGTTTGGATTCGTTCCATTTCAGGACAATGATAGAAGAGAAATCTCAGCTGAAACGAAACAGTCATTGTGCTTTTGGTTATTCCACTTCGCTTGATTCCTTTTTTGCTACTGTCTCCCGATAGAACACATCCAAAATGCCTTTATAATTTTCCTTCCAGGGTTTGTTGCGTCCGCAGTAGTGGATGATCACCGCGTTTTTGCGCACCCAGTCGAGTGTCATGTCCTTTTCAAAGGGGGCGTGCAGTTGATAGAGCCGCTCGGTCATGTTGTAACGAAAAGCGTCGAGGGTGAGAATTTTGCTGCCATAAAGTCCGCTGATAATATCCTGATCCGGCAGTACCAACAGACTTTTATGCTTTTCTATAAAACAGAAGACATCCTCCAAATTCTGCTCTTTCCGTAAAAGCTCCAGATTCATCAGCATCACGCCTGAATTGATGTAGGGGCTGTCGTCATCCATATCCAATCGCATAGAATTCACCTTATGAAAGAAAGCTCGAATATGTGTTGTGGCGGCGAAATAATACCCCTCCATCGGTGTGCAGTAAAGTGGAAGAATGGAGCCGTTTACAATCAAATCCGGATCGAGATATAAGACGCGATCCAGCGTAGCAGGCAGATAACGGGCGGCAAAAATACGGTAGTAAATCTCTTTCGGATATCGTGCCGTGGTGGGCGCCTGCTCCAAATCCAGGTCGCGCACCTGAATGGGAAACAACCGGCCGTGACCGGACAGGAGCTTCTCGGTCGGCAGCAGGGCGTTTTCGGGAATGGAGGAATGAAGCAGATAAACATTCAGCGCACAGTCCGGATTGCTGCGAATCAGCGAGAAAAGCATCACACCAAGCTGTGTGAGGTAGTTTTCATCCAGCGTAACGAGAAGATTGACCGATTCCGAATTCATGGCGTATTCCTTCTTTCTGACTGTTTCTTCTTCCATAACAGATAAAGCGCAAAGGAAAAAACAGTAATGGCAATTTCTCCGCCTGCCGCAATCCAAAATGCCGGGGAGGATATGTCGTGGGCGCTCATCCCGATCACGGTAAAAGCAAGAATGGACGGGAGCATCCCCAACACGGTTCCGAGAAAATAGCTGCTTGCACGAAAGTTACTGGCTCCTAAATACATTCCCACCAAATCGCCGGGCAGAAGCCCGATCATCCGCACGGCAAAGGAAACGAAAAATTCATTTTGACTTTCAATGCTTTGTAACTGCCTTAAACGCCCGTTTTTCTGAATAAGTTTATCCAGCAGTTTTGTTCCGGTTCGCTTTCCAATGAAAAAGGGGACGCCGGTCATGAGAATCGTGCCTGCGGTGTTTACAAGAAGCGCTGTCGGCAAGGGAAAAAGAATCCCGCTGGCAGCGTAAAGGATTCCACCGTAGACGGTGATCAAAACACCTTTGAGGGCGAAAAGCAGAAGCATAACGACGATGGCGGCTGCGATGTTCCCGGGCACAAAATTTGTGATGCTTTCTACGGAAATTTCTTTCCGATATTTCCACCAAAAAAGGAGGATTCCGCCCCAAAACAGCACCATTACCGCGATTTTAACGGCCGTGAAAATTCGAGCTTTTGCGTTCGCTTTTGTATTCTGCATGGCGGAACCTTCTTCCTCTTTATTCGCCTTCTTTGATGTCTGCAAAGGAGACATTGTCGTACTCTTTCCAAAAATCAAGTGTGGCGGCTTCGTAATTTGCTCTATCGACATAATAACTCATGCCGTGATCGGCACCCGGAACCACCAACAGCTTTTTCGGTCCGGCGCAGGCTTTATAGTTTTCAAAGGTCATTTCGACCGGAACGAATGTATCATCCGTTCCATGAACGAACAGAACGGGAACTTTTGTCTTTTTCAGCGCTTCTACCGTAGAATAGTCAGATGCGGTGAAATGAATCTTTTGCTCACAAATTTCATTTGCCAATCTGCGGTAGACTCCAAACGGTATATGCAGATTATCACTTGATACATGTTGCCAGATAGCATCGGGCGAAGTGAATCCGCAATCAGCGCCGATACCGTGGACATTTTCCGGAAGATCGAGACCCGCCGCCATCAAAACCGTCGTGGCGCCCATAGACACCCCGCACAGATAGATGGGCAGCGCTGTGCCAAGACGATCATTGATCCAGTGAATCCAGTCAAGGCAGTCAAATCGTTCGGTCAGACCGAAGCCCATGTAATCACCGCCACTGGCGCCCTGTCCGCGCTGTTCCGCATATAAGACGCTGCATCCGTTGCTCCGCCAGAAGTCAGCAATCATTCCAAAATCCCTATACCAAGTGGAACGCCAGCCGTGCATGGCAATCATGATTCTCTTTGGATTGTCGCAGGGAATCCAGTGTCCCACCAAAAGCGTGCCGTCCTGCGCCCGGATGGTTACGGTTTCGTTTTCCTGCTGCGAGAGCCGAATCGCCGCTTTTTCCATGGTATCCAAAAAATCCCGACTCGGAATCATGCCGGCAATCAGTTTATCCACACCCTTCGGCGCTTTAGGCGGCTCTCGATCCATGGCGATTTTCATCAGATACTTTGAGGTGCAATAGGCCGTCAGGGATGCAGCGGTTATGACCGTTGCGGCACCGCCGACCGCTTTGACAGCTTTTTTCCATGTGATATTCATCGTTTATCACCGTCCTTGTTTCGGATTGTCTGCTGCACTTTTTTGAATGGGAACAGCTGCTTTATTTGCATCCGTCACAATCAGAAAACAACATTATCGATTTCCGTACCTTTTTCTGATATTGATGCTCATTTGATCTGCAATGTCGGTCGCTTCCCAAGGCATTTGGCTCGCATTGCTCCCAAAATGGCCGTAGCAGGATATCTGTGAATAGATTGGCTTGTTTAGCCCGAATTTTTGAATAATCGCGGCGGGGCGCAAGTCTGTCATCTTCTTGATTTCCTGTGCAATGTCTTCTTCCGAAACATTTCCGGTTCCAAATGTGTCGATCCGCACAGATACCGGTTCGGCCAAGCCAATAGAATAGGCAAGCTGAACTTCACATTGATTCGCAAGCCCGGCAGCTACTATGTTCTTTGCCATATAGCGCGCCATGTAAGCGCCGCTGCGGTCTACCTTTGTGGCATCCTTCCCGGAAAAAGAGCCGCCTCCATGTCGGGAATATCCGCCGTAAGTATCTGCAATCAACTTTCGGCCGGTCAAGCCGGAATCGCCAGCAGGGCCGCCAATGACAAACCTGCCTGTAGGATTGATATAGAATTGCGATTTGTCATCGATCAGATCTTTCGGAAGGATAGGGAGAATCACATGTCGGCTTAAATCGCTACGCACCGTTTCCATCGACAGCCCGTCCCGATGCTGTGCGGACAGAATCACAGTGTCAATCCGCTTCGGTTTACCGTCCTCATACTCCACGGTAACCTGCGTTTTGCCATCGGGGAACAAGTATGGCAGTTCTTCCGTGCGACGAACCTGCTCCAACCGTTTCGCGAGGGAATGTGCCAGTTCAATCGGCAACGGCATAAGACTTTCCGTTTCTCGACAGGCGTAACCAAACATGATTCCCTGATCTCCGGCTCCTGCGTTCAGAGCTTCTTCCTCGTTGTTTCGACTGATGCCCATAGCAATATCCGGCGACTGTGCATGGAGATCTACAGTAATGCGGCAGCCATTTGCATCAAAGCCCAATCCCGGCGCTGTGTAACCGATTTGCGCGATAACATCTCGTGCGACGGCCTCATAATCTACTTGCGCTTTTGTTGTTACTTCACCAAAAATATGAACTTGATCTGTGGCGCAGGTCACCTCAATGGCGGAGCGGGAAGAGGAATCCTGCTTTAACAGTTCATCCAGTATCCGATCGGCAATTTGATCGCATACCTTATCCGGATGTCCGCATGTAACGGATTCGGAAGTAAAAAAAGTATTCATAACGATTTCCTTCTTTCTGCAATACGAAAAAGCTCGTTGGATCTTCGGCAAAATACTTTCTGCCGAAGAGAATGACTATTCCTCCATTGTTTAGTCAATATAAAATTTTTTCGTTATATCTGATGTCGAATTTCAGCCCGTTCACGGTCAGCGATTCGAGCAAGCTCCGGATTCTTTTCCACCTCTGTCTGCCAAAGTTCATCCGCTTTCTTTTTCCAACATTCAGCGTATTCGCAGGTTTTGGAGCAAAGGTGTTCCACGCTTTCAGGAGACATGGGGTCTGTGGAGTGCGCTCCGGTTTCCTTTACCATCTTTTGAATCATTTCGGGGTTTTCGAGCATCGGGCAGGGACGAAGCATATTGTCATTAAACGGCATATTGTCATGATAAGCCATAAAAATTGGGCTTTGCAGAGCATCTAACAGGCTACATTCTCGAATGTTGGCATTTGAATAATGGATGAATACGCAGGGATCAACATCGCCGTTGGCGTTGATATGCAAATAGCGTCTGCCCCCTGCAATGCAACCACCCACAAATTCAGCATCGTTTTGGAAGTCCATCGCAAACAGGGGCTTTTCTGCACGAAGTTGGCGAATACGACGATATACATATTCGCGTTGTTCGGGGTTCGGCAGCAGTTCGGGTGCCGCATCGTTTCCTACGGGCATATAGTGAAAATACCAAATGAAATATGCGCCCATATCTATCAGGCTCTGGATATATTCATCCGAGGTGATAGACTTGTAGTTCACACTGGTATAGCAAGAGGAAATGCCATAAATCAATTTGCGATCACGGAGAAGCTGCATAGCTTTTTGTGCCTTTTTATAAACACCGTTGCCTCTACGAGAATCTGTATCTGCTTCATTTCCTTCAAGGGAAATGGCGGGGATGAAATTTTTTACACGAAGCATTTCATCTGCAAATTTTTCATCAATCAGCGTTCCGTTCGTGAAAGAAAGGAAAATACAGTCATCATGTTTTTCGCATAGGCGAATCAGATCCTTCTTGCGAACCAACGGTTCTCCGCCTGTGTAAATATAAAAATAAACGCCCAGTTCCTTGCCCTGTTCTATGATGCTGTCAATCTCATCATATGAAAGGTTTAGACGATTCCCATATTCTGCTGCCCAACAACCGGTGCAATGGAGATTACAAGCGCTGGTGGGGTCTAAAAGAATGGTCCAGGGGATATTGCAGCCGTACTTTTCACGATTTTCTTCCTGCTTGGGCCAACCAATCAAATTTTCGTTAATAAAGAAATTGACGACAGCCGTTGTCAGGACTTCCTGATCAACATTTTGCATCATATGACGGATAAATCCATAGTAAGGATCGCTTGGATCTTCAATTGCATGACGGATGAGCTTACGCTGCGTCACATAGTTATCTCCGCTGAATTTATCTGCCCAATCCATCAGGGTTCGCAGATTTTTTTCGGGGTCTTTATACAAATACTTCACGGATTGTTCAATACCCAATTTTTTGATTGTCGCTGAAATCTTCATTTTGTTTTCCCCTATCTTAGTGTTATTCAGCTCATTTAATATGAGCTGTAACTACATTATAAATGCTTGAAAAACAGAAGAACACTGTCAAAAAAGACGGATTCTCCGATTTCGGAGAATCCGTCGAAATTGCTCGATTTTGAGGAAAATCGAGAATGTGTGCAAAAGTTTTATTGCACCAACAGATTTATCCGATGGAATCTGTGCGATAAATGAATTTTACCTGACCGTCCATATCCTCGCTTGCGCCTGCAAAATTCTTATAGTGCAGGGACACATCTCTTGTCGCACGAAATCTTGTCAAAAGCCCGTCGAGATCGCCGTCCACCGCATCCACCAGCTTTTGAATTCCTTTTTCGTTAAATTCTTTCAATCCATCGGAAAGCTGCATGGCGCCGTCACGAAGCTGGGTGATTCCGTCCACCAAGGCCGGCGTTCCGTTTTTCAGTGTAAGAATCCCATCGTAAAGCTGCGAAGCTCCGGCAGCAAGCTCGGAAGTGCCGGCCTTCAAGTCATCCGTTCCGGCTTTCAGCGTCCCCGCTCCCGCAGCGGCATCTGCTACGCCAGCCGTATAGCTTTGCAGGCCGAGATAAAAGGCATTATAACTGTCAAGGGAGGATTTGAGTGCAATGACCGATTTTGCGCCCTCCGCAGCGGCGGCAAGCTGTGCCTGCACTGTGTCAGAAGCCATTTGTTCCGAGATAATCTTCTGAATCTGCAGCTCTGTCTGCTGTGCGATCGTCTGCTTTATGGCGTCGCTTTGCATTTGTTCGCTCACATTTGCGGCAATGGTATCCTGAATCGGCCCAGTTGCCATTTGCCCATCTACCCCCGCCTGAATCTGCTGGAGTATCTGCTCGGACTGCATTTGCTGTTCTATCGCAGCCTCGATTTTTCCCTGTGTTTCCGCATCTACCTGACCGGCAGCAACAGCGGCATCATAAGACGCTTTATCCATATGTAAAACAGACTGAATGACCTGCTCTGCTACAGTATTCCGAACGACTTCGGTCACCTGCAATGTCACTTCCTCTTTGACAGCTGCTGTGACCTGTGCGGTGACTTCCTCCTGAACGGCTGCCGTGACCTGCTGTGTAATCACGTCTCTCTGTGCTTCCACGGCTGCTGTTACTTGGTTCAGTGCCTGCTCATATACGGCGTTTTCGTCCAGCGACGCAATAACCCCGTTCAAAACTTCTGCATAATTTCCGGTTGTCAGGGTCGGGACGTCCAGTCCTGCAGCTGCAAGCTGGGTGTTCGCCGTGGAGAGCAGCGTATCAAACACCTGCTTGGCCCCGCCGTTTAAGGTGTCGTTGTTTGACGCAAGGGTATTCAGTCCTTCGCTTAACTGCGTAGCTCCGCTTTGAAGTTCGGCTGCTCCTGCATCCAGACTGCCAGCCCCGTTTTTGAGGCTCTCCGCTCCGGCAGCAAGCTGATCGATTCCCTCCACCAGTTCATCCGATTTCGCAAGCAATGTAGTAAGCCCATCATAAAGCTGCGAAGAACCATCCAAAAGCTGATCCATGGCGCTTGTCAGTTCCTCCATGGAGGCGCTAAGTTCTGAGATGGAATCAAAGCCATCCGCAT
The DNA here is from genome assembly GCA_900552945.1 of uncultured Oscillospiraceae bacterium. Classification (GTDB taxonomy): domain Bacteria; phylum Bacillota; class Clostridia; order Oscillospirales; family Ruminococcaceae; genus Metaruminococcus_A; species Metaruminococcus_A gallistercoris. The sequence continues at coordinate 37,815 of USBI01000002.1, forward strand.
CCAGTTCGCTGAAAAGCTCATTTGTAGCAAGCGTCACCGTCATATCGAGCCGGAAGCTACTTACATCAGCGGTGATCTCCACATAATCTGGAATTTCCAATTTGTCTTTGGAAATCGCAAGATTTTCCTGCAGACCGGGGAATGCAATCCCGATTACAGCGGTGCGGCTTCCGTCATTGATCAGTTTCCCGTTGGTCACTTCTACATTCGTAAACACATCGTCAGGGAGCAATGCGCCGGTCAGCATGGCAAACGGGACATATATCTTCTCTTGCTTGCCATCGATCTCTACGGTTTCGTACTGCTTATTTTGATAGTCAAAGCGGATGGTCACCCGGCCGCTTTTTCCGACCAAATCGTCTGCCGAGATGGGCTTTCCATCCAGCTTGTAGGAAACGGAAAGGTCAACCGGAAGTTCTTTTTCGATGTTTCCCTGATAGTAAATGTCATTGCCCTGGGCGTCCCATACACGCATATTGTCGCCGTTCATGGTGTATGTTTCATCACCCTTGACATTTTCCACATTCGTCAGTTCGGATTTATCGTTCACCGCAGCATTGCCGAGGGAGTTCTTGATCCAATCGCTGACAATGATTTTCTGAACGGAGCCGTCCGCTCCGGCAAGAACATACACGGTTTCATCCTTGGAGATGCCGGTATTGTCTGAAATGTTTGCGGCTTTTGGCGCTTCCTGCTTTTCTTCCCCTTTATTGCCGGTAAAACTTAAGGCAAAAGCAGTTGTGGCAATTCCTCCTACTGCGAGAAGGGCGCAAAGGCAAAGCGCAATGATTTTCGTCGAAGACTTTTTCATTTCAAAAGTACCTCCTGTTCGGTTTTTCTTTTCTGTTTCATCCCCAGCGTGGTTACGCAAATGACCTTATCCAGCAGAAGCAGAAGCGCCGGAAGGATCAAAATAACACAGAGCATACTGATGACAGCGCCACGGGCAAGCAGCATACAAATCGAGCTGATCATATCGATTTTTGAGTAGAGCGCTACGCCGAAGGTGGCGGCAAACAATCCGAAGCCCGAAACCAGGATGGACGGGATGGATGTAGTCAGCGCAATTCTCACGGCCTCCTTTTTGTCCTGACCGCGGATTCGCTCGGATTTGTACCGTGTCGTCATCAAAATGGCGTAGTCCACAGTCGCGCCAAGTTGGATGGTGCTGATGCAGATGGGCGCGATAAACGGCAGGCTTTGCCCTAAGTAATGGGGCAGACCGAGGTTAATAAAAATCGCCAGTTCAATGACCGAAATTAGAATAAACGGTAAAGAAGCACTGCGTTCCACTAAGGCAATGATGAGAAAGATCGCAACGATCGAAATTGCATTGACGACCTCAAAATCGCGGGAAGTCACGTCGATCATATCCTTCATGCAGGGCGCTTCTCCGATGAGCATTCCTGTCGGATCGTATTTTTTCAGGATGGTATTCAGGGATTCGATCTGTGCGCCGACTTCATCGCTCGCTACGGGATATTCTGAGTTTAAGAGCAGCAGTTCCCATTTGTCGCTCTTCAAAAGCCCGGTGATCGATTCCGGCAGGACTTCCTCCGGCACACGAGGGCCGATCACCGATTCCAGTCCCAGCACATATTTTACGCCGTCCACTTGTTCCATTTCCTTCATCATGTCCCGAACGGATTTGGGTGAAAGATTTTTGTCAACAAGGAGCATATGCGTCGAGGCAATGTCAAAATCCTCCGACAGCTTGCTGTTTGCGATCACATATTCCATGTCATCCGGCAGGGACTTTGCCAGATTGTAGTATGTCTCGTTGTTGGTTTGGTTGTATCCGTAAAGGGCAGGCGGGATCAACAGTACAAACAGGCAGAGAAAAACCGGGAAAGCCTTCACCGTACCCTTGGCAAAGCGGCGCATATTTGGGATCAGCGACCTGTGTTTTGCCTTTTGCAGTGGCTTATCCAGTACGAGAATCAAGGCCGGCAGCACAGTCACACAACCAATCACGCCTAAAATAACGCCTTTCGCCATCACAATGCCGAGGTCGCGGCCGAGGGTAAAGGACATGAAGCAAAGGGCGATAAACCCGGCAACAGTCGTGGCGGAGCTGCCGACGATGGAGGTCAGCGTTTCCCGAATGGCGTTCGCCATAGCTTCTTTGCGGTCATCGTGTTTCGTCAGCTGCTCGTTGTAGCTGTGCCAGAGGAAGATGGAATAATCCATCGTCACGGCCAGCTGTAAAACGGCGGAAAGCGCCTTTGTGATATAGGAAATCTCCCCAAGGAAATAATTGCTCCCCAAATTGATGAGGATCATCATGCCGATGCTCAAAAGAAAGACAAACGGCGTCAGCCAGTTGTCCAGCAGAAGGAGCATCACAACCAACGCCAGTGCCACGGCGATTCCCACATAGATGGGTTCCTCCCGTTCGCACAGATCCTTGAGGTCTACCACCATGGCCGTAAGTCCCGACAGGAAACACTGCTTTCCGGCGATCCCGCGAATCTGACGTACCGCATCCATGGTGACGTCGGCAGAGGTAGAGCTGTCGAAGAACACGGCCATCATGGTGGCGTTTTCCGTGTTGAATTCGTGATAGAGCTTGTCGGGCAGCAGTTCCATCGGGACGGAAATATCCGCGATGGAATCATACCATAGGACGGTATCCACATGATCGACCTGCTTGATCTGCTCTTTCAGCGCCGCCACATCCTTATTCGGCATATCCTCCACAATGAGGAATGCGAAGGCCCCCTTGTCAAAGTCCTCCATCAGCTCGTTTTGGCCGATGACGGTTTCCATATCCTCCGGCAGATAGGTCAGCATATCATAGTTAATGCGTGTCCCGATCATTCCCAAGACCGAAGGGATCAGGAGAACAAGGGTTAAGATCAGGATCGGGATACGGTATTTTACGACCGCTTTTGAAAAACGCATGGCACTCACCTTTCCTTTCCGTCAATTTCAAATGCGTCCACTTCAATGACATCCGGAAATTGATCCTTGATGATCAAGACTGTACTGATCACCGTATACAGATTCAAAACGCCCTCCGAAAGAAGCGTAAGTCCAAGGAATACCGACAGCGCTTGCGCTCCGATGACCGAATCAAAAATCAGGAACATGCCAAACACTCCGGTGATGATGGCAAGCGCTAAGATCAGCCACCAACTTTTAATGCCAAACTGCTTGGAATCCATGGCGATTCGAATTTTGAACAGTCCGTCAAGCAAAATGGAAATCCCAAGGGCAACGCAGATAAATGCCATCAGGTTCTTGGGATTAAATAGAACGATCACGCCGAGGATCATCATCAGAATCCCAAATTCCAGATCAAACTGGAATGCCAAACGGAACAGGTCTTTTGAAAAATACCCAATCAGCTTGACAATGCCAAATAGAATCATGGCGACCCCGATGCAGACGCCGATGATCGACACCGAAAGCTCCGGCGCGGCAATAAACAGAATGCCTGCGGCGCAAAACAGGACAGACATGACGATATATCCGATCTTCGCGATCCGCATTGGCGTTACAGAGCGCATCTTCATAAAAGCAAGCCTCCTTTGCTCGTTTGTCTCTATTGTAATCAAGCTGTTTTGTTTTGCATACAGGCACAAAAAGTCCCGTGTCCGAGAATCAGACACGGGACATAAAATGACTGATTTTTAGATCTCCCTATTCTTCCACACAGCACAGAATCATCTCTTCGATCATTCCTTTTTTGATTTTCACGAGGCGTGAAAGCATACTCCGAATATCATCGTTCATATCGTTTTTCAGCCATCTGGAAAAGATGCCGAAAGCGAGGCCGGACAGATACTCTTTTACGATGAAAATGTCGTTTTCCCGAACACTTTTGCCTTGCAGGACAGACGAAACGTAGGCATTGATCGTATGATCGCAGACTTTCCATAAGTACATCTCATAGATTTCCCGGTTTGCCGAGTGATAAATATGCAGCACCGCACGCTTTTTCGTAAGCGCAAGCGTGATCGCTGCATCCAGACAGTCCTCGAATTTTTCAATGGTAGGATAGGACTGAATCATCTGTTCTGCGTCATCCTCGACAATACTTTCAATGAGTTTCGGCATATCCTCGAAGTAATAGTAAAAAGTGTTGCGATTGATGCCGCAGTCCGCCACAATATCCTTCACCGTGATTTTGGATAGAGGCCGTTCCATCAGTAATTTCAGAAAGGACTCTTGAATTGCTTTTTTCGTAAAGTTAGCCATTTTGTATCTCCTGCCATTTCTTCTGCTACATCCTTAAATGTCTCAAGAATTTTAACTTTCTCCTAAAGAAATTTTCCTCTGGACAAATTCCAGAACATCGTCAAAAATCGGCTTGATTTCGTCAACCTCTGTGTCGATATCACTTTTCATATCACTCCATATGAACTTTAGAATATAACCGGTCATAGCGTAGCAGTAGAAAGCGGAAATCTTCTTAATCTCTTTGTCCGAAATTGTTGCCTCTGTAGAGTGGTTCTTAATATATTCATAAAACATATCCTCTACTGTTGTGAAAACAAATCGTTCCATCCACTCACGGGACACGGAATTGAAAATATGCCGAGTCGTTTTTGATTTATTTTGAATGTTATGGAGTAAAAATTTTAATCGATCCCAACCATCAATACTTGCAACATCTTTTTGATAGGACTCAAACCGTTGTAACGCCCACGATTCAAGCAAATCAAATATATCCTTGAAATGGTAATAAAACGTATTGGAACTGATCTCACATCTTGAGACCAGTGCAGATACGGTGATTTTACCAAAAGGGAACTCCTCCAGCATTTCTTCAAAAGTTTGCATGATAATTTTTTCCGTATAATTTGCCATAACATTATCTTCCTTTTTCAAATAGAGATTCTTCGTTCTGTGCCGCATTTTCCTGAATGATACACTTTGCCTTTTCAAGAAGTTCAATCAGCATAGTAATCATTGTGCACTCGCTGTCAAAAGAATAATAGGTGTATTTTCCTTTTTTTCGACATAGTATAATTCCCGCATCCCGGAGAATCTGCATATGATGTGAAACGGCAGGGCGGGTAAGGCTCGTCTTTTCCGCCAGATCCACAACCCGCACCCAAGTTCGATTTTCCGTCAGCATGAGAAAGAGAAGTTTTTGGCGGACTTCATCTCCAAGTGAGGTCAACAGTTTCTGATAGGTATGAAATTCTCGTTCAAGTTCTAAAACCATAGCTGATTGATTCATAGTATCCCTCCTGGCAGAAACATGATTATCTGTTTAATCATATTATACTACTTTTTTCGGCAAAAATCAAGAGTTGTACTGCAACGGAGGATTTTTCTGCAACCGAAAGCGTCTCTTTCTATCTATTTACCCTATCATCTTTCTTTTCTGCCGTAATCATTTTTCGGGTGGGAGGTTCACTTCACCCGGCATCATGAAAGGTGCCACCTGTCAGCCAAAGGGCGCAGTTTTCCCTTGGCGGAGGTGACACTTTTTTGCCTATTCTTTGCGTAGCTTGTAAAGCAGACTGCTCTTGCCGCCTTTGGTTCGGTATCGCTGCTCGGTTTCAATGAGTCCTGCATTACGCAGGTCGTGGAGCGCACGTCGGATGGTAGACTGCGACAGCTTCAGTTCGGCGGCGATGGTAGGGATCGCAGGCCAGCATTCTCCATCCTTGTTGGCTCGGTCAGAGAGATAAATATAAACGGATACCGCCCGGTGCGGCAGCTCGGAGCGGTACAAAAAATCAAGCCTGCGCATCGGATGGCGCCTCCTGTTCCTGTGCGACTTCCGGCATCGGATTCCTGCGGTTTCTCGGCGCGGTCTGCACAGCGGCGCCGCCGTTTCGCCGTCTGTCCCTGTTCTGCGGCTTCGCCGGATTCGGCTCATTTTTCTCTGTCATCTGCTGCTCTTGATTCCCCAACATTCCTCCGTCATCGTCTGCTGGAACCGGCGGTTCCAGCAGATCGGGACGGTATTTCTTCACGATGCCGTCCAGAATATCCTTCTTTTCCGCGTATTCCACCTTGCGGTTGCCCTGATCGGGAATTTCATACGGATGCTTCTCGTCGAAGGAAATGCCCCATTTGAAGAACAGCTTCAGCTTTACCTTCATGGGATAGAAGCCGGTTTTCATCACCACAAATTGTCCTTTGGGCATGGATTTGAGTTCGTCTGCCGTCATGAGCGGGCGCTCGATCATCTGCAGGGATTCGGAGGGATCGTTCTTGCTCCTGCTGACAGAACCGGACATGACAGTCCGGCTGCCGAGGGCTTTGGACAGCGTTTCCGCAGAGCTTGACTGCGGAGCGAAGCCGCCGAAGATGGTGAGCTGCGTGTTGTCTACAATGATTTCCGCGCCTTCCTTGCCGTAATTCTTTTCAAGCTGTGAAAAGGACTGAATGATGGGTACGATCTGCAGGCGGCGGGAACGGGAGGCGGAAAACATCATCTCGGCGGATTCGATCTTCGGCAATAGCGATAGGTAATCCTTTGATGTTATCTCCGGATTTTCCCCCGCTTCACACCGGACATGAGCGTTTCCGCTCATCCGGCGTTCCATCGTTCTATATAAGTTCAATAAACATATCTCCTTTTCAACAACCAGTAAGTCGTTACTCAGATTGGGTTAAGGTTTAGGCGTTTTCTCAGCCTGTTCAGCTTGTCCTTTTGCTTAAAATCGAGCGACATCTTTTCTGCATAGAATTTAATGGTCTCTTCCCTCGTTGCATGGAGCAGGATATGAATGTCTTTGCATACCAATATAAGGTTTGTATATCGGTCATCGCCACCGTCCGATTTGCGAGTTTTATGGTGACAATGCATATCCCCGATAGTAAGCGGCCTACCTGATATTGCACATTTTCCTTGTTGTGCACAGTACAATGCCAGCCGATTATCGTTAAATTCGACACTTTCTCCCTGTACCGGATTTTCCATAAGGTAATGCAGTATTTTCATGTTTACTTTTTCAAGTGTTTTATGAATTTCTGCACGTCCTTCCGGTGTGTATACGCACCAATTCCTTGCTCTATGCTTTGGGGCTGTTGTTTGGACATAGGCGATAGGAAGCACAAACAATCCACGGATATACCGTAGCTGACTGCTTTTTCCATATCTTTGCTGAACGTATGACGGTAAGGAGTTACCGCTTTTCTTTAACCTTTGGCCCAACCTGCATTTCATAGTTCTTTTGACCGAAAAGCCTATTTTCGCAAAATCTTGATTTACATGCGTTGCTATGCGATAGTAGTTGTGAACTCCAAGCACATACGAATTGTAATCCATAATGAATTTGTGTTCTTCGTTCACATTAGCAGGAAACTTTATTTTTTCAACCATTTCAGCCGCACGCCTCTTGATTTTCTCTTTGCGCTTGTCCGAAACATGGGAGACAACCGTATATTTGACTTTTCCGTTTCTCTTACCTTTTGGCTTGACCTTCATTTTGAAGCCGAGAAATTCTGAATACTGCTTTTTCAAATTGACTATTTTGGATTTTTCGGGGCTTATATCCAGCCCCAATCGCTCTTTCAGCCACTTCCGTGTTGCAACAAACAGTTTCTCTGCGTCCTGCCTGTTCCGGCAAAATATTCGGAAATCGTCCGCATACCGCAAACCATAACACTCTTTCAGATTGGTCTGCTCTCTCAAAACATGGTACATATACCCTTTGTCGATTACACCGTTGTCTGACCTGACATGTCCATAATTCCTACGCATAGGCATGTTTTCCCATTGACTTGAAATCCACCAGTCCAACTCGTTTAGTACGATATTTGACAATAAAGGTGAAATGATACCGCCCTGCGGCGTGCCTTTTTCGGGAAAACCAATGCCAGCAACTTCGGCTTTCAGCATAGCAGAGATTATGGATATTACTTGTTTATCCTGAATGCCGATTGTCCACATTTGCCGGAGCAGCTTGCCATGATTCACATTGTCGAAAAAGCCCTTGATGTCAAGGTCAACAACAAAGTGTAAATTCTGACGCTGCGCCAGAGTATAGGCAACTGCTACGGCATTCTCCTGACTTCTGTTCGGGCGAAAGCCAAAACTTCTGTCGTGGAATTTAGCTTCACATATCGGCTCCAGAACTTGCAGGAAGCATTGCTGTATCAGTCTGTCCGCTATTGTCGGTATTCCGAGGGGACGGCTTTTGCCGTTGTCCTTTGGGATTTCCACTCTCCGGACAGGCTGCGGCACATACCATTTCAGACGTTTACGGACATATCGAATAAAGTCAGGCTCTTTCCATGTTTCAAGATTTTTGATTGTCTTTTTGTCTGTTCCTGCTGTCTTGCTCCCGCTGTTCTTTTTCAGATTGCGATAAGCAAGACGGATATTCTGCTCCGACAGTATGATTGGCATTAGTTTTGTGAAGCTTTTGCCATTTCTGCTGTCTGAGTACAGTTTATCAAAGGTTTCTTGCAGATTGTAATATTCTGCGTTTCTGAGCTTTTGCCTTTTCGGTTTTGGGGTTGTTGTCATAGTCGGCGTACACCTCCTTGCGGAAGTTCAGCCTTTCTTAGTCATACTCGAACCTATGAAATTAGTAGATATTTACTTTGCTTATATAAAACGACTAATGCCTATCCCTCCACGGTTTGTTGTCACCGCTTCATAGGTACTGTGGCATCGCTCTCAGCCGGATTAAGTCAGGTTATATCGTTGATTTTCCCTGACAACACCTCATAGCGGTGCAATCCGCTCCATGTTCCGGCCTTTCCATGTTCCGATATTCCTATCTTTACATATACCCTTAGGCTGCCCTTTGACCCTGTATGCTGGATATCGCCTGTAACGATATAAGGATTTTCATAGAACACAATTTTACTCATCCTCACATACACCGCACCTATGCGGCAACGGCATTTCTGCCGCCCATTCGTATAGAGCCTTTCATTCGGGGTTTCGTCAGTCATATAGACATTCTCACCATAGGTACTTTATAGACCTCCGGCATATCATCTGCACAGCTTGCCTCCAAGCCGCTTTCCACAGCAGCTAATGCTCTGTTTGGGCAGACTTCTGCCGACTTCACGAGCTCTCAGACGGGGAACCGATTGCACGGCTCCGCCTGTCGTAGTTTTAAGGTAGGCGTTTCAAGGCGTTACCCTATCATTCCACCTATCGGAATATCAGTTTACAAGGCTTATTTTCACCTCACTTTCATTGCCTTGTACGCAACCTTTTCAGTTGCGAACATGTCGCACGGGTGCCGAATTCGTCGCAGAAGAACACACAGCGGTTTTTCAGCTTACCGCCGTTCTCATCGGCAACCGCGAGAATTTCACGGTATAGCTGTTGGATGATCAGGCTGATCATGAAGAAGGTCGCCGGATTTTCCTCCGGCATAATAATAAACAGCGCCGATTTTTCATTGCAGAATTTCTCCGCGTCGATCTCGGTGTCAAAGCACAATATCTGCTCCAACTCCGAGTCGAGGAAAGCGTTCAGTCGGGACAGCGCCGTACTCATCACGCTCGCCATACTTTGCTCGGCGGTATTCAGGGCTGCTCCGGCAAACCATTTTGCCTTGTGATCGTTCGGCAGAAGCCCCATAAGCTGTTGAAATTGATTTTTGCCTTTCTTTCCCGCAGGCGCCAAAAGCTCCTGAATGATTTTGAACACCGAGACGATGTGCCGCTGTTCCGGCTTGCAGAATTCTGCGACCAACAGAATCGTTGCGGTCAGCAATCCTTCGGCTGCGTCGTAAAAGTAGGCGTTCTGCCCGAAGGAAGCCGCGTCCATCCCGGACAGGATAATAGTTTTAGAGATAATCTTGGCATATTTCTCGCACCGCGCCTTGTAGACCAGCTTATCGGGGTTCGCCTGATACAGATCCATATACTTGTTTACAAGGTGCAGGAGATTGTTGCCGTTGCTTCGCGTCGGATTTCTCAGGTCGATCACGGACACATGGTATCCGTAGTCCTTGGCGATCTGCCCGTAGTTTCTCATGATGTCGCCCTTCGTATCAGTGGAGAGCCAGCTCATGCCGGAGGCGCAGGCATATTCGATACACGGATACAGCCAGTATGCCGTTTTGCCGACGCCGGCCGCGCCGATCATCAGCGCATGGACATCGCCGGTATCCACCATCGCCGTGGTATTCCCGGTACAGCCAACGATAATGCCCTGCGGCAATTCTTCGCCTTCGGCGGTCGTAGGCTTCTCGCCGCGCTTGGCCTGTTCCCGCCACCGCTCCGGGGTAAACGGGATGTGGCGGTAAGTTTTTCGGATCTCGCGCTTGGTCGCCCATCTTGCCGTACCGTGTTGCCCGTCGCCAACCGTCCGGCTCTTGATATTATTCAGACTGTAGATGTGGGCAAGAAGAGTCACGCCGCCGAGAACGGCAAACATGATCGCGCCCACCAATACTATGGTTGTAATGCCTGACATTCTGTTTCACCTTCTTCCTCCGATTCTTCTTCGGTTGGACATATTAAATCCTCGTTCCAGTCCTTATGGATCGGTACGAGGATTTCATGTTGAATACCCTTTGTAAAGAGCTTATCGCTGATTCTTTTTGCTGCTGTCTGTCCCGGCTCGTCGTTGTCAAGGCACAGATACACCTTTTGAATCTTCGGGTTATCTTTCATCATCTGCCACAGTACATGGTCGGACACGCCGCAGGCCGCCGCATAGCTGTGCGTTTTCCAATGCTCCGTATGCAGGGAGATAAAACTCAGCATATCGATGGGCGCCTCAAACAGATAGAGCCTGTCGCTTGTTCCTTTCCAGTGAAAGCTGTACTCCGGCAGACTGCTATCCACATTCCCTTTATAGGTACTTTCCGATCCGCTGCCCCGTTTGTGGGCATGACGAGGAACGCCGCTTGCATCGTAGCCTACGAACACCGCGTTGTGGTAATCGGCAGACTCATAGATCATGCCCCTGTGCGCAAAGGCATAGACCACATCCTTGTTGATACCCCTGTGGTTTATGAGGTAAGCGCAGACACGCCGCATGGTATCGTTCTTCGGCGGCAGTTCAAAGGGTTTGGGCGGTTCCTTCCGTATCGGCGGCGAGACGATCAGCGTCCCTCCGCAGCTGCCCAGCAGATATTCCATCGCTTCGGGATAGGTCTTGTTATAGAATCTTCGTACAAAATCAATGGCGTCGCCGCCCTCCCGATCATATTGGTGAAACCACAGATTTCCGCGGATCGTCACCTTTGCGGAGCCGTCGCGCCATTCGTACTCCTTACCGGATCGCCTGAGCGTTTCGCCCTGACTGCGGAGCAACTCGGCAAGATCGGTTCTGCGCGCCTGCTCCTTTTGTTCGTCTGTAAAATGAATATACCCTGTGGGCATAGTTGTCCTCCTAACCTTGTTTGATTCCCAGCGCCTCGTTCTTATCCCGAATCCTGCGCCGTAATTTCCTGTCGATGTGTGCGCCGTCCTTTCCTCGGCGCTCGTCCTCCAAGCGGTTCTGTATGATTCGGCTGATGTGATGCAGGAGCCGGAAAGCGCCCATCGCCACCGACCAATTCCGATTGTTCTGAAGACTGTGCAGAAGCTGCGCGGCATACGGATTCCCGTGTTCGGCGGAAACGGTTAGCCAGCGGATGGCTTCTGCATCGTCTCGTTCCGTATCTCTGCTGCGCAGATACAGCAGGCCGAGCCGGTATTCGGCATAATCGTTTCCCTGTGCGGCGGCCGCTTTCAGCAGGCGGATCGCTTTTTGCACATCCTTCACCGTATCCTCCGTCAGATAGATTTTGCCGGCGAGATACGCAGCATGGGCATTTCCTTTCTCGGTCGCCCGTTCCAGATAGGCAGTCGCCCTCGGAATGTCCTGCGGTATCACTTCGCCTTTGTATAACAGCTTGCCGAGCAGATACTCGGCAGGCGCAAAGCCGTTGTCGGCGGACAAGGTAAGCAGTCGGATCGCTTCGGGGATATCCTGCCATAAAGCAGTGCCGTCCAGATACGCTTTGCCGAGAGTATAGGCGGCATAGCGGTTACTCTGTTCGGCAGAACGCCGCAGCAGATCCTCCGCACGGAGCAAATCCTGATTTGTTTCTTCGCCTTTCAGCAAGGTCTTGCCAAGCAGATATTCCGCGTATGGATTGTGTTCCGCCGCCGATTCTTCCAACCACCGCAGAGCGTAATCCACATTCTTTGTCACCTCATCGCCGCGCAGAAACATCTTGCCGAGGCGGTATTTTGCAACGCCGCAGCCCATATTCGCCGCATCGATCAGCAGAGCGACCGCCCGATTCGGATCGTAGCTTTCGCTGTCCCGGTCGAGCAGTACCTTTGCTTGTAGGTACAATCTCCACATGACGGAGGTTTTTTCTTGGGGAGCGGCTTCGCGCTCTGCGTCGTGGAGTTCCTCCGACACGGGATCGTCCTCTGTCATTTCCGGCTCATCGGGAAGATCATCCTGTTCCTTTTGCAGAAGAATGTTCATCGCTTCGGCAATCACCATGTTTCGCACAGACTTGAATTCTGTGTTCTGCGAGAGAGGCACACGCTCCGGCAGTTCCTTCGTATAGGTTTGTATTACGGCCTCCCGCTGCTCATACCACAGATCATAGAGCGCGGCGATGCGTTCGTCCCTTGCCAACTCGTCCACGATGGAATCGACGAGGTTTTTGACATCCGCCTTGAGATACCCGTACACCTTTTTTCCGCCGGTCTTGGAGAGCCTGTACGCCAGCTTCACGAGCATCGCTTCCACAGCCGGATCGTCATAGACGCCGGTATTGATTTTTTCGATCATCTCCGACATCAGTTTCCGGCTTTCCGCCTTCAGCGCGTCCCGATGCTCCGTCTGCTTTTCATAAACGCCGAGCAAATCTTGAGAGAAGATATCCTTTGCAAAGGAGGAGCGAAGACGGTTCACGCCCTGTTTCGTGAGATAGCCCTCGTTCGGATCGACGGAATAAGCAATGAGATGCACATGGGGATGATGGCTTTCATCATGGAACGCCGCAAACCATCGGAGGTTTTCCAGTGGGATTTTCAGATTTTCACTTAAGGATGTGGTCTGTGTCCGTAGCATATCCCGCCAGCGGTATCCGTCGTCAAAGCCCAGCCTTTCCGCGTCCTCCCGACGCAGGGAGAGAATTGCCGTCCACACATTTCCCGCATGGAGATTCAATTCCTCCGATACTTTTGAGAGCTGGATGGCCACGCCGTCATCGGTGAACAGACCGTGGGAGCCGAAGCGCTGCGCCCTCGGTCGGGTAGCGATGTAGTCCGCGTATGTTTTTCCTTCCATTGCCTCCTGCGCATTGTCCTCCAGCGCACGGGTGATAAACTCGGAGGCGTCGCCCACCGTCATGGTGCGCAGGTAGTCGTCGTACTCATGCATATCCTCTGTATCGGGAAAGTCACGAAGGATTTGAGCGATCAAATCCTTCTGCTTTTTCGATGCAGGAAGATTCTTTTTGCTGTCGTCGATTTTATCCACGCCCTCGCGGGTGGCAATATATTTGAGATATCCTCCGGCCTTTTTCCCCGGCTTTATGAATTTGAATTTGGTTATGAGCTTCGCCACTATATCACCTACGCTTTCTTCGGAAAAACCGCTTGCGGTTTTCGGGCGACCGCAAGTGATTTTTATTTATCTGATTCATTTTATGCGGTCGCTGTTATCCTTTCTGCCAGTCGACCGCGTCATCGAAGGAGAGAGAGCCGTTCAGCCGTTTGACCTCCTTCACACATTCGCCCCGCAGACGGTTCAGCGTCACTGCGTCGATCTCGTTGGTAGCCGCCACCACATTCTGCAGCACGGCAAGCTCCACGGCAATTTTGAACAGTATCCGACTTGTCCGGTTATCGCTTTCCGCAACGATTGCCTTGAGCGTAGATGTCACCACACCGGGAAGATAGCTGTCTTTCTTTTCCGCCGTCAGATACCCGATATAGAATTTGACCGCCTTCTCGATAAATTCCGAACGGCTCGCGCAGTTATCCTTCCGATAGATTTCTTCCACCTTTTCGAGGGTGTCGGGATACATCCACAGAGCAAATTTTTTCTTGTTTTCAAACATCGTCCATCTCCTTTCGGCGCCGATGCAACGCCTGCTGCAACGCTTTGATTTTCCATTTGGTTTCGGCGGATTCGGTCGGGTGCAACCCCATCCGCAGGCTTTTCGGCAGATTTACAACCCCTGCGGATTTGGCAGTGCGAAAGCGGGAAAAACCGTTATGCGGTCGGCATTGCCGTCCGCTGTGAACCGAGTCGGGGAAGCGTTAGCAACCCCGGCTCTTTCACCTGCTTGATTTTCGACCCTGCGGTATCTGCCGAAACGGGGGCTTTGCGCCGACCTTCACACCTTGCCCAAATCCGCCCCAAACGGCTCGCATCCGGCTTTGCCGGGCCTCCGAAAGCCTCGCAAATCGGCACACGGTGGCTTACAGGCTCATCGTCGGAGGCTTTTCCTTTACGGAGATTTCCTTGCCATCCAGCGTTTCAAAATTGCTTTCGGTATAGGACAGCCCGTTCTCCGAAGCAATGCGGTCGAGAACATCCAGCATATCCTGCTCCTTCAGACTGACCGGATCGGTCGGATTGTCATAGCAGATCCATTCCTCCGAGTCCGGATCGTCCTTCACGAACACATCGTATCCGAGCAGAAGTCTGCCGCCTGCCCGGTAGAGGACAGCGTCGATTCTCAGGCACCCCGCAGTGAGCGTCGCCGCTGTCGTTTCGGGAAAATCGGAGGGATTCGTTTTCTGTATCTGCCGGATTTCTCCGTCATCATACAGCCTTTCAAAAGAGTATCCGTCCCCAAGCTCCGCTTTCAGTTTTTGTATTGTATTCATATTGCTCACTCCATTCTTACAGAGACATTCCGTCCGAAAAATAAAAGGGATCGGACTCACAGTCCTCATCATTCAATTCTTCGCCGTCATCTTCATCCTGCTCATCGAATTCCTCATCGCCATCCTCCGAGCCGTATGTGTCAAACAGCGTCTGCTGATAATTTTGCCTTTGCGAAGTCTCGGAAAAAAATCGGCGGGCGCTGTCGGCTACCGCCTGATCGAGAATATCCGTATCCAGTCCGCAGTCGTGGTATCCTTCCTGTACCGTCTGATAATAATACGGCGACGGCATACCGAAATGCATTTTCAGATTCATGACATATACCATCGCAGACACTTCCATGCCGTCAAGCTGTACGGGAACATTCTGTTTGAAATAGTGGGAGGGATATCCTTCGTAGCGGTCGAGAGAGATTTCGTCTTTCGGTTGGATTTCCCATACCGCTACCGGAACAGACGAGCCTTCCTTCGGGGCGATGGTTGCGAACGCTCCGTTCGGCTGCCCCTTAAACTGCAGCTCGTAATCCTCAATCGTACCGACGCCGTACAGCTTTGCCGTAGGGCATCGGTGTTTCATCTGCCGGATATTCAAATTGCTGCCATAGGCAACATAAAGCCGTTTTTTCATATTCGTTCATTCCTTTCACATCGATAGAATAAAAGCAGGATCATCGTCCTGCCCGTCATCCTGTTCATCTTCCGGTTCATCCGTTTCGAGATAATCATTTTCCTGCGCCGTTGTTTCTCTCAGCTCCGCCAATCTCTTGGCGGCGAGACGCTCTTTTTGTGCTTCTGCCTGTGCGGGATCGCGCCACGCAATATTGCCTTCCAGATTTTTGAGCAGGTGCAGACGGGCGGTCTTGAATTCATCTCCAATGAGTCCCAGCCGCAGAAGCCAGGTGCGGAAGGTGTATTTTTCATTGGAGCTTTGTGTTTTGCTCCGTGAAGCTCCCCGCTGCACAAGGGCCTGATGGCTGATGGCGAGACAGAGCTGGATGTAGGATTTGATCTCGCCCGCATGAAGTGTGGAATTAAAAAGCCGGAATTCAATCGTGCCTTTCGAGAACACGCTGTGAAGGTTCAGCGCATGATACCTTGTATCGTCATAGTGATGATATCTTCCGGTCGCTCCGTTGTACCACAGCCGCTCCACCTCGCTCATGGATTTCGGTTTCCGATGATTGAGTTCGTCCAGAAAACGGGTATCGGCTTTCTGACAATAATGCTCCCGCTGTACCTGCACTTGCAGAGCCTTATACAGCAGATCCTCTTTGGACGCCATGATGTTGACAATGTTGCGCAGCGTTTTCGGCGTATGGGAGGAGGCGTCCACATGAACATGAATCCCGCAGGAGTCGTTGACTTTGGCTCCGCCTGTGCGGAGCTTCCGCACGATTTCCTGAATGGTTTCGATATCCTCATACCGACAGATCGGGGACACAAATTCTACGGAATATTCTCTGCCTGCCGCTTCGTTCCTTCGGTTCCGGCAGTGGATGGAGGCGTCGCTCATGATTTTCCACTGGCGGTTCTGATCGTCCCGTATGGTATAGGCATCGTATCCGCCGCCCACATGAACAGCTTCCGAGTCGAAATGTCCGGCAATGATTTTTGCCGCCGCGCAGCGGGTCAGACCGGTCATCTCGATTTCGATACCGAAGTTTTGGTTCCTCAATCAGAAACACCTTCCTTTGCGGCGGGATCGCCCACGGCAGAGGAAGGAGAAGGCTTGGGCTTTTTCGGTTTCGGAACAGCTTTTGTTCCCGCGCTCATCTCGATAAATTCCCGCACATTGGCAGGAACATATTTCCCGTATAGCGCGTCGGCGGCTCGTTCCATCTCCATTTCAAACGACAGCCCTTTCTGCTCCATATACAGCTTGGCCGCAGACAGCTTTTCCTCGTCGAAGGCAACGCTTATCGTCGTTTTTTTCATGTCGGTTTCACTCCCTTCCTTGGATTACATGGTTTGAACAGGCGGTGTTTCCTCGTCCTGCTCCGTGTTACATTTTTCGTCGGCTATTTCTTCGCCGTCCTGTTTCACCCAGCGTTCATAGTCCTTCTCCGAGCAATGCCCGGCCAACATAAAAGAAAAATCCCGCAACCGATTTGCCGGGCATCCCGTCAGGCCGATCTGCACACCGTATGCGCCCTCGTAAATGGAGGTCACCTTTGCGTCCAGCACATCCGACCATTCGTGTTTGCCGTCCTCGGTCAGCGTATCACGGTTCAGCTCCGTCACCGTTGCCAGCTCGTGATCTTCTTCGCTGTGACACAGATGCACATCATAGAGATTGCAGCCCATCAGCGAGAAGAGGCTCAACGCACCTTCGAGGCCGCCCTGCTGACAGTTCGGACAGTATTCCATGTGGTAGGTCATCTCGATGCAGTCCTCGGTCATGATCAGCTCGCTGATTTCTTTTCTCTGCCGTAATTCCTCCTGAAGCAATCTGCCTGTTTCGTTTCGGTTCGTTACGACTGTTCCGTCATAGTGATAGAAGAAATCTTCGTAGTTTATCTGCCAGTTTCCGTCCTCCGTATTTTCCGTGCCTTCCCGGACACAGTAATCCGCAAGCTGACGGATATGGTTTTCAAGTTGCTCTCGTGCGTTTTCGGCAAAGGCCGGAATCCCTTCATACGCTCTGCCGGAAAAATCGATCACAACTCCGTTTTTGTAATTTTCTCCGACGATCAGCAGATAGAGATGCTCCACGCCGGGGTCATCCTCGGTTCTCAACGAATCCGGCAGATTCCGCATTCTGTTGAGATAGTCCGCGTAGGTGTCGACATCCAGTTCCAGTACCTCGCAGATGGGATATTCTTTTTTGTTGTCTGTTGTAATACGCATTTTTTCACTCCTAACTCATGGACTGTTCCATGCTTTCGTTTTCCGCTTCATCCGAGAATTCCGGCTCCATCTCAAAACACTGTTCCGCGTCTCCGTGTTCCTGCAGCGACCACAGCAGATGGCTCATCTCATCGTCCACAATGAGAGCGTCGATCCCGTTTCTGCTGATCCATGCGTCGCTGACCACATCCAGCGGATTTTTGAATCGGAGCAGATATTCCGCATCTTCCTCCGACACGGCGGAAGGAAGAGTCTCTGCCATACGGGTGACCGCTTCGAGTTCCTCGCATCGGTCGATCAGCTCTGCCGGGGACAGCTTCAGCCACTCTTCCCGGAACGAAGCATAGTTGTCGGCTACCTTTTGTTTGAGCCTTGTTCTTGCACTTAATTCTGCTTGTAACATTTTCGTCCTCCTAATCGTTTTGACCGTATCGGCCATAGTACCGCTGCCGTAAGCAGACCGCTGCGCTTTTACCGATTCGCTCTGATCGGCGGGCGCTTCAAAGTGGATCAGCACATAATCGGACGCTTCACGGACGGACTTTGCATTTTTCAGCTTTTCAAGCACGTCGGGGAATTTCGTTTCCAGTTCGCTGCACAAAAACGAGAGCTGCATATTCAGATCCCCGATGGAAGCGTTCTGCCCCTTCGCATAGGCCAGAAGATTTGTTTTCCTATCCTGTGTTGTCCACTGTGCCAAGCCGTATCCGGCAGAATCGGTTTTGAAATTGCCGTAAGCTCCGCTGTTCACCGCCTGCGTGTAGGATGCGTCGGTGTAACCGAGCGAGCCTTCATAGCTGTCTTGCAGATTGTTCGGCTGCAGACCGCTTTCCGCAAAGAGATTCCCCATAAACCCCGCGACGCCATAGGCGTTTCCGATTTTGGAATAGAGAACCTGCCAGACGCGGCTTTCCCCCTGTACGGTCGTAACATCGCTGTCAAGATAGGTGATATACGGAATCTTCAGCCAATGCGTCCAACCGCTGCTGTCGATGGGAGTCTGAATGATGCCCGCCGTTGTGCCGCTGGCATGAATGACCTGACCGCCGCCGATATAGATCCCGATATGCCCTTCGTGCCAAACGGCCAAGCCGGGAATTTCGGGGATGGTATCAATCGTTCCTTTTTCTTCCGCATTTGCATACATAGTGTCCGCGCCGATATCCGGCATCCCGTTCGTACCGTATTCCACCTCATGGGTATCAGGGTTCAGCCAGCCGTAACCTTTGATGAGGCCGACGCAGTCCGCCGTCCTGCCGCCCAACCAATGGGACTCAATAAAATCCGCATAGCCGCCCACTTCTTCGGGGTACTGTTCCGCCTTGGATTTGTAGTAGCTTCTTGTCAGCACCTCGCCATAGGTTCCCCACACATAACCCCAGCCGTGGGCATGGGCTTCCTTCGCCCACTTTGCAAGATCCAGGTTGTTTTTGCTGTAAGGATCGACATAGCCGGATGTGGAGATATACACGGCGCGGATGGTATTCATTACCTTTGAGAAATCCTCGGCGGAGAGATTTGTACCGAACGCCGCATTCACAGCGGCGATGAGATCCGCGTCGGATTGCCCATCCGAGAAACACCCCACCAGCTTAGAGACAAAGTCCGCATCGTGGGCATAATCGGAAAGCGCAAGCACATAGAGTACCTGCGCTTCCTTTGCCCGCTGCGCGTCAAAGCCTGCGGCGGTCATTTCATCCTCAATGGCGAGCATGGTGTCCTCCACAAATTGCAGCTTTGCTTCTTCCTCTGCGGAGAGGTTCTGCACCACCATCTGCTGGAGGCGGTCGGTGTCAATGTTGATGTCGCCGTTGAAGATGGATACCACGGCTACAATAGGCATGATGATAATAATGATGATGCCCAGCACGATCCCGCCGACGGTTTTCAGCACCTTTTTGTCTGTCAGCAGGGCGACGGCAATCTTTTTAAGCGCCGCCGCAACTGTTGCACTCATAAAAAAGCCCCCCTTCCGCACAAACAAAAACCGCAGACATAAAGCCTACGGTTCGCTGTATTTTAGTGTGCGTATTGCCTGCGGCGGCTCGCCGCCTCATCGTCCACCTGCCTTCCCGAAGAGTGCAGATTTGTATTCGGGGGCGATGACCTGTAAAAGATACCGTTCATTGCCGCAGCGGTAGAGGCAGGTGCCGCGTTCCGGGTATTTGATAAGCTCATATTCGCTCGGCTCAAGCTGCAGGGTGTCAATAAAGGCTTTGGCGTCGATGGAGCCGGGATTAAACAGGAACTGATGCGTCGGGATGGCAAACAGCGGCTTTGTCAGCTCGCATACCTCCGGCACAAGGAAATCGTTGATGTTTTGGCTGGCGATCAGGATGGCGGAGTCCTTTTTACGCACACGCTTCATGGCGTTTCGGATATATTCGATTGCCGTTTGGTTGGTCAGATATAAATACAGCTCGTCGATGGCAGCCGCCGTGTTGCCTTTGCCGAGGAGTTGGTTGCTCATGTGGGAAAGGATATTGAACAGCATGGCGTCCTTGAGCCTGCGGTTCGTATCCATCAGCCCCTTTACGCCGAAGCAGAGGAATCTGTCATCCGTGATGTTGCTGTGTCCGTTGAAGTATTTGCTTTCCGTTCCCACACACATGGAGTGGATGCCGAGGCAGACCTCCTGCAAGGTTTCCTCGGTGTAGAGGTATTTCCGCTTGCTGTCGTATGTCATGAATTCTTCTTCGCACAGCTTGTATAGATCCTCCATGATGGGATAGTCGGTCGGCTTCATCCGGCTGTAATCTGTGGAGTCGGTGATGCCGAAACGGGCGTACAGCTTGGCAAGCAGAATTTCAATCGTATCAATCTGCACATCGGTAAAATCCTTATAGGCTCTGAAAAAGTCCTTGAGATAGGCGATGTGTTGACTGAGACGGGTAACTCGGCGGAACGCTTCCGGTACATACCCTTCTTCGGCGCGGGCATCTGCATTCGAATTTTTGCTGTCCGTAGTGCGCGAATTGGGTGCAGCAGAGAGCCTCTGTGGCGGCTCAGCCTGTCCGTCGCTCCACGCCTTCGGCTCTAATGGGTTTACAATATACTCGCCGGACATAAAATCGATATAACAGCCGCCGAGCGCTTCGGTCAGATCCTCGTACTCCGCCTCCGCGTCCAGCACAATGACTGATTTGCCGGATTCCCGAAGATTGGTCAGGATGAGCTTCATCAGATAGCTTTTTCCCTGACCGGAGTTTCCGAGTATCAGGATATTGCTGGTGGTTTTGTCCTCGCTGCGGCGGTCGAAGTCCACGAGAATGTTCGTGCCATACTTATCACGTCCGATATACAATCCCTGCGGATCGGTCTTGCCTGAAAAGTTGAACGGATACAGGTTTGCCACGGAGCTTGCGGGCAGGACGCGCTCATACTGCGCCCCAAACTGATTTGCGCCCACGGGCAGAACAGACAAAAATCCTTCTTTCTGCCGTAAGGTCAGCCTGTCCACCGAAATCTTGGAGCGGGTCAGCTCCATGGCGATCTCGCTCTGCAATTCTTTCAGCGCGTCCATGTTTTTCGCTTTCAGTTCAATGAACACGGAGCAGTGCAGCAACGGTTCCTTGTTCTTGCGGAGATTGGCGAGCAGCTCGACCACATCCTGCAGGTTGCCCTCCGCTTCAATCGTTTCGTTCACATCATTGCCGCCCGACATCAGCTTGTTCTTGCGGGTGGCGTTCTGAATGATTTTCCGCTGCTCGCCGGCCTCCACCAGCCTGTGGTAAATGCGGAGCGTCACGCCGCTTCGGTCGGCAAGCTGTGAGAGGATCGCCTGTTCTTCGGTAGAGGGCGGATACTCCCGGATTGCCCATACACAGCGATAGCTGTCCCCGACGACATAATGGTCGGACAAAAACTTCACTGTTCCGGGGAGAATGCAGTCGAAGAAATCCTTTGTACGGATAACTTCCATTTCCGCAGGTGTCAGCACCTTTGGTTTTCTTTTGAACATGAATTACCTCCTGACTGCCGCTTTGCAGACAGAAGGGGTATGAAAAATCAGCCGCCTCGCTGTCTGCAAAACGACTGATAGATTGATGTTTTTAATTGTCCTGCACCGCAATGACCAGCAGCCTGCCGTTTTTGCCGGAGCCGTAACAGGTGGAAAGGGCAAGAAAGTCTCCGTCCCCAAACAGATTTGCTCCGGCGTCCCGATACCATTCGTCCGAGGTATCGGTCGCTTTGACTTTGGAAACGGTATAGCGGCGCAGGCCGTTTGCGGTTTGCAGCTCAACGGTCGGATGGCTTTCGAGGAAGGCTGCGTCCAGATACTTCTTCAGGTCGGAGAACATGGTTCCGTTTTTCATGTTGTGCCCGTAAATGAGCAAGTTCCCGCCGCTCGGATCGCAGCGGAAGTCCAAAAACGGAACGCCGCTTTGACTGTATTCGCCGTAAAAGTTGCGGCGCAGATATTTCTGCGGAACATCCGGCGTGTGCATGACGGGATAATTGATCGCCGTATCGGGAATACAAAGCCAGCCGATGCATTCGCTGTTTTCCGCGAACAGCCCCGACAGATCCCGCAGAGTTTCCTCCGGCTCCGCGGTTTCGCTTGTTTCGGATTCTCCCTGTGTTTCCGGTTCCGTCTCTGCGTCGCTTTCCGGCGCCACCATTTCGGCAAGCTCCCTGAAATCCTCTTTTTCTTTCTGCTGTGTGTGAAGCTCCCGATAAATCATCACGCCGGATACAGCGAGAAGAGCCGACAGCAGCACAGCAATCACCGCCGCGCTAATCTTCCGTTTCGCCGTCATCGTCGGTTTCATAGAATTGTTCTCCGTCCGCGTCCGGCATCTGATCGCCGTTCATGCTGGCCTCGAAATAAATGGCGAGGAAGCGTTTTATGTCCGCTTTTTTCATCCGCCGCACCTCAAAGCCCTGTTCGGATATGATTTTCTCGGTGCGGTTGGCGGTTTGGAAGATCTGCTCGCTTTTCTGCCCTTTACAGCGCATGATAAACAAAAACTGCCTTGCGGTCGCCATCTCGGTCTGCATATGGTCGAGCATTTCCACATCCTTTTTCAGAACCTTCCGTACCTTCGGATTCTGTTCCTCGGAGAGCCGCATCTGCAGATAGCTTTTATTGTCATCGAAACACTCGCAGGAGTCCGTGCAGGTGATTTCCACATTGGGAATGGCGGACAGCACCATCATCAGGTGGCGGATTTTGATTTCGATGTTGGTATGGGACAGCACCGAGATGTTGGTTGGGGAAACAAGGTAAAAGAGCAGTTCGCCCTTCGCCGTTTCGAGGCCGTATTTTGTAAAGGTCTTGATGCCGATCAGCTCCTGCGTGGAGCGTCCTTTTTTTCTTTTCTGCTCGGATTGCTTC
This sequence comes from uncultured Oscillospiraceae bacterium, assembly GCA_900552945.1. Taxonomy (GTDB): domain Bacteria; phylum Bacillota; class Clostridia; order Oscillospirales; family Ruminococcaceae; genus Metaruminococcus_A; species Metaruminococcus_A gallistercoris. The sequence continues at coordinate 60,733 of USBI01000002.1, forward strand.
AAAAATCTTACCTCCAATCTTTCACATGATTCTCATCGCAGGCACGAAAGCCAACAATTCGATTGCGTTTCGTGTGCGAAATGCGTGCAGGCTCAGCCTGCCCTCCATTCGTAATATTGCTGGGTGCTGATGAAATACCGCACCGCGTATTTGATAAAATCCAGCACGGTGGTGTCGTCCATCCGTATGGTTAAAAAACCGAAGCCCAAGGTTGCGGCGGCGGGAATGAACCAGCCGAGCTGCACCAACGCCACCACCGAAAGAAGCGCGGCTATGCACAGAATCGAAAAATCTCGCAGTCCCCACAGCCACAGGTTTGCCGTGGCTTTCAGGTTCTGCGGATACAGATAGCTTGTCATAGTATCCCTCCCATCGTCACACCTTCATCGTTTGCCGTTTGTTCACCGCGCAGGTCATTCGTTTCATATAATTCTTCACAGAATTCCTGCGGCGTCTGCCCGTATTCCTTTTGGATTTTCTCCGCGATCATGTCTTTGATAAGCTGCGATTCAGCCTCAGTTGGCTTGTAATCAAAGTATTCCGATCCGTCGTCCCTGCTGATTTCACATTCCAGCCGGAGCGTATCGGCAAAAGGATTGTATTTGGCGTATAAATTCAGCCAAGTGTCGTCCTCATCATTGATGTGAAGTCTGAACTTTTTATCTACATCGAACCATGTTTCGAGATAGGCGGTAATTTCCTGCCCGATATCGCAGTCAACTTCCATATCCCGGTTTACGACGATATCCGAGCGCTCCAATTCCAGATTTTCTTTCATGTTGTGGCCTCCTTTATTTCGCTGCTCTCGCCACGGAGCGGGTCAAGTTGACAGCCGTGGTGGTCGCATGGACAACGCTCATCATGTTCACTCTGACCGAAGAGTCAAGGCCAAACTGTTGGGCGATCCGGGGTACTTCATTCGCAGCCAGCATAATGCCGAGTCCAAGCAGTATATTGCCGGGGAAGGTGAGAAGCCCCAAGAACAGAAGCGTTGTCTGCATAAACGCCGTCAGGCAGATCGCCGCCACCTGCTTCATCCACTGATTAAAGCCATCCGTATAGCCTCTCGGTACGCTGAACATATACAGTGCGCCTACCGCCATCTGCACGAGCAAAATGCCGCCGCGCTTGATGTTTTGGAAAAAGATTTTGATCACGCAGTAGGCAAAGGCGATCAAGGCGAGAATGTTGAACAGGTTCATTGAGATGTTGTTTGACACCGCGAAACTGCCCACCAGCACCGAGGTGCTTTCTCCCGCCAGATCAATGGACTGATGCCCGGCAAATATGGCCGACAGATCGTGGGAAAAGGTGTTCTGCAGGCTGATACAGAATTTATACAGCTCCACCGGTACAATGCCGATGAGCGAACAGGCGAAGAAGCCTTTCAGGACATTGAGCGCCGTGGTCTTAATGGTCGCCCTGCCGTTTTGGTATTCGATGGCCGTGTCAAACACGGCGACCGCCACGCCCGCAATAAAGAGCGTCCAGCCGAACAGCGTGAACAGCTTGATTGTCGCCTGCACCCAATCGAGATCGAAGATATCCGCGCCCATATTTCCCATCATGGTGAAAAAGTCCGCCACCGCGCCGTAAATGGTTTCGTAAAACCATTTCAGCATCGTGTCCCATATTACATTGGAGATTTGTTCTCCGAGAAAATCGAACACACCGCCGATGGCGTCCCCGATCCCCGAAAAAATATCTCCTAACCAATCAAAGATAGGTCATCACCTCCAAAATAAAGTAAGGGGTGAGCGGTGATTTGCCCACCCCTCTGTGTTACAGAATCGACCAGATATACAGCGGAGCCGTCAGCGTAAAAATCAGGCAGGCGAACAGAATCGCCGGCGCCGTAAACTCAAACTGACCGTGTTTCCTGTAATCGAAATACGCCGTTCCCAGCTTTACAAAAAAGAGGATGGCGAGGATCATGTCGATTACCGGGAACACCACATTGTTGACAACAGTCTCAATCTGTGCTTTTGCCGTGTTCCATGTGTTTTCGATTGCACCGGCCACATCGCCCGCAGCAAAGGCAGGCACGGCGGAAACGGTAAACATAACCGCAACCATTACGGCACAGAGCAGAATTCTCATTGTTTTCTTGTTCATAAGCAATTTCCTCCAATCATTTTGTCGATTTCCTGATCCCGGATTTTTCGGGTCTTTACATTCAGATTTTTGCAGAACTGAATCTCCGCCGCCATGCCTTTGGTTATCTCATCTCCGAAGATCCACATTTCATCGCAGAACCACAGCAGGGAAAGTCCTGCGGCTATCCCGATTTCACGCTCCCGCGGTTTGTTGTCATCGAGACACAGCGCATAGAAGTGCGGAACGACCGGAGCCGTCCCGCACATCAGCGCATATTTGGTGTATCTCTTTACTCGTTCAAGATTCTCTCTGACATTGCCGCCGAGAGGAGAGCAGATATACACCTTTTTCATCATTCGTCGTCATCCTTCTTGCGTTTGATCGCCATGATCCCGACAGAAATGAGTCCGCCGAGGGCGATGGCGCCAAGCCCGATCCAAAAGCCGAGGTTGCTGTTGTCGCCGGTCTGCGGCACGTCGGGCATAGGAGGCGTGAGCTTCACGGTCTGCCCGTCGTCCTCAATGTCCGCATGGACGGCAATTTCAACACCTTCACGGTAGAGGGTTTCAAACACTACTACTTCGGTTGCGGTGGTCAGCCCCGTGGCGTTAAAGGTAAATTTGACGGTCACTTCGCCATCTGCCGTTTCGGGCGTAAAGGTGACTTCCGAGCGGATTTCTTTGCCGTTTGCCGTGAACGGTTCACCGGTCGCTTTGTTCATCAAAACGCCGCTGACCGTATATTCCTTGCCGGGGGTAAGGTTCTTGTAGTAGACGACATCCTCAATGGTGACCTCGCCCTTGGCCTCAACCTCTTTCTTTCCTTCTGCCGTTGCCTGCGTTCCGATCTCCGGCACATGGACGGTCACGGTCTGTCCCTCGTCCTCGATATCCGCATGAACGGTAAGCTCCAGACCGTCTTTGTATAGGCTCTCGAACACCACAATGTCCGTATCCGCCTTGATATACTTTGAATCGAAGGTGAAGGTTACGACAACGCTTCCGTTTGCAGTTTCGGGGACGAATGCGACCTCCGAGCGGATTTCTTCGCCGTCAATCAGGAGCGGCTTGCCGGTGGTTTTGTCCATCAGGACGCCGGACAGGGTGTACTCCTTGCCCGGAATCAGATTTTCGTATTCAACGACATCCTCCAGCGTAAACACTTCGGTGGCATTGACTTCTTTTTCTCCATCCACCGTGGCGGTCGTGCCGATCTCCGGCACCAACACAGTCACGGTCTGCCCCTCGTCATCGATGTCGGCGTGAACGGCAAGCTCGATGCCGTCCTTATACAGACTCTCGAACACCACAAGGTCGGTGTTCTGCGTGATGCCGCTGCCGTCGAATACGAAGGTTACCGTCACCGTGCCGGAGAAATCTTCGGGAATGAAGGTGACTTCGGACATTACAGGTTGACCGTCCACAAGGAACGGTTCGCCTGTCGCTTTGTTCATGAGAATACCTTTCACGGTATATTCCTTGCCGGGAATGAGGTGCTTGTACTCCACCATATCCTCGATGGTGATCTGCTCACCCGTATGCGTCTGCTTTTCTTCCTCTGTCGTTGCCGTTGTGCCGATTTCGGGGATTTTATCGTTTACCACCGAGATTTCAATAACTTCGCCGTCGGTCGTCACATGGACGTGATGCGGCTCGGTGTTCGGGAGATAGCCTTCCGCCGGAGTCAGCTCCACAACAACATAACTGCCATAGGGAATATCCTCAAATTTGAAAATACCATCCTCGCCGGTAACGGCAGTTAGGATAGCGTTGTCCTCGCTGTATTCGGTTGTGTCGGGGGCAAACAGTCCGAAGACTGCGCCTGCGATATTTTCTCCGGTTTCACGGTCGGTCTTATGGCCGAGAATGTCCCCACGAAGGATTTTGTTCTCAATCGGTTCGCCATCGTTTACAGTGATGTGAACGGTCGCCGCGTCCTGCCCGGCATAGGCAAACTCCACGGGGTACTGCGTATCGGAAAGAATATAGCGGCTGTTGGTAGCGATTTCCTTGACATACAGCTTTGCGCCGACCGGGAGATCGGTCGTAAAGACGGCATAACTGTTTTCGTCACAGGTCACGGTTTCAATCAGTCCATCTTTCGGAATGACCGAGCCGTCTCCCGCAACGATATCTTCGGCGGCGAACAGTCCAAACTGCACCGACAGGATTTCACCGTTATTTCCGATACCGAAGGTTTCATCCTGCTCCATGATTTTGGAAAGGTCGATCTGCACCTTTTGACGCTCATTGTAAAATTCGGTCGCCATTTCGGTGATCTCGATCTCCTGACCGGCGTAGGTCAGCTCGACCGTGTGGATATCATCGTTCAGTATCATGCCGTAGGGAGCGGTGATTTCACGGATTTCATACTTGCCGAGATAGAGCGCTTTGCTTGTTGCCGTTCCGTCTGCTCCGGTGGTAACGGTGTCCACCACCGTGCCTTTGGCATAACGAAGCGTTCCGTCCGGGGTGTAGATGTCCTCGGCGGCGGTAATTTCATACACCGCGCCGGGAAGTCCCTGCACCTCATAGACGGGCTGATAAATGTCACCCGCCTGCATAACAGAAGCAAACATTTCGCCGGTCTTGGAAACCTTGATCACGCCCTTCTGAGGCATATCCTCCATGACTACCTTGACGATGGTCACAGCGCTTTCCTCGGTGGAATTATCCTGCGTGATGTCAAAATACACAGGATCGCTGTCGAGAACATATCCGTATGGTGCGGCCACTTCCACAAGGGAATAACCAGTTCCGTACTCCAACGGTTCTGCGGTAATCAGGAAGCCCTCGGCGGTAGTGTAGAAGGTGTCAATGGTTGTGATTTCCGGGTAGGTGAAGGTCTGCGTTACGAGAGAGCCGTCCGGACGGTAGATTTGGAATCCCGCGCCCGCATAAGGAATCGGGTTACCGGTTTCCGCATCCACCTTGACGATTTTCAGGTAGCTCTCGAAGTTGCTGTTGTTGGCAAGGTAACGATAGGCCTGTCCGTCCTTTGCGATATACACATCGAAATCAGGCAGCAGCTCGCGCCCTTCCCAGCCCTTCGTCTGATGCACAGTATAAATGCCATACGGGAGCAGCTTGGTTTCGGCAAAGCCGTTTTCGTCACAAGTCAGCGTGTCACGCTCGGTTTCCTTGGCGGCATCATAGCTGCCGGAGGCTTTCAGGAACACTTCAAAGGTTGCTCCGGTTTCCGGGGTTTCGATTTGCGTCTCGCCATCGTCCGTATGCTTGATGATGGCGATTTTGCCCTTGATGACATCCTCCGGCGAACCGATAGCGGGCGCGGCGTTGTATTCTACTGTGTAATTCTTGGCTTCCGCTCCGATATGGTAAGTGGTTTCATCCAAAAGATAGCCTTCCGACGGCGTGATTTCACGAAGCGTCCAGTCGTCGCCGCAAAGGTAATATTTCGTAGTAAATTTGCCGTCTGTGTCGGTCGTATAGCGGTCGATCAGTTCGCCGCCCTGATACACGCCGTACACAGCGCCCGCAAGCGTTGCATCACCCTGCGGACGCCCGGTTTCGCTGTCCCGCTTGGTAACGGTCACATTCCACTTTTTGAGGATATTGTGAAAGTCTTTATTCGTTACCTTCTCCCACTCGATATCCGCGGTCTGATCGTCCGGTACCACATACCGATCCGGTGTTCCGACTTCCTCCAGCACATAGCCCGTTCCGATGAGAATATCGTTGAAATATGCCTTGCCGTCCGCACCTACGGAGCGGGTTTCATCAACGGGAAGTCCGCTGTACGATGTGCCATGCAGACGGAACTGCATTCCTTCGGTCAGTCCATCTTCAGCGGTTTTTGTGACGACCAAATCCCCGCGTTTGAGATCGTTGTCGAATGATTTGTTTGTAACTTTGTTCCACTCGATGTCGGCGGTCTGATCGTCCGGCACAACATATCTGTCCGGCGTTCCCACTTCTTCGAGGGTATAGCCGGTCCCCACAAGCACACCTTTGAAATATGCCTTACCGTCAGAGCCGACGATGGCATACTCGTCCACGACAAGCCCGGAGAGAGATGTGCCGAACAGGTGGAATTTCATACCCTGTTCCAATCCATCCTCGGCGGTTTTGGTCACCGTCAGATCTCCGCGCTTCAGCTTGTTGTTAAAAGTAACGGTCGCCGTCTGTCCGGCTACCACGGTAACCTTACGGCTTTCCTGCGGCTCGTACTTATCTTCCGCAAGCTCCGTCACGGTGTATACGCCGGGCATGAGGTTGTCGATCTGAATCTGCCCGCCGTTTTTGGTGGTGACGGTCTGATTGACGCCGTTGCCCTCCACACGGAATTTGACGCCGTCCACCTTGCCGTCCTCGCTGGTCTTGACGATTTTGGCGCTGCCATAGCTGACCTTGATGTTCACATATCCTTTGACGGGATCGGAAACGGACTGTACATAGCTGACCGTATCCTGATCGCCTACGCCGGGCGCGTAGTTGCCGTCGCTCCACACGATCAGTCCTTTTCTCTGCGAGTTGTTCTTGGCGGCGGTGATCGTGACGGTGCTGTCGGGGGCAGTCGCCGTCGTAACCGTCAGCTTATTGCCGTTGACGGTGAATTTGAGTCCGGCATAGTCGGAGGAGAACGAATAGTTCCCAAGGACATTGTTGCTGTCCGTCAGCGTCGCCGTATATTGTGAGCCGTCCCAAGTGAGTTCGGTAACCTGCGCCTTGCCGCTGCTCTTGGAGCAGAAGGACGGCACCTTGGAATGCTTCTGCACACCGGAAACGATGCTATTGTAATAGCTCATAATTTTAGAACGCAGCGGGTGCGTGGCGCTGATCGTATCGAGAACTGCGTCATAGCTTCCGGTGGATACATGGTTAAAGTCCGCGTCACGCTCTCCGACAACGGTTTCCCATACGAGAATCTGCGTGGCAAACGCATTCGCCATCGTATCCGCATCGGTCTGTGAGCGCCATTCCGAGGTGATCGTGCCGGTATAGCCGTACTGCAGAATTCTGCCGATCAGCAGCTTGATATCGTCAGCCGCAATGGTGTGATTATACGCAGAGGGGTAATTATCCCAATAGTTTTCGTCCTTCTGCGTAAAGCGGTCGCCTGTATCCAGAGCCGTTCCCGGCTCAATGCAATAGCAGATGTTGCCGTAATACGATCCCATTGCGTAAACCGTATTAAAGCGGGTTTCTCCGGCTGACCACCCGTTCATATAGTTGAGGTGTCCATGTCCCCAATCGCCGGCAGAATAGTTCGCGTCCCCGTCGCGGGGGAAAGAGATCATAATGGCTTCGGCTTCCTCTCCGGCAGCAAAAGCCGTGGTCGATCCGATGCCGATAAAGGCTGAAAGGCACATCACAAGCGCCATCAGCAGAGACGTGCCTTTCCTCAAAATACTTGTTTTCATAGGTTAAATTCCTCCTTTTGGGCACAAAAAAAGAGGGCATCGTTTTTTACGCGACGCCCTCCGGCTTGCCCTGATTCAGTTTTTAAGCGTATCCGATATAGATGTTGTATTCTCCGTTCCCGATGGATTCCGACCAGATCCACACATCCGTAATGTCCTCGTCTTTGGCGTATCGATTGAGCCTGCTTTGAATGTCCCTTTCGAGATACAGACTGTGCGCGCCCGCCGTGATGGGGTTATCCCAGCAGTCCACCGCCGAGCTTTCCAGTCGGAGTCCTACGCTTCCGGCATAGCTCTGTGCGTAGGCGATCCAGTATCCGATATCGAATGTCGGCTCTTCCACGGTGGGAGGCGGAGCGGGTTCTTCCGTTTCGGGAGGCTGCGTCGGCTCCGGCTTTTCCGTTTCGGGCGGAGTGTCCGCTTTCGGCGGCTCGGTTTCCTTCGGCTGTTCCGTAGGCTTTGGCGTTTCCGTCTGTTTGGGCGGCTTCGTCGGTTTCGGGGTATCCGTCTTTGGCGGAGCGGTTTCCGCAGGCTTTTCGGTCGGAGATGCGGAGGTTTCCGCTGCCGAGGATGTGTCTGCCTGTGCAGGTTTCGTTTTTTCCTCTTTTTCTGCCTGTGGTTTGGTTTCCGGCGAGGCTGTCCCCGATGTTTCCGGCTCCGATGCAGTCTCCGGGGCGGAGGAGATGTTCGCACCAGTTACCAACGTCGTATCTGCCGACGCCATGCTGTTCGGCGCATCATTTTCAGGAAGCTGATTTCCGCATCCGGCAAGCGTTGCTATCAGAAGTCCGCTCAGAATAGCGGTCAGTATTTTCTTCTTCATTTGAGATCACCGTCCTTTACCACAAGCATACCGAGAAAACCGCAAAAGTCCAGACAATTTTTCGCTGTTTTCAAAAAAGTCACATATTCGGCGTCAGACCATCCGTCTCACCTTCTTGTGCAGTTTCATCTTCCTGCTGCTGTTCCTGAATCGCCTGCTCATAGGCGTCCATCACCTTGTCGTTCAGCTCGGTTCTTGCCTCGGCGGTAACCGCATGGAAGACATCGCTGTACTTTGTGTTGCCGTTCCCGTCCTTATAGCTGTTCTGCGGCATGGAAACGAACAATCCCTTCTGCGAATCCACAACACGGATGCCGTGGATCGCAAACGCTCCGCCGATATTGGCGCTGGCAAACGCCTTGATGCTGCTCCCTTCGTAGTCGTTCAGCCTGTCGATCCGCACCTGGATAGACGGATTTTTTTGTTTTTGCTCCTTTGCCGGAGCCTGCTGTTTCTTTGCTGCCATAGTTGTTCCTCCTGTTCTTTATTTCTGCGCCGTGATATCTGGCGCCTGTTTTTCTGCCCACTTGACCGACAGATGGATTAAGGCTGCGTGCTGCTCGGATTCGGTCAGCCCGTCCAAAAACTCCAACAGCGTGATCTCGTTTACGCTGTCGCCGGGCGGATCGTCCTTGCAATTGCTGCAGATTTTTTCTCTGCGGACAAGTACTGTCCTGCCGTCATCCGATTCCGTGAAGGACAGCACATCGTTATGTGAAAATCCGACACGCTGCCGCATTTCATAGGGGATCGTGATCCTGCCTCTCTTTCCGAGAATTCGATACATGGTATTTGCCATCCTCACACCTCCGATTCTTCGCATTCTTCGCTGCAGGGGCAGTCCGCGCAGTTGCCGTCGCAGTCTGTTTTATTCAATGGGCAATGTTCACAGTCGCCGTCGCAGACAAAATCTTCAGGCGCGTCCGCTTTTTCAATGACAATGCGGTTTTCTTCCACGCCAATCTTCATTGTACCGCCTTCAAAAATTCCCGCCTGCCAAAGCATTTCCGCGGGAACGGAAAGCAGCACAAAACTCTGTTTTACTTTTTTATCTTGCATGATATGATACACTCCTTTAGGATTTTTTCGATTTCCGCCGGGCCGATCTCGTTCTCCATCTCAAACAGCGTAAGCTGCCGTGCGTTTTGCCGTTCCCGTTCATAGAAATCGTAGTTGCCGATGAGCAGTTCGGGAAATTCCTTTCCAGCTTCATATTTCTGCACCATCGAGTGGATTCTCTTGAAACCGAATTGGTTGTAATCCCGGTACAATTCCCGGATTTCTGCGCAGTCGTTATAGGAAACCAGCCATCTGCCTTTCGCCTCGCTGAGCGCACGGTGGAGTCGAAGGTGGTCATCCCAAGTGAAACCGCATTCGTACACATATTCGCTTGTGAAATACGGCGGATCGCAGTAGGTGAACGCATCCTCCCGGTCGTAGTGCCGGATCAGCACCTCGAAATCCTGATTTTCGATGATTGCGTTTGCCAGCCGTTTTGCAAGCTGCTCGATCAGCGTGAACAGGCCGGCAATGTTAAACGGCTGACAGGCGTAGGATTTTCCGCCGCTGGAGTAGCTGTAGCGAATGAGCTTCAAGAACATCACTGCGCGGCGCAGATCATAATCCTCTTTGGACGCCTTATACAGTATTCGGATTTCCTCTGCCCTTGGTGCAGGGAGCAGAATGCTTGTCAGCTCAAGCTCCTGCTTCAAAAATTCATCGGTGAATTCCATTTTTTCAAAAAAACGCTTGAGAACGACAAAATCATCCCTTGCGTTTAAGTTGAGAAATCCAAGCTCCCGGATGAATTCCATCGGACGGTCGCGCATACAGCGGAACAGATTGACAAGGTTTGCGTTGTAGTCGTTGTACACCTCAAATTTATCGGGAACGGCTTTGCCCAGCAGCACGGCGCCCGATCCGCCGAAAGGCTCGATATACCGTCCGTAACTCAGCGGAAACAGAGCATATAAAATGTGCAAGATGGAAGTTTTGTTTCCCATCCAACTGACAGGGCTTTTGATAGTCACCACCTCCTTTGGCGACGCCAACCGCCCTGAAACAAAAAAAGGCCGATACCAATCGTTTTCAGGGCGATTGATATCGGCTTATTCCATTTTGTCTCTGTCATTCAACTTTTGCCGAAGCCTTCTGATTTCCTGCTCATACTCGCTGACCCGGTTGATCTGCACACAGCAGAGTACCGCCGTCGCAGCGCAGCCGCCGATCAGAAGTCCGACCAACAACCACACAAGCTCGCTCATTCTACATCACCATCCCTTCGTCCGCGTTTTCTTCTTCCGACTGTTCCCCGTCCGCAAATTCCTGCGCCGTCATGGTATAACCGAGGAAGTTCGGATCGTTGTCCTCGTCGAAAGGGATATATCCGCTTTCTCCGAAATCAAGCATTTCTTTCATGAGTACCGTGCCGCCGTGATTGACGCCGACTTTCGGCTCAATGGAAATGAAGCGGTCGCCGTCGTCGCTTTCCCGAAGATCATAAGCGTACAGCCCTTCGGGGATTTCCTCCGGCAAAAGCCTGCCGTTTGAAAACAGCGCCTTTGCGCCGAGTACCTCGATGACATCCAGCTTTTCGCTCGTTAATGCCTGCGACGCCAATTCTTTTGTTTCCGGCTCGTCATAGGGAACAAGCTCATACAGCGAGCGCCCGCGTGCCGAGATCACGCCGTATGGTGTTTCCGCCGCGCCCAGCCGCTTCAGCAGCCGTTCTCCCTCGTTCTGCGTGAGCAGCGTATCCAGCCAGGCGCCGTCAAAACGGCTGTCCATAAAATGGTGAAGGTAATCCTTAAAAAACGAAGCGGCGGAATCCGAATAATAGGACAGTTCATAGTCGCTAAGGTGCATGGCAATATCCACGGCACCTCTGATATTTTGCGGCTGTTCTGCGGACAGTACCGCCTTGAAGGTTACCTGCTCGGCAGGGGACATCTCCGCCATACGCTTGGCGAGGGTGTTGAGGATATCAAAATCCTGCATATCGTCGAACATTTCCGCTGTAATCTGCGGGGCGGAGGATTCAAACCCGTAATAGACACAGTCCTCTATACAGCCCTCGTTGTGCCGTCCTGCTATCCTGTCGGCTTCTTTTTTATCAATAGGCAGACTGATCCACTCGGCGCTGCCCGCCGTTTCGTCCGCGCTGTTTACCGGAGCTTCCGCAACTTCCAGACGGAAAGCAAACCACTCGGTCGGGGCTTCATCGGGAAATGTTTTCCCGTCGTAGATCTCCGGCATTGTGTAATCGCCGGTCACAACATAATGACCGTCTACAAAAACGCCGCCGTCGCTTTCTCTCTGCAGCTTTCCGATCTGCTTTTTGTCCAGCAGATACAGGGCGTTGTCGGGAATGCTTGCCACATCCTCATGCAGATCGTTGTCGATCACAAACTGTCCGAGCTGCTCGTCGCTTCCCACATTGGAAGCAATCATCACCTGATCCAGCCCGTAGGTGCAGTTAATGAGGTCTTTCATGCTGACAAGCTCGCCTTCGGGATTTTTGGGAAGGATGCGGCGGCTCACGGCGCGAAATACAAGTTGTTCTTCTTCATTCAGAGCTTCCAGCCGCTTTGCAAAGAAGTTCATCTCGTCCAGCGTCGGTGAGTCCAGCCGCACCTCCGCAAGCGCCGGAAGCAGCTCGCAGTTCAGCACGGAAATCTCAAAAAATCCGTCCGTCTGACCGAAATCCCGCAGCTTGTGCAAAGCGTCCCGAATTTCATATTCCGCCGCGGGCAATTCCAAATCGGCGTAATAGTATTGCTCCCGTCCGGGATGTTCGTTCATCAGTTCAACCGTCATTTGTTTCGGCATTATCTTTCAACTCCGTTTCTTCGTAGATTTCTTTGATTTTCTGCCCGATAGCAGAAATGACGGGAACGCTCACCGCATTGCCCGCCATCTTGTACAGCCGGCCGTCCTTCAGCCCGGTATCGGCCGCCTTATGGAATTGTTCATCGGTAAATCCCTGCAAGCGCCAGCATTCAATCGGCATCAGCTTTCGGATTCTGCCTTTGTGAATGACGCCGTGCCTGTCCGACGCCGTCAGCGTAAACATCGGCTCATCCGGCTCTTTCACACGCCGCCCGTTCTGCCGTACCTTCTCTTTGCTCGGAGAAATGATGGCTCTCGGCGCATCTTCCACAAGGACGCCCGAATTTACGCCTTTATGGTTGCCTACGCCGGAATCGTACCGTCCGATCAGGCAGCGGGCGTTTTCCGTAATCGTGGGATTGGGATTCATATCGATGAAGTACAGTCCCGTTTTGCCGCCCCAGCCGCCCGATCCGGCACACTGGGTGCAGGCTACTCCGCTTGGATCATAGACGCGCTGTCCCTGCGGTCCGGGGATGAGTTCTTTAAGATTTTCCGCATTGCCGCATCCGAGAGGAAATACCCTTCCGGTACCTGATCCTCCAAGATGCCCGACAATGTACAGCCTGCGCCGTTGTTGGGGGACTCCGAAATTTGCGCTGTTATGCACGCACCATTCAACACCATACCCCAGCTCAACAAGCGCGGAGAGGATGGTTTCAAATGTCCTGCCGCCGTCATGCGACAGCAGACCGGGGACATTTTCCAGAAGAAGAAATGCAGGCCGTTTCGCTTCAGCAATTCGGGCAACCTCAAAGAACAGAGTTCCTCTCGTATCATCCTGAAATCCAAGCCGTTTTCCCGCGACCGAGAAGCTCTGACAAGGAAATCCCGCACAGGTAAGGTCGAGGTCGGGCAGATCATTTGGTTTGATGGTTCGCGCATCTTCAAAATACAGTTCTCCTTTCGGCTCGTATATGGCGTTATACGCCTGATTTGCATATTTATCTATTTCGCAGTGACCGATACATTCAAAACCGCCGACCGCTTCAAGGCCGCTTCGAAAACCGCCGATCCCTGAGAACATATCAAAAAATCGGATCGCCATAGCGCATCCGACCGTCTTTCGTTATTCTTTTTTCCGTTTCACCTCACATTCCCATAGAGAATCCCTGTTCTTCATCTTCGGATTCATCCTCCGATTCGTCCTCGCCGGAATCGTCCTCAAAATCGTCTACAAGGGCTGTTTCATCCTGTTCGGTATCTTCTTCGCCCGGTTCGGGATCGTCCGCCTGTGTCTCGCTGTGGGCTTCACGCTCGGCCTGATCCCGTGTTAGCTCCTGTTCGATCAGTCCGATGATGAATTCCTTCTGTGTCATGTTGTTGCGGTGCAGATAGTCCTTGATCTTTTGGAACAGATCCTCCGGCACCTGAAACGCCAATGTTCTCATATTTCCCGTATCCTCCTTCGTCTGAAATTGTGGGTGGAGTTCGTCGTGCAGGGCAAGAGACACAAACTCCGCCATTGTTATGCCGTGGCTTTCGATATACTGCTTTACCTCCGCATGAAGCCCGGCGTCCACTTTGACCGTAATACCTTTCTTCGCCTCATTCGGCATTGTCATCACCTCGTTTCATATATTTTCGGATTGCCCTCACAATGATTTCTTCTGCAGATGTTTCTTCTTCCGCAGCGCAGAGCAGAAGCCGTTCCATCAAAGGCTCTGAAAGCTCGATATGAATTTCCATAAACCGCCTCCTACATCCCCATAACGAGGGAATTGTCCTCATCCATGCCGTCGTCTTGCGTTTCCTGTTCTTCTGCCAGTTCCTCCTGTGTCAGCTTGCGGAAGGAATCCTCGCCGGGGCACAGACCGAGGGAGCGGCCGTTGTCGAAAGCACAGTGCAGGGTGCCGAGGTCATCCACAAACCTGACTGTACCGCGCATATTGTCTTCCACCGGTCGGGGATCGTCTCCCATGTGCAGAAGCAAGACCCTCGTTCCGGGCGGATAGGCTTCCTTGTAGCGTTCTGCCTGTCGATGCAGGCGTTCCCATTCGTTCATGCTGATTTCCTCCTTGTGTGTTTCGTTCATTTGGTTTTCCTGACCGTATATTTCGATTGCATACAGGACGCTACCGTCATTTTTGCGGCGATCCAATATCTGTATCCCCGAACCGTTGAAGCGATAGTCGGACGCTTTCCCGAAAGGCGTCCAACCGCCTTTCCCGTAATTGCAAGCAGACCATTTATGCTCCGGCTGATCTTTTATTTTGGAATAGAAACCGTTGGTTTGAACCTTCGTCACCACACGAGTCAAGCCGACGATATCGGGATGGTATTGATGTTCCGTCGCCACAAACTCGGTGCCTACTTGGATATGCCGTTTCAGATCGGCAAGGTTTTTGATGGAAAGCGGATACCGTTCTTTCTTTTCTTCTGCCATGTTCACATTCCTCCGAACTGCATTCCCTGCGCTTCTTCGATACAGCCGTCGAGTTCGTCCTCGGTGCAGAGAAAATAGCTGTCGCTGCTGTTCCAGAAGGAAACGAACAGATCGCCGTCCTCGGTGCGGATGGGTTGCTGCTCAAAATGCTCGCCAAAGCCGTCCGAACACTGACCGACCAGCCATTCCTTGAATTTCTCGGTTTCATCCTCGGACAGTGCTTCCTTGAACCGGCAATCGATCCTGCCGTACAGCTTTCCTTTGTATTCGTCGACCGTCCATGTGGCGGAGACGAGTTTTGCCTTGATTGACTCGTCGTCATCGTAAAACTGTGCCATTTCGTCCTCCGGCGAGGATTGCTCCATCTCTAACAGCTCACGAATATCCCATTCATAGCTTTTCAGAAAAAGGTTTCCGACCGATATCAGATCCCCATATTCGGCGTCCTCGATATTGCCTTCAAGTGGGCAGAAGAAGGACATTTTCACCGGTCCGGTCTGTTCGGTCATCTCTCTGATGTCCCGAAGCATCTCCGCCATGTTGGAGTATTGGTCGTATAGCAGATTCTGCTCCAGCTCTTGCTTGATATCTTCGTCCGCATTCGCCACGGCAAAGGCCGCGGTGTTGGCGTCTGCCAGCGTACTGTTTTCGCCCAGCAAAAGGAGCAAATGGTTGCCGATATCGCTGTCCGCATAGAGCTTGACTCGGATATCGTCACCCTCGTTGTCGGTCAGCGGAATCCTTTCGGGCGCTTTGCGGCTGCCTATGGAGCAAAGTTCCTCGTAAATTTTGAGATAGTCCTTCGGAAATTCCGTAACCAGCGTGTTTTCTTTGTAGGTAATAATCGCATTGAGCAGTGCCATTTTCACATTCCCCCCATCGTCATATCCTCGTCGGAATCGAGTATTTCGGAAAGCTCCGCGCCATCCTGCATACAGACAAAGCCGGACGATATAAATTCGCCGCCGTTCGCTTCCGCCAGATATTCGCCAAATCCGTTGAAATCGAAGAAATCTTCCAATTCGAGATTCAGATCATATTTCGGATCGGTTTCCGCAAAATAACGCCCGACGGTTTCATAATCCTCGGCCTCCTTGATAAAGACGAAGTCACCGATATGCTCGGCAAGTGCGATCAGATCCTTTGTGCTGTCCACATCGGCATACTCCGCAACGGCGGTCAGTTTATCCAAATCCATATCCGCGCAGTTGACGGCTTCGGCAAGTCGGTTCACTTCGTAAATCCCTTCCGTGCGGCAAAGGTCTTTCATCCGGTTTTCCCATGCCGGATTGTTTGTCGTAAAGTCGGTCAGGCTGATTTCGCAGCTATCCTCACCATCTGCGCCGAGCCTGCGGAACGCCTTGTCGATGGCAAGAGATTCACACGGCAGATAGAGGTATTCCGCTTTATCTTTGTATTTCGCTTCCGCAATTACAAGCACGCCGCTGTCGTACACATAAGCCGGGAACACCTGCCCGTCGTAAAGTTCTTCAAACGGACGGCTTTTGTCCTTAAAGAACAGACCGTGTTCGGTAAAGACGCCCTCGCCGGACTGCAGCAGTTTTCTTCCGATCTCGGCATACTTGGGATTGTCGGTATCATCCGCAGGCATACCGCCTTGCGTATTCAGCGTGTATTCTATGCCCACCTTCTGCATATCCCCGACATTCTGAATGAGTGTGTATTTGTCGAGGTTGAAGCTCAAATTGATGAGGTCTTTCAGGCTTGTGAAGCCTTCCAGACGCATGGCTTCATAAAATTGCAATTCTTCATTTCCGAAGAAGCTGTCCAGCCGTTTGGCAAGATAGTTCATTTCATCCAGATTGACAAAGGTGTTTTCCAGCGCCGTTAATTCCGTTGGGTATTCCACCTTCGCCAAAAACAGCTCGGCGGTGTCATCCGGCGCATGAAGTTTTGCGAGCTTTGTGCGAAGTTCGCTTTCGGAGCAGGGAAACGCTATGGAAACTTCCGTATCGTTATATTGAAATTTTGCCTTGATATCCGCCATCATTTACTGTCACCTCGTTTCATGTTTTCCAAAGCTCCAAGCCCGAATCGCCGGATCGCCATTGCATTGCAGATAAGGCCGAACACCTTCGGCGTGACAAGGCTTTTATCGGCAAGCTCGCTGACGGTCAGATTTCTTGTTCCGAGATACAGATCCTTTGCCGCACAGAACAGGGGGTAGCTGTTCGTATTCGTCCCGTGCAGACGTACTTGCTCGAAGCAAATGGCATTGTTGACAACAGCGTATTTTACGCAGTGCCATAGCATAAAGTCTGCGGTCAGCAGATACAGCGCCGACATAAGGGCTTGGTTGTTTCGATCCTTTTTCATGATAAAATCTTCAAAGACCGCACGGTGCTTTTCGTTTCGATAGTCCATCGGTTTATCCTCACTTTCCTTGATGTATTGTCCCAGCCTTTCTTGAAACAGAGGTGACGATGCGGCATACAGCGTTTCTCTGAACACCTCGGCGGGAGCAGCTTTTCCGCATCTGATCCGCTGTGCAATGCAGGGATTATCATAAACGCATATAACATCCGGCGGTTTTTCTCTGCGGTGCATACAAAAACTGCAATCGTCACGGATTCGGTTACCGCCATGCAAGAGGACGACGCCGTGTCCTCTCTGCGGGAAGTTCGGGATGAGCCGCATCATTTTTTCAATTTCCCGAAGCGCCTTTGTCTCGGTAAAATACATAGACTGTTTTCCTTTCATTGTGATAAATCAAAATCGGAGGCCATATCCTGTGCCTCCGTAATGTCTGTCAGATATTTGGGATCGACGATAACCTCCGATTCATTTCGTCCGTTGAACAGGGCATAGATATGCTCTTTGGCTATCTTGGCTTCATATACCGTGCCGTCCTCTCCGAAACGGTGGGCAAACCATTCGGCGGTCTGCCGGTTGAGCGTCCATGACAGCGCTCTGACGCAGTCTGCATTATATTCGGTCACGCCGCGATAAACGGTGAGAGGATCGTCAAGCTCTTGAAAATCCCTGTATTCATCCTCATCCATAAGAACCTGCGGATCGGCGGACTGAAACATAGTGACCAGCTTTCTCATGCTCACTTCCGGATCATTGTTTGGGGCTTCGCACATAATCCAGGCGCTCGAAAGAATTTGCGAAAAATCATTTTTCGACAAGTAGGGGGCAGCATATTTCAGAAACGCCAAGCCGTATGGTTTATTGACCATCATGTATATCCGAAATACATTGTCCGTGTGGTCGATTGCCGAGGCCACCGCATTTCTCCATCGCTGCAGGCTGTCTGCATCCCGTGTAATATCCAGCGGCATGAAATTCCCGCCGCCTTTTTCCGGCAGAACAACAATACCGGAAGATGTGAATGGGTGCTGCACCACGACTGGTGAGAATTCCGTTTCATGGACATCCGTCATGAGTAGCATCTTAGCCTGTCTCTTATACACATCTCCGAGCCCACGAGACCGG
>USBI01000003.1 GCA_900552945.1 uncultured Oscillospiraceae bacterium
GACGCAATGCGCCTTTTATTTTTTAAATTTTTATATTAACAGAAGTAGGCACAACACAATGGCACTAACAGATGGACAAAACTTTTATTGACAAAATAGAGTGTGATCACGTATTTCAAACGGGATTCTAGAAGAAGGTGCCATCGCAATGAAAAATTACTGTAAGAGCAGATTTTGACCTGATATTACACAAACAAAATGATAAAACATGAGAAGGTGATTTCCAAATGTGGGTATTAATTTGTTTGCAATGAAGAGAACAGATTAGGAAATACGTGTTTCATTTAATCGAAAGTGATTGCAATAAATCGAAGGAATATCTTTATTGGCGTATCTTAATCTGAATGTTTCTTAACGGCAAGGAGATGATGTTTTATGAAACCCAAGCGCATACAAGCATTATTTTTAGCAGTGATTATGATTTTTTCCATGACAGCAAATATAATTCCTGCACTTGCGGTAGGTTCTAACCAGGATCATAGTCTGTGCCCACATCATACAGAGCATATTGACTGCAGTTACAGTGAGGGATCAGAAGAAGTACCGTGCAACCATGTACATGACGCCGAATGTGAATATAAAGAAGCAAAATCTGAGATTCCGTGCGACAAAAATTGTGTTGACACAAATAATGATGGTGTGATTGACCATGTGCAGGGTTGTGCGTACGAGCCGGCGGTGGCAGGGCATAAATGCAATCATATTCATGATGAATACTGTGGATATAAAGCTCCCGTAGAACCAGTGCCGTGCGACTATGTATGCTCTGTTTGCGACTGCATCTGTACCAGTTTGTGTGAGGATGAGTCGGTCAACGAGAGCTGCCCTGTTTGTTCTGTTAATCCTACACACTGTACCTTTACGACGGTAGATGTCAGCTTGACTTTTGACTCGGATTACGCTGAGTGGGGTATAGACGGAGGAGCGCTTCTTACCATTGCGGGAAGTATTCATGGTAAAAAAGTTACCCAAGCACAAATTGACGTTTCGCTCAGCGATGAAGAAATTTCCATGTTGGATATCTCAGGGATTACAGGTGTCACTTTGAACGGCAATCAACTGACTTTTACGCTGGTCAATGACGAAAACAGCGGAAAAGCCTCTTTTGACTGTTCAATTCCTGTTCGGTCAGATTTGCTGTCAACTTTGGATATTGCCAAGGAAGATATTCAAGTTTCTATTCTCCCGGAAGATTATCAGGTAAGTCCCTATGTGAATCTCAATCTGACAGGGGACAAAATCACATTTATTGAGGACTT
The DNA here is from genome assembly GCA_900552945.1 of uncultured Oscillospiraceae bacterium. Taxonomy (GTDB): domain Bacteria; phylum Bacillota; class Clostridia; order Oscillospirales; family Ruminococcaceae; genus Metaruminococcus_A; species Metaruminococcus_A gallistercoris. Next base: position 1,260 of record USBI01000003.1, read on the forward strand.
GCCGACGGATGATGAGTACGGCAGCGGTACGGTATATTCAGCGCAGGTAGAAGATGTGACGGTGCATTATGTGAATCAGGATGGAACAGCCGCTGCGCATCAGGAAACTGCGCCGGATTTTGCGCTCTATTACCAGGTAAATGGCGAGAGTGCGTCTGCCCTGCAAGAGGGAAATCTGCCTTTTGGCCTTGATGAAATCCCGGAAATTTCTACTGTAGCCGGTGCTGATACATGGACCGGCCAGGTTAAGGACGCCAGTACTCTCCCGTCCACAGTGCTTGTTTTGCAGAACGGAGAGTACGTGGAAAAAGAAGTAACCTGGTTTTTGCAGCCTTCCTACCCGGATGATTATTATGAGAACGCTGGAAGACTGGTGGAGATAACCGATTCGAATGCTGGTGATTATCCTGCCGGGCTTGACCGGGGCTGGTATTTTATCGGTGGTATGGAACCGTTTCCGGATGATGTTGTCGCCGTGGAAGAGTGGTTATCAAAGCTAAAACACGATGTATATTGGGCTGACAACGGAAATGTAGGGGGAACACGCCCATCCGGTGTTAGCGGCCTATACGAACTGCAGTATGCGCTGGACGGCTCTTCCAACTATCAAACTTTAACAGAAGAGAACATGGAACGATTGGGACTGGAAAGCATTCCACAGCCGACAGCGAGTCAGCAAGGCGGCGTGTGGCAGTTTAGCTGGGAAGATTCTCTGCCTGAAAAGGTTACTTATTCAGACAAAACCGGCAGCGGTGACTCGATTACCCGGGACGTTAGCTGGCGTATCGTATTTAATCATGCTCCCGACAGTTACGCTATGGTGGAGGTCACTCCGGAGAATGCCGGTGATTATTCCAGTGTGAAAGACCAATACGGTACCTACTATGTACTGGAAACCAGCCTTACCTTTCATGTGCGTATTTATCAGGGGAATACCAATCACGATGTGAAGTATATTCGCGATGCCTTTTTGGAACAGTTTTATCTGGACGCCTCCTATACCGGAGGCCAGCATCAATATTTTCAGCTGGCCGATGTCCGGGACGACGGCCACTATAAACCGGTGGAAAATCCGGACGACCCCAGTCTCATTTCCGTTACGGTTACCAATCTGTGGCGGTATAATCTGGACAATACTCGAATCAACTATTCCATCCACAAGGGAAAATCCTCTGACGATGTGGACCATCAACTAACCGGAGTTTTTGGGTTGGATGAAGGAGATTATTTTTCTGTCAGCTACGATAATAGTGCAGTACCCGGCTTCAGCAGCGAAGTTGATGCTGTGTACGGTGGAGGTATGCTGAAACTGACTCTGGCTGGAACGATAGAGTACCATGCCACTAAGGTGTGGTTGGATGACGGTGAGACCGAACGTCCTACAGTTACCATGGAGCTTTGGCGTTATCGCAGCGGTCAGGCCTATACCACAGCTTCTTTGGTGCGTGATGCCAACGGAAAACACTTTACGCTTGATTTGGATGATGTCACCCCAAATTCAGACGGGACTTACGACATCGACTTTACGGACAATTTGCCGAAGTATGACCCTGAGGGTTACCGGTATCGCTATGTGGTGCGCGAATATTTGAGCGGAGCAAACGCCGACCGTTATGAACAGGTATTTGGCATTGTTGAACAGGACGGTACGGTAACTGATACACTGCCGGAGTATTCTCTGCGTGATTCCAACGACACTTTCCTATATAATGGCGGTACTTTGTCTAACCGTTTGGAAGGAACTGTTCCGGTTTCAGTTACAAAAGATTGGAAGGCGGCTTCCTTTCAATCAGAATTCGATGACGTCATGGTAGAACTGCGGTTGCAGTCTCGCTTAAAAGACCGGAATGCCGAATGGGAAGACACCCAATACACCTATCAGATGTTTGGTTTCCTGGCGGAAAATCTTACAGTGACTCACACCGAAAATTATCCGCAATATGATATTTTGGGACGCGAGCTGGAATATCGTTGGGTGGAAGAAGCTGTCTGGCAGGGTGGTACGGTGCAAAACAATGTTTATGTTGGCGGGTCACCGGTTCCTTCGGAGGAAGGAGCGGATGGTTCACGTACCTTTACTCTGTGGCAGAATGGCCGAAATATGATATACAGCAGCAGTTGTGTTTTGTCCGATAACGATGAGAAGGAAAATTGTACCATCATTACCAACTCTATTGCCAATGTGATCGATTATGATGTGATCAAAGAGTTTTCTCCTTCATGGAACGAAGATGATTATGCGGATACTTATACGTTTTCGTTATTCCGCTTTACCAGCGGTTCAGAGCTGGAACGCTATGCTACATTTACCATTGATAAAGACATTACGAATGGTCCACCGAACATTTTTAAATATGTGGCGGACAATGCGAATCTTTCCATTGAACAGCTTGGAGAATGGCATGTGGTGATTCACGGACTGCCGGAATTTGATGCAGATGGTCAGCAATATGAATATTTGCTTCTGGAATCAGACGGCAGTCCTGTTACGATGACAACAGAGCGGGACAATGACGGGAATTATGAAAGTGTTATTACTAACGGCCCAGGATCAGGCAATATTATTTTGGTGCGAAAAGAGTGGATAGATGAAAGTGACTCTCAGCACCGTTTGCCGGTGGAGATTACCATATACGACAAAGTTACAAATAAGCCGATTGGTGCACCGGTTACTTTGGGTACTGATACATGGTATGCTTTGGTGGGCATCGGCAACCGAGAACCAGATGAAGTATATCTTCTGGAAACAAAAGTAGGTAATACAGAAATAGAAAACCCCGTAGACGAAAACGGGAACCCAATTCCTCCGGTTTATACTGAAACCGTAACCGGCACTGCTGTTCGGTTCAGCACCTCGTATCATGATTACGAAGCCACTTATTCCTACGATGAAGATTTCGGTGCTTCTCAAAGCGGCGGTGGCTCCTTTAAAGGAATTTGCTGTTATACTGTAACGAATCGCCGCTTGGGAAATATTAACTTGACGGTTACGAAAAATTGGGTAGATGGCAACGGCGAAAAGCGGATTGCATTGCAGAACGCTCTTGAGGCAGCTGGACTGAATCTTGCTGTCAAACTGGAGTTTGTAAGCGAGCCGTCTTTGGGAATGGAACAGATATACGAAATCAGCGACACCGGATACGGAAAAGATGGCGAGGGAGATACCGTTACCATTAGTTCGGGCAATCCTACACCAATACAGGATGTTAATGGGAATCCTGTGGATTCTGTTCAGCTGCTGGATTTGACACAATCGGAGCAGACTCTGTATTTTTGGCACCTGCCAAAGTATGACGGAAATGGCGCGTCGGTGCGGTATACCGTGAGAGAAATTTTTGTTGACAATCAAGGAAATGAAGTTACCGATCTGGCAGAATATGCGGATGTTGCTGAAGCCTGGCAGGAATACGCCAAATCCACCACAGTAGGCCCATATGCAGTTGGGGAAAACCATGCGCTGGATACACAGGAATTTACCTTGACGAATAAACTCAGCGATACCACAGATGTGAGTTGGTATACCCTGTGGATGGATGATTTTGCTTATAGCGGAGGCAGCCGCCCGGATATTTATCTGAACATTTATGCCCGTGTGCACAATGAGGACGGCACAACCCAAACCAAGCTCGTTATTCGCAATTATCGCTGGGAATTTGAGGAATACGACGATGACCCGGATATTACATATCAAAATTTCTGGAAGTGTACCATTGAAAACCTGCCGAAATATGATGACTTCGGCTACGAAATCGACTATTTTGCGGTGATGAATTCGGTGGTGTCAACCAGTGATTTTGACTACCTTCCCACTGCCTATGCGCCGGGCGAAACCAGCAACCGTGACGATGTATTTGCCAACGCTTCCGGTCTGTTCGGGGACGATGCGCTTGAAAACCTTATTGAAAATGTGAGCGATGATCCCGATGCGGATACCTTCGCCCTGATGTCCGGCAATACGTTTGTCAACACGATCTACAGCACCATCACCTATTCGGGTGAAAAGCTGTGGACCAACCTGCCTGATGAATATCCGCTGGTGGATTTGCCTTCGGTCACATTTACCCTCAACCGGTCTACGGCGGATGGGACGACAGATTACGGTATTGCCACCATGACGATTTCAGGTTCCGACTGGCAGAATTTGAACGTAAACGGGCATTATGCGTTTGCTTTTGGGCATACAGGAGAAAATGAACCTGCCAGCAGCTTTGACCAAGAAACGACCGTAATTCCTTCCGACGAATCATTACTGCCCCGGTTTGATGCAAAGGGGCGCCTGTACACCTACATCCTCACGGAAACGATCAACTGGGATGGTACAGATGCGGGTAACTCCGATGCAACAGATAACATCTTTGGTATGTCATACTCTGGGCAGACCTTCACCAACAGCTACAATAAAGTTGGCGACGCCCAGCTGTCCGTCAAGAAGTATTTAAGTGTTCCTGCCGATCAGAATGTATATCCTGCTGTCAGGATGGTTTTGTCCCGTACTTATACTACCAGTGGAAACACTGTCTCTGAATCAGAAACAGTAGAAGTTATTACTTGGACTGCTGACGAAGTTAAAGACGCGGTAGACGCACAAACTGCCTCTTTAGGAAATACTGTTACAGCGGAACACATCTTCACTTTTGATGATCTGCCTGTCTATGCGCCCAACGGTTCAAAATACATCTACACTGTTACCGAGGATAAAAGTCAGCTTGGTGGGTTTATCACCTGGGCTTCTGAAGGCGATTCGACGGCTGACAGCATTAAAACGGATGACAATCTATCCAATGTTGTGTCCGGTCTTGTGGCGGATAACAGCTCTGACATCGACGCCACCTTCCTGAATCAACCAGAAACAGCGCCCGATCCGATTCAACTGACCGGCAGTAAGAGGTGGATTGACCTGAATGATGATTTCCGTCCGGCTGATCCGTCGCAGGGACTTACCGTCACGCTGGAACGACGCGCCAATGCTCAGACTGGGCAGGACAACGCCATCGACTGGGAACCTGTGGATATCAAAGGCAAGATCACTTGGGGAAAGGACTCTGAGAATGATGACCGCTGGGTCTATACCATCATTGGTCTGGAGCGCTATGCGCCCAACGGTATGCCTTGGATTTACCAGATCACCGAGGAACCTGTTCCATACTATACGGCGAGCAACGGTGGTGTTGCCAGCCAAAAGCCGCCTGATACCAGCGGGAACATCACCATGAATGACCTGACAAACTCTATGCTTACCAGTACCTATTTCAAAAAGACTTGGGTGGACAGCGACGGAAAGACCATCACAGAAAACCTGTTAGGTGATGACATTGAGCTGGAAGTAAGATATGAGCTGCAAGTGCGTACCCTGGAACAAAAATCGGACGGCAGCGGTGCATGGAGTTATTGGCAATCAGCTGATACGTATTTTGAGGGTGATCCCTTGTTGGAAACTCGCACGTACAACGGTACAATCCGCGCCGCTTTGGGCGATTCCGCATGGAATCAAAGTTACCGCGGGACGGACAATAGTTTTAACAATTTGCCGCGCTATGTTATGGATGGTACAGATATTGTGTACGCATTCGAGTATCGTGTGGTAGAAACTGAAGTGAAGGTTTATCGTACGGGGCAGGAGAATCCTCTTCTTACGCAGACCTACACTGCGCCGCTTGAAAATGGTGATGATTCATATGCCTATACGGTTAGTGGTGATACAGCGCTGTTTGTTCCTTATTACGGAACCGGTAAAGACACCCAGGCCAACAACACGACGATCCATAAAAACCAGATAGAAACGACCGGAATTACTGTGGCTAAGGAGTGGAGAGGGGATCATAACGAAGTGTATGAGACCCGGCCTGCTTCGACCAGCACACGCTATGACTGGGAGGTTACCTTAATTGTTCAGCGCAGCATCAACGGCGGTGTAACATGGGATCTGACGCCGGTAGAAACTGTCATCCTTCATGGAACCGATGCAGAGAGTCAAAAAAGTGTAGCGGTAAGTGGACTTCCCGCATTTATTTTTGATGCAGATGGAAAGCTGCAGCCCTGTACCTACCGTGTGCAGGAGCTCCAGAGTGCAGAAACCACCGTTGCAGGAACAGAACGTCAGCCGCTAGATGAAGGAGATATCTTCCATGGCAGCTATACCGTAAGCTACAGCGACGATGGTCTGACTGCGATCAACACCCTGAACACTACGGATTTTCGTGCGGAAAAGGTATGGAACGATGAGGAGCAGACCCATTCGGATGTTACGTTGGAACTCAAATATCTGAAAGAAGGTGGCAATCCGGACAATCCGGCAGATTATGAACCCTTTGTTCCGGCGGCGCAGGTGCATCTGGGTGCTGAAAAGGCGGAAGAAAATTCCGGCAATCTTCTGTATTATGCCGAAGATGACTGGACGGCTGTCTGGAAAGATGTTCCCCTGTACGTAGTGGGCAGTGAACTAGACGATGATACCGACCATACCATATACAAGGTTTTTGAAACGGTGACGGGCGACTATATCATCGAAAATGAGATGGCTGGAAACACCGTCACCATTACCAACACTCCCAGCGTGACGCCCAGTGTCACCAAACACTGGCTGGGCGTTTCGGATACACAAGAAGTGACAGTGGAGCTTTACCGAAAAACAGCCGTGAATGAAACGCCGGAGCAGGCGGATACAGCGGTTCTGACAGCAGCTACGAACTGGAGTTATACCTTTGATCCGCAGCCTAAGTATGATTCGGCCGGAAATGCCTACGAATACTGGGTAGTGGAAACACTGATTGGCGGACAGGACGCGGCACAAGCCGCTGAAACCGGGGGATACGCAATTTCCTATGACGGTGATGCAGAAAGTGGATTCCATATCTATAATCATAAGCTCGAAACCATTTATGTCATCAAGGATTGGGCGGATGTATCGGATATTGAGAACCGGCCTCCGAATTTAGACCTGACACTGAAACGTACGACTGTCGCCAATCCTAGTGAGGATGATTGGCAACCGGTAGATGGTGCAGCATACGTCTGGGAAAGGAACGGCAACCAGTGGAGAACCAGTTTTACTGGTTTACCAAAGTATGATATTGTATCGGGAGAAGAATACACCTATCTGGTGACGGAAACTGTTCCAGAAGGATATGAGCACGAAATTCTCAGCAGTGGTTCTAATACATTCCACTTTAAGAATACCCGTTCGGAACAGATTGATATCCCCGTACAAAAAGTGTGGGTCGACAACAATAATAAGTTGGGTTACCGTCCGGATGCCATTATCGTAGAACTCTATGCCAACGGCCAGCCTACCGGCCAAATACTTGAACTGAAATCAGGGCCGATTCAAAATTTCTGGAACTTCCTGACCGGCAGTGATACCGTCTGGAGCGGAGCCTTTAAAGACCAGCCTAAATATGATGATGCCGGAACGTTGATCGAGTATTCGGTGGTAGAAACATCGGCTTCAGGACACTACCAGATCAGCTATGGTGAGGAGCAGAACGGTACACAGGTAATCGCCAATACGGCAAATGGAAATCTAACGGTTACCAAGCATGTGACCGGCAGCGGTGATCCTGATGAAAAATTCCATTTCACTGTTACGTTGAGCGACCAAAGCCTGAATGGCGCTTATGGTGAGATGACTTTCCAGAGCGGAGTTGCCAAGTTCACCTTGAGTCACGGAGAAAGCAAGACTGCGACCGATCTGCCGGCAGGTATTACCTACTCCGTTGTCGAACAGGAGGCAAATCAGGGAGCCTACACCACAACCGGCAGCGGGGAGACGGGAACGATTCAGCCAGGTGATATAGCACAGGTTGCTTTCACTAATGACCTCAGTCGTATTTCGATTGATGTTTCGAAGGTTTGGCAGGATAATAACGATCAGGATGGTAAACGTCCCGATGAAATCACAGTAAAATTACTGGCTGACGGGAATGAGACCGGTAAAACGCTTTTACTCAGCGAAGACAATAACTGGGCTGGCAGCTTCACCGACCTGGATGAATACAAAGCAGGCCGTAAGATTGTTTATACGGTGGAGGAAGTGTCGGTGGATGATTATGAGACGTTGATCAGCGGCGATATGGAAACCGGTTTTACCATCACCAACCGTTATATACCAGATGGTTCCGTGCCGCCGGTAAACGACGCTCCGCGAACTGGTGATAACATCAATCTTGCTTTGCGGATTGCGATGTGTGGTGTAGGGCTTTTAGGAATGTTTGTGACATTGGCTGTGTTCAAACGTGTAAAGCGTAAATGATGAAAGAGATGTCATTGATAATGGTTGCCAGACGGGGTAAAATCCCGTCTGGCTTTATTTTTAAAATAGTTTCGTGAAGCATGAAAATACAAAACAGAAATGGAGAAAATGAACGATATCGTGTAGTAGCACAACAGAAGAACAGAACTATTTTTGATTCGTCACGCTTGTTTTGGTACGTGTTAAACGGCATATATGAAACCATTGAAAATGCAGTGATTTTTTCATGATCTGTTCTTTAAAAAATCTTTGTATATGGTATAATAAATTGTATTGTGCCATGCGGTAGAAAAATTGATTAGTGTCGTTATAATTTGCGCGTACTTTTTACGCTTGAATTTCTTCACGATACAATTTTAATCCATTATTTATTGCATGGATTTTTGATGAGTATGATATACTAAAATATTGACAAAAATCATTGATGAGAGTAATATGAAAACGAACTGCAAACGTTTGTTCTTTTTTGGCGGATTGACCCAGTTTGTCAGAGATAAGGAGGGTGTATCATGAGTGGTCAGAACAGTGAAGGAACATTCAAACTTGTTTCTCCTTATCAGCCGACCGGTGATCAGCCGCAGGCAATTGAAAGCCTCGTAAACGGGATTCGAAAAGGGGATAAGGGTCAGGTTTTATTGGGTGTAACCGGTTCCGGTAAAACTTTTACCATGGCAAATGTAATTGCTCAGCTCAATCGTCCCACACTGGTACTTGCCCATAATAAGACACTGGCGGCACAGCTCTGCTCTGAATTTAAAGAATTCTTTCCGGAAAACGCCGTCGAGTACTTCGTTTCCTATTATGACTATTATCAGCCGGAAGCTTACATCCCGAATACCGATACCTATATTGAAAAGGACAGCGCCATCAACGATGAGATTGATAAACTGCGTCATTCGGCTACATCAGCACTTTCGGAACGGCGGGATGTGATCATCGTTGCGAGTGTGTCTTGTATCTATTCGCTCGGCAGCCCGATCGATTACCGCAGCATGGTCATTTCACTGCGCACGGGTATGCAGAAAAACAGGGATGAGCTGCTCCACAAATTGGTGGATATTCAATATGAACGCAACGACATTAACTTTGTGCGTAATAAATTCCGCGTTCATGGTGATGTGGTGGAGATTTTTCCTGCTTATTCGGGAGATACTGCCGTTCGTGTTGAGTTTTTTGGGGATGAGATTGACCGCATCAGTGAGATCAATGTCCTCACCGGGGAGGTGCTTGGCACCGTTTCTCATGTGGCGATTTATCCTGCATCCCATTACATTGTCCCGGCGGAAAAAATGCAGCGCGCCGTGCAGGAAATCGAGCAGGAAATGATCGAACGGGTCAAATACTTCAAAGAAAATGATATGCTTTTGGAGGCGCAGCGGATCGAGCAGCGCACCAAATATGACATTGAAATGCTCAGTGAGATCGGTTTCTGCAAGGGAATTGAAAACTATTCGCGTATTCTTGCCGGACGCCCGGCCGGTAGCACACCGTACACCCTTTTAGACCACTTCCCGGATGATTATCTGCTGTTTGTGGATGAATCCCACGTTACCATTCCACAGGTTCGGGGCATGTATTTCGGCGACCGCGCGCGTAAAACAACGCTGATCGATTACGGCTTCCGTCTTCCTTCTGCGGCGGATAACCGTCCGCTGAATTTTGAGGAATTTTACAGCCATGTGAATCAGGCGGTGTATGTGAGCGCGACTCCCGCGGAATTTGAACGGGAACACAGCCAGAATATTGTTGAGCAGGTCATCCGCCCGACCGGCTTGGTCGATCCGGAGATCAGCGTCCGTCCGGTAGAAGGACAGATCGAGGATCTGCTGTCTGAGATCAATGAACGGGTCGAACGCAAAGAACGGGTTTTGGTCACCACCTTAACCAAAAAAATGGCGGAAGACCTCACCGCATTTTTGGAAAAAATGGGCGTAAAAGTCCGGTATATGCACCACGATATTGATACCATTGAACGGATGGAGATCATCCGCGATCTGCGTCTGGGCGAATTTGACGTGCTGGTCGGCATCAATCTGCTCCGTGAAGGGCTGGATATTCCAGAAGTATCGCTGGTGTGTATTTTGGATGCGGATAAAGAGGGATTCCTGCGTTCGGAGACCTCTCTCATCCAGACCATCGGCCGTGCGGCGCGAAATGCGGAAGGCAAGGTTATTATGTATGCGGACAGTGTCACTCCTTCCATGGAACGGGCGATTCGCGAAACCGAACGCCGCCGCGCCATCCAGATGAAATACAACGAAGAGCACGGAATTGTTCCGAAGACCATTAAAAAGGACGTTCGTGAAATCATTGAAATATCCAAAAAGGATACGGTGGATAACAAGAAGAAACGTTATTCACAAAAAGAGCGTGAAGAGTTGATCGCAAAACTGACCAAAGAGATGAAAGAAGCGGCGAAAATACTTGAATTTGAGCATGCGGCCGCGCTTCGTGACCGAATTGAAGAATTGAAAAAGACACGTTAGGAAAGGAATTGCAAGCAGTGGCAAGAGATAAAATTATCATCAAAGGCGCAAGGGAGCACAACCTGAAAAACATTGATATAGAGCTTCCGCGTGACAAGTTTATCGTCTTTACAGGACTTTCCGGCTCCGGAAAGTCTTCACTTGCGTTTGACACCATTTATGCGGACGGTCAGCGCCGTTATGTGGAAAGCCTGTCCTCTTATGCCAGGCAGTTCCTGGGGCAGATGGACAAGCCGGATGTCGATTACATTGAAGGATTGTCTCCTGCCATCTCCATTGATCAGAAAACGACCTCCAAGAACCCGCGTTCCACAGTGGGGACTGTTACCGAGATTTACGATTACCTGCGTCTGCTCTATGCGCGCATCGGTATCCCGCATTGTCCGATCTGCGGCAGAGAGATCAAACAGCAGACCATCGACCAGATCGTCGACCGGGTCATGGAACTGGAAGAGGGAACCCGCATTCAGGTAATGGCGCCGGTTGTCCGGGGAAGAAAGGGCAAACATCAGAAGGAGTTTGAATCCGCGCGGAAAAGCGGTTATGTCCGTGTTCGGGTGGATGGAAACATTTACGATCTGTCCGAGCAGATCCCCATGGAAAAAAACAAAAAACACAACATTGAAATCATCATCGACCGTCTGGTTGTCAAAGAAGAGATCCGCTCTCGTTTGAGCGATTCGCTGGAAACAGCAGTGGGATTGACCGGCGGCCTTGCCTTGATCGATGTCATTGGCGGGGAAGAGATCCTCTTCTCACAGAATTATGCCTGCCCGGAGCACGGCTTCAGCATGGAAGAACTTTCTCCGCGGATGTTCTCGTTTAATAATCCATATGGTGCCTGCGAGACTTGTACTGGTTTGGGTACGTTTATGAAAGTCGATCCGGATATGGTCATCCCGGATAAAACCAAGTCCATCCGCGGCGGAGCAATCAAGGCAAGCGGCTGGTATTTCGGTGAAAGCGGGACCATCGCGCAGATGTATTATGAAGGGCTTGCTGCTCATTACGGTTTTTCGTTGGATACCCCGGTCAAAGATCTTCCCAAAAAGGCGGTTGATGTAATCCTTTATGGTACAAAGGGCGAACGGTTTAAAATGACCCGGCAGAATGAATACGGCACGGGTACCTATTACACCGAATTCGAGGGGATTATCAACAATTTGGAGCGCCGTTTCCGTGAGACCCAGAGCGATTGGGCACGGGATGAGATCGCGAGTTCCATGAGCGCGGTCCCGTGCCCCGATTGCCACGGAAAACGGCTCAAAAAAGAAATTCTTGCCGTTACAGTCGCAGGAAAGAATATCAGTGAATTCTGCCACATGTCTGTTTCAGAGGCGCTCGACTTTGTGGAGCATATGCAGCTGACCGAGCGGGAACAGATGATCGGTGACCGTATTTTGAAAGAAATCAAGGAACGGCTTGGTTTTTTGAATAACGTTGGGCTGGAGTATCTCACTCTGGCGCGTTCGGCGTCTACCTTGTCGGGCGGCGAGAGCCAGCGCATCCGTTTGGCGACACAGATCGGCTCTTACCTTGTTGGTGTCCTTTATATTCTGGACGAGCCGAGTATCGGGCTGCATCAGAGGGACAATGACAAGCTCATTGCCACCTTAAAACGTTTGCGTGATCTTGGGAATACGCTGATCGTTGTTGAGCACGATGAAGACACCATGTATGCCGCTGATTATATTGTTGATATCGGCCCTGGCGCCGGAGTGCACGGCGGTGAGGTTGTCTGCGCCGGCCCGGTGCAGGATATTATCGCCTGCGAGGATTCCATCACCGGTCAGTATCTCAGTGGCCGAAAGAAGATTGAGGTGCCAAAGGAAAGAAGAAAAGGGAACGGGCGGTTTATTACCATCCGGGGTGCAAGGGAAAACAATCTCAAAAACATTGATGTAGAGATTCCGTTGGGTAAATTTGTCTGTGTTACCGGTGTATCCGGCTCGGGAAAATCCTCTTTGGTAAATGAGGTCCTTTATAAGCAGCTTGCGGTTACTTTAAACAATTCCCGTCTGAAACCAGGCGCCCATGATGAGATTCTGGGTATCGAGAACATTGATAAGATTATTGATATTGACCAGTCGCCTATCGGGAGAACACCGCGTTCTAACCCGGCGACCTATACCGGCGTGTTTACCGATATTCGCAATCTATTTGCTCAGACGCAGGATGCGAAGATGAAAGGCTACACCAGCAGCCGTTTTTCGTTCAATGTCAAAGGCGGGCGCTGCGAAGCCTGCCAGGGCGATGGTATTATTGAAATTGAAATGCATTTTCTTCCGGATATCTATGTTCCCTGCGAAGTCTGTAAAGGAAAGCGCTATAACCGTGAGACTTTGGAAATCCGCTATAAAGGGAAAAATATACACGATGTACTGGAAATGACAGTGGAAGAAGCAACCACCTTTTTTGATTCCATTCCCAAAATCAAACGTAAGTTTGAAACTCTGTGCGAAGTGGGGCTTGGATACATTAAGGTTGGCCAGCCTGCAACGACCCTCTCGGGTGGCGAAGCGCAGAGGGTCAAGCTTGCGGCAGAACTTTCCAAGCGCAGCACCGGCCGTACACTGTATATTCTGGATGAACCGACCACCGGCCTGCATACGGCGGATGTACACAATCTCATTAATGTTCTGCAAAAATTGGTGGATGCCGGGAATACTGTGATTGTAATTGAGCACAATCTGGATGTGATCAAAACCGCTGATTATATCATCGACCTTGGCCCGGAAGGCGGAGATGGCGGCGGAACGGTCATTGCGAAAGGTACCCCGGAGGAACTCATTCGTTCAAAGAAATCTTATACGGCAAAATATCTGAAAAAAATGTTAAAATAATATCAAATGGGTATTTACAGTAATATACCTGTGTGGTATAATTATGAAAAATGAAAAGGAGATGACTGGTATGTACGTGTGTGATGTTTGCGGTTATGTTTATGATCCTGAAGTAGGCTGTCCGGAGCAGGGCGTTGCTCCCGGTACTCCGTGGGAAGAGGTTCCGGAAGATTTTGTTTGCCCGACCTGCGGTGTCGGCAAAGACATGTTCAGCGCTCAGTAATGAGAAACAGGCAGTACCCGCCGCAGTTATCTGCTTCGGCGGGTACTCTTGAGTCAGCAGGAGGTTTAAAAATGAACGCATTTAAAATTCGCGAAGATTTGTATTATGTTGGGGTCTTAAACCCGAATCTGCGTGTTTTCGATATTGTTATGAAGACCGATTACGGTACTTCCTATAATTCGTATTTGATCAAAGGCAGCGAAAAAACGGCATTGGTGGAAACAGCACATCTGAAATCCGTTGATTATTTTATGGACAATGTCAAGTCAGTTGCCGATGTGGATAAAATTGATTACATCATTATGAATCACAACGAGCCGGATCACTCTGGTTCCATTGCCAAGCTGGCGGAACTCAATCCGAATATTACGGTTGTAGTATCTCAGGCTGGGTCGATTTACTTAAAAAATATCACCAATAATCCGAACGTGAACTACAAGGTTGTAAAAGACGGTGAGAGCATTGATTTGGGCGGACGTGAACTGAAATTCATCAGCGCTCCGTTTTTGCATTGGCCGGATTCTATGTTCACTTGGGTGCCGGACATGAAAGTCCTCTTTACCTGCGACTTCCTGGGTTCCCATTACTGCGAACCGCAGATTATGGATACTAAAATTACTCATCCCGCGGCTTATGAAACCGCGATGAAGGGTTATTATGATGCGATTTTTGGGCCGTTCAAACCGTATGTGCTCAAAGGTCTGGAAAAAATTGACCCGCTGGATGTGGAATATGCTTGCACCAGCCACGGTCCGGTGCTGACCAAAGGCGGCTTGCTGGAAAAGGTAAAAGAGCAGTACCGCGTGTGGAGCAGTCCGGTCGCCAAAGCGCACAAGACTGTTCCGGTGTTTTATTGTTCTGCGTACGGAAACACTGAACTGCTCGCGAAAGCGATTGCTGAGGGTGTAAAAGAAGTTATTCCGGATGCGGAAGTTACCCTTTACAATGTCATTGAGCACGATATGGGTGAGATGGCGGCAGCCCTGAACGGTTCGGATGGATTCCTCATCGGTTCTCCGACCCTCAACAAGGATGCTCTTCCGCCGATTTGGATTCTGCTTGCGCACGTGGATGCGGTCAACATCGCAAAACGTCCGGTCGCATTGTTCGGTTCTTACGGCTGGAGCGGTGAAGCGGTCCCGAATTTGACCGAGCGGCTGAAAGGTTTGAAGGTCAACCTGTTTGAAAAGAACTTCCGTGTTGTATTTGTTCCTTCTGAAGAGGATTTGAAAAACGCGAAAGAATTTGGCAAGGAGTTTGCGGCGACTCTGTAAAGATAAATGAATCTGTAAAAAGGAAGGCACATGTGTGCCTTCCTTTTTTGCTTGTGATAATTAAAAACGTCTCCGTAAAAGCGGAGACGTTTTTAATAACGCGGTATATCATGTGTTATGCGTTGCGGTGTAATGGGGGAAGAATCAGCTTTTCTGCTGGAACCGTTTATCCCCCGAAGGTCTGTGTCCAGTAATACGCACCGTTTTCCAAATAACAGCCAACTCCGATGTATTGAAAATCGGTACTTAAAATATTTGCCCGGTGGCCATCCGAATTCATCCAAGCCTCCATGACTGATTCCGGCGTTGAAAATCCGTAGGCGATGTTTTCGCCCGCTGCCATATATCCGAAGCCGATTACGCTGTTCAAGGGGTCGGAACCGTCCGGCCGCTGATGGGCGAACAGTCTGGGAAGTTCGGTGCTTCTGGTGTAGGCGAACGTGTTCAGGTCGCCGGCGGCTTGAAGAGGTGCAAGCCCGTTTTTGCTGCGTTCTTCATTTACAAGCTGGATTACCCGCGCTGAAAACGAAGAGATATCGATCGCTTTGGGAATAGATTGCGCCTCCGTATACCCACACCGCGTACAGGTCCGTTCTTTGCGTCCCTCGGAAGTCGTTGTTGCTTCTGCTGTAACTGTCCAGCCGGCGAAACTGTGGCCAAGTGTGGGGGTTTCATCTTCGGTATAGCTGTTTCCGCAGGAGCAGGTAAAGGTGGTGTATCCGCTGGAAGTACAGGTGGGAGATGTTACACTGGCTGTGTAATTGTGGGTATGCTTGGATTGCATCTGTGAAGATTCGGACTGCTGATTGTTCTGCGGCGGTGTTTTTGCCGAATCACCGGCGTCTGTATCGCTTTGTGAAGCGGATTCTTCCTCGGAAAGATCGTCACTTTGAGATAACAAATCGTCCAGAGTAATGGATGAGCCGGACGAGTTTGATTCGATTTGACTCTGCTGGCAGCCGGACAGAAAAATAAAACTGACCAACAGAATGATCAGCAGAAAAGAACGTGATTTTTTCATGGGCAGCCTTTTTCTCCTTTTTATTCGCCGTTAAAGATATGGCGTATATATCATTTTTTGTTATACCATGAAACCGGAAAAAATACAATTCCTTTTCACGGCAGCCATTTCGTTTGTTCGATGAAAAGTGTGGCTGTACTTTTCCTTTTTATTCAAGATTTATCCATTGATTCGTTTTTTGAAAAATGATATACTTTATAATGTATTTTTATAAAGAAATATTAAAAAAATAGTAGATAGAGGTTGTATTTTTGAATCATTCAAACTGCGTTTCAGTGGATTATACTGCTCTTGCACGCGAATGCGTCCGCCGGCGCATTTCCGACCATCCGCCGCTTGCTATGCTGCACTCGTTTGGGTGCCAGCAGAATGTGAACGACGGGGAAAAACTGCGCGGAATGCTTGCGGAGATCGGCTACGGTTTTACCGATTCTCCGGACCAGGCGGATATCGTTATCTTTAATACCTGCGCTGTGCGTGAAAACGCGGAAGACCGGGTATTTGGCAACATTGGTCAGCTCAAGCACTGCAAGGAGCACAATCCAAATCTGATTATTGGAATCTGTGGCTGCATGGTCGAACAGGAGCACATCAGCGAGCGGATCAAAAAGAGCTATCCGTACGTCAATTTGGTGTTCGGAACCCATGCGCTTTCGCGATTTCCGGAACTTCTCTACCGCGAACTTACCACAGGAAAGCGGATCTTCGATGCAAAACAGGAAGACGGTACCGTAGTAGAAGGGCTTCCGGTTCGCAGGGAAGACCCTTATAAAGCGTTTGTGCCGGTTATGTATGGCTGCAATAATTTTTGTACTTACTGCATTGTGCCGTATGTCCGGGGAAGGGAGCGTTCACGCAAGCCGGAAGACGTTCTTGCGGAGGTGAAGGGCCTTGTGGCAGACGGCTACAAGGAAATCATGCTGCTTGGGCAGAACGTCAACTCATATGGGAAAAACCTGGAACAGCCGGTCCGTTTCGCAGAACTTCTGCGGATGGTGAACGATGTGGAAGGGGATTTCCGCATTCGCTTTATGACTTCTCATCCGAAGGACGCCACCCATGAACTGATTGACGCAGTTGCGGAATGCGAGAAGGTCTGTAAGCAGATTCACCTTCCGGTGCAGAGTGGCTCGAACCGCATATTAAAAGAGATGAACCGCCATTATACGGTGGAAGAGTATCTTTCTCTGATTGAGTATGCAAAACAGCGGATTCCCGGCGTGGCGCTTTCCAGTGATATTATCGTGGGCTTTCCCGGTGAGACTTATGAGGACTTTGAACAGACACTGGAACTTGTGAAACAGGTGGATTATCATCTGTTGTATACGTTCATTTATTCCAAACGGGAAGGCACGAAAGCCGCGGAGATGGATGACCCCATCCCCGCTAAGGAAAAATCCCGCTGGTTCCAGCAGCTTCTGGAGGTACAGCGTGGGTGCAGTATCCGGCATAACCAGAGTTATGTTGGTCAAACGCTTCGTGTTCTGGTAGATGGACCGGGCCGTGTGGAAGACGGTTTTGTTTCCGGCAGGACCGAACATAATATGATCGTTGATTTTAAAGGGGACAGATCGCTGATTGGTCAGTTTGTTTCCGTTAAAATAACCGGGGCTCTCAACTGGGCGCTGGTGGGAGAAAAAATATAAATTTTTGGAGGGCGTTATGAATTTAATCAAACAGGCACGTGAAATGGGTAAGATGATTCAGGCATCTGAAGAGTACAAACGTCTTCAGGCAGCAAAAGAGAAGAACGACAACGATACCGAGCTTCAGGATCTGATCGGTCAGTTCAATCTCAAACGCATGGAACTTAACAATCAGCTCGCAAAATCCGACAAGGACGATGAAAAGCTGGAAAAACTCAACCATGAGATGCGCGACCTTTACCAGAAGGTCATGACCAACCAGAACATGGCAGAGTATGAGCAGGCGAAAAATGAGATGGACATGCTCATGAATCAGGTCAACACCATTCTTGTCATGTGTGTAAACGGCGAAGACCCGGATACTTGTGACCCGGCACCGTCCTGCACCGGAAGCTGTTCTACCTGCGGCGGCTGCCACTAAACAACAAAACACGGCGGAAAACCTGCCGCTAAACGGTTTGACTGACAAATTTTTGGACGGTGATGATGTTGGCGACCCTTTCTCCTATGATGCAGCAGTATCTGGCAATCAAAGAACAGCACAAAGACCAGATCCTGTTTTTCCGGCTGGGCGATTTTTATGAAATGTTTTTTGATGACGCAAAGCTCGCGTCCCGGGAACTGGAGCTGACTCTCACCGGAAGAGACTGCGGCTTGGAGGAACGCGCGCCCATGTGCGGCGTTCCTTACCACAGCTGTGATGTTTACATTAAAAGACTCATTGATAAAGGCTATAAAGTTGCCATCTGTGAACAGATGGAAAATCCGGCGACTGCAAAAGGAATCGTTAAGCGCGATATTGTGCGCATTGTAACGCCGGGCACGGTTACCGACAATACCATGCTGGACGAGGCAAAAAACAACTACATTGCCAGCATTTTTGTACATAAAAAATCATACGCCGTTTCGTTTGCGGATGTTTCCACCGGTGAGATTCATCTCACCTACCGCACCGATTCCGGCTTTGAGCAGGAAGTCATCAACGAGCTTTCCCGGTTTATGCCTGCGGAAGTGCTGATGAACGAAGCCTGCCTGTCTCTCAAAGAACTGAATTCATTTTTAAAAGAGCGTCTTTCCTGTGTGGTGGATATTGCAGACCGCGATGAATGCGTACCGGACCGAGCGGAGCAACATCTCAAGCACCATTTTTCAGAGAATCCCGCGCTGCTTGAGCCGGTGAAGGTTTCCGAGGAAGCGGTCATCTCGCTGGGTGTCCTGTTGGGATATATCGACGCCACTCAGCGTCAGGGCGGCAAACGGATCGTCAGTTTACAGGTCTATCATAACGAACAGTATATGACGCTGGACATGAACGCCCGGCGGAATCTGGAATTGACAGAGACCATGCGCAATAAAGAGAAAAAAGGCTCGCTTTTGTGGGTGCTTGACCGCACCAGGACCTCCATGGGGAAGCGGCGGCTGCGCAAGGTGCTGGAACAGCCGCTTTTGAATATCGCGCAGATCACCAAGCGTCATTCCGCGGTGGAGGAATTGCTGGAGAATTCCATTCTTCGTTCCCGCCTCGGAGAGCTGTTAAACGATGTTTACGATCTGGAACGTCTCATGACCCGCGTGATCTACCGTTCGGCGGGGCCGAGGGATTTAAAAGCCCTCAGCTTTTCAGCGGCGCGCCTGCCGGAGATTAAAGAATGCCTTTCAGGCTGCAAGGCGGGGCTTTTGAAAGAGCTCAACGACGAGATCGACACCATGCAGGAGATCCGCACGATGGTCGATCGCGCCATTGTGGACCAGCCTCCCGTCAACCTAAAAGAGGGCGGCGTGATTCGTACGGGCTTTCACGCGGAGCTAGATGAGCTGCGGGATCTGTACACCAATGCCAAACAGTATATCGCGTCCATTGAAGAGCACGAAAAGGAAGCTACCGGCATTAAAAACCTGAAGGTTGGTTATAACCGGGTATTCGGTTATTACATAGAGGTCACCAAGTCAAATATTGATTTGGTGCCGGAACATTATATCCGCAAACAAACCCTTGCGAACTGTGAGCGGTATATCACCCAGGAACTCAAGGATCTGGAACAGAAGGTTCTTCACGCAAGCGAGCGGATGATCCTTCTGGAACAGGGCATTTTCGACGAGCTTTGTGTGTTTGTCGCCCAGAAGCTCACCGAGGTGCAGGCGACCGCTTCCGCGGTTTCCGTGCTGGACGTTCTCTGTTCCTTTGCGGAAGTATCCTTTGAAAACCATTACGTACGTCCTCAGTTTACCACGGAGGATAAAATCGATATTAAAGACGGACGGCATCCGGTTGTAGAACAGCTTTCCGGCGGTATGTTTGTTCCAAATGACGCGCGGTTTGACAGCTCACAAAACCGTGTGCTGATCATCACCGGGCCGAACATGGCGGGTAAATCCACCTATATGCGGCAGAACGCACTCATCCTTTTGATGGCGCAGATTGGCTGCTTTGTTCCGGCGCGTTCCGCGCTGCTGACGGTGGTGGATAAAATCTTCACCCGTGTCGGCGCTTCGGATGACCTCGCTTCCGGCCAGTCTACTTTTATGGTGGAGATGAGTGAGGTGGCGGATATTCTGCACAACGCAACCCCTCGCAGCTTTGTGATTCTGGACGAGATCGGGCGAGGTACCTCTACCTTTGACGGTATGAGCATCGCACGTGCGGTGATCGAATACATCATCCAGTCCCGTGGTCTCAAATGCAAAACCATGTTTGCCACCCATTACCATGAACTGACCGCTTTGGATGAAATTTATCCCTGCGTCAAGAACTACAGTGTCGCGGTGAAGAAGCGCGGCGATGATATTACCTTCCTGCGCAAGATTATTCCCGGCGGAGCGGATGACAGCTACGGCATTGAGGTCGCTCAGCTCGCCGGTGTCCCAAAAGGGGTCATTTCCCGGGCAAAAGAGGTGCTGGCGGAGATTGAATCCGGCGCATCGGCTCCGCGGAAATCATCCGTTCAGCCAAAGGAAGAGATTCCTCAGCAGATCACGTTCGGTCCTTCTGGTCAGTCCGCTGTGCTGGAGAAGATCAGGGCGATTGAGTTGGATACGCTAACGCCGATTGAAGCGCTCAACAGCCTGTTTGAGCTGAAAAAACTTTTGGATGAATCTTAAACCGTGTATCAAAACAATTCGTAAATATTAAAACCACAACAAGACGATGATTTTAAAACAGGAGGCGGAACGTTGCCGAAGATCAATGTATTATCCAAACAGGTAGCAGAGCAGATCGCGGCCGGCGAAGTGATCGACCGCCCGGCGTCTGTGGTCAAAGAACTGGTGGAAAACTCGATTGATGCGGGTGCGACACTGGTCACCGTAGAGATCAAAAAAGGCGGCGTGGATTATATCCGCATCACCGACAACGGCTGCGGAATATCCGCTGAAGATGTTCCAACGGCGTTTCTCCGTCACGCGACCAGTAAGGTTTCAACTGAGCTGGATCTCAACCATATTGCAACGCTTGGGTTCCGCGGAGAGGCGCTGGCTTCAGTCTGTGCTGTCTCCAAAGTGGATATGCTCACCAAAACGCCGGATGACGCGTTCGGCACCCATATTCGAATGGAGGGCGGGGAGCAGGTTCTTTTGGAAGAGAGCGGTTGTCAGCAGGGGACAACAATTGTCATCCGCGATTTGTTTTACAATGTGCCCGCCAGGCTCAAATTTTTAAAGAAAGATGTTTCGGAAGCCAATGCGGTGGCAACGGTACTCAATCGCATTGCACTATCCAACCCCGGCATTTCGTTTACGCTGATCCGGGATAATCAGAAAACCCTTCAGACACCGGGTGATGGAAAACTGTATTCGGCCATCTACGCGGTTTACGGCAAAGCGTTTGCGCAGACGCTCATGCCAGTGGAATATTCCTTTGGCGAGATTCATGTAAAAGGGTATTCCAGTATCCCTACCAATGCCCGGCCAAATCGTTCCATGCAGCACTTTTTTGTAAATGGACGTTATGTCAGATCCCGCACCTGTTCTTCTGCTCTGGATGAGGGGTACCATCATTCTATGATGGTTGGAAAGTTTCCGGCCTGTGTGCTTAACCTCACGGTTCCGTATGATTTTGTGGATGTAAACGTTCATCCAACCAAAACAGAAGTGCGGTTTATCAATGAAAAAAGTGTGTTTGACAGTTTGTATTTCGCGGTAAAAAGCGCCATTGCTGAAAACAACAGACAATCCCTTCAGCCTGCCGAACCGGCTGTACGCGCAAAATCCCCGTCGCCGTTTTTTGAGGATAGAGGCGTTCAGCAGATGTTTGAGCCGGACAGCCTCGCAAAGCAGGTTGCTCAGCGAATTCATCTGGAATCCTCATCGGATGGGGTAGTTGTGCCGGCAGTGGAAGAAAAAGAGCGGGTTCAGCCAAAACAGTATTCTGCTTCGTCGCCTGTCTCATCAGGGCAGAAGGTGGCACACCCGGTTTCTCCGTATCGGTTCCGTGAGGATTCCGGCGTTTCCGACCCGTTTGCAGGCAGTACCTTTGAATTCTTGAAACCCGAAATGCTTCAGCCATCCTCCCAGATACAGGAGAAAGAAATTCCGGCTGATCTGCCGGATGATCCGGCTCCATCCGCGGAGCCGCCTAAGGAACCTGTCCGGGTGATCGGCGAGGTGTTTCAAACCTATATCATTGCACAGGTTGGCGATGCCATGCTGATGATTGATAAACACGCGGCGCATGAGCGGATTCTTTATGAACAGCTGCGCTCGGAAAGAAAACCGCTCGATCATCAGGTGTTGTTGTCTCCCTTTACAGTGGCCCTGTCGCCGGAAGAATGTGACGCGGTACTTTCGAATCTGTCGCTTGTTGACAGCCTTGGTTTTCTGGTGGAGGATTTCGGCGGTTCCATGCTGTATGTGCGTGAGATCCCGGTCCTGCTCGATCAGCACGATGCTTCGCAGCTGCTTGCCGAGATCGCGCTGAATTTAAAGAACAACAAAATGGATCCTGCGCCTCATGTGCTGGATGATCTTTATCATTCGGTAGCCTGTAAGGCAGCGGTGAAAGCGCATGATATCAATATGCCGGAAGAGCTTCAGGCGTTGGCGGAGCGTGTCTACTACGATGAAGCCATTCGTTATTGTCCGCATGGGCGTCCGGTTCTTCAGGTTTGGCCGCAGTCAAAAATAAAGCGTATGTTTGGAAGGTAATTATGAGTCAAATTCCACTTGTTGTCATTGCGGGTCCTACCGGAAGCGGAAAAACAGCGCTGTCGGTTGAGCTTGCCAGGCGATTTGACGGTGAGGTAGTGTCCGGCGATTCCATGCAGATTTATAAGCAGATGGAAATTGCAACGGCAAAGCCTACCCTAGAAGAGATGCGGGGCGTTCCCCATCACCTGGTCGGTTTTTTAGATTGCTCTGAGCCGTATAGCGTGGCGGATTATGTTAAGCAGGCGTCCGCCGTGATAGAAGATATCTACGGGCGCGGGAAACTTCCGTTTGTGGTTGGCGGAACAGGGCTTTATATTACAAGTCTCGTCAATCATATTTCCTTTGATGAGATTGTTTCAGACAGTTCACTTCGTTCGCAGCTGCTGGAACGTTTGAAGAACGAGGGCGGGCAGTCGCTGCTCGATGAGCTCAGGCAGTTTGATCCGGAAACGGCGGCGGCCCTTCACCCGAACAACGGCAATCGGATTGTTCGCGCAATTGAAGTATATCGGTTGACCGGCATCACCATGAGCGAGCATCAGCGCCGGAGCCGCGAAAAACCGTCTCCTTACCGGTTGTGTATGATTGGTCTCACAGCCAAGAATCGACAGGTATTGTATGATAGAATAAACAGAAGAGTCGATGAAATGATGCAAAAAGGGCTTTTGGAAGAAGCCCGGCGGATTTTGGAAACCCCCGGTTTAAAAACCGCTTATCAGGCAATCGGCTATAAAGAACTGGCAGGCTATTTTAACGGGACATGCACGTTAGAAGCCGCGCTGGAAAAAATCAAGCAGGAGTCCAGGCGTTATGCCAAACGGCAGCTTACCTGGTTCCGCAGAGATGAGCGAATCCATTGGCTTTATTTGGATGAACAGTCGCCGGAACAGCTGGTGCAATCAGCTGAACGGTTGATTTATCATAATTTGAGTACACAGGAAAGGTGATCGTTATGAAAACAATTAATTTGCAGGATGTCTTTTTAAACGCAGCTCGGAAAGAGCGTAAACCGGTTACCATTTATCTGATGAACGGATTTCAGTTTCGCGGAATCGTGAAAGGATTTGACAACTTTACCATCGTGCTGGATAACGATGGCAAACAGAGCCTTGTGTATAAACATGCTGTTTCTACCATTATCCCGGCGAAGAACATTCAGATTTTTGATGAAAACAACGCTCTGAACAACGAGGATAACTAAATCATGATGTCAAAACTCCCCAAGATTCTTCTTGGTATATTTGCGGTAGCGTTGGCTCTGCTCGTTGCGATGCAGGTATACATCGCGTTCAGTAATCCTTATGTGGTTGAAACGGTTTATAAAGCGCAGGTAGATGAATCGTTCGCTTTGAAGGGTGTTGTCGCGCGTGATGAAATTGTGCTGGAGCAGGAAAAATCCGGCGCGGTGGATTATGAGATTCGCAACGGAGACAAGGTTGCCAAAAATTCGGTCATCGCGCAAATGTATCCGAGTGAACAGGATATTGCGACAATGGCACAGGTCGAGCGGATGGAAGCGGAGCTGGAAACCGTTAAGGCTTCGCAGCAAGGCAGTACAGCGGCTACGCAGGCGAACGCTTTAACAAGGCAGATAAATTCCATTAACGATGAGTATGTGTCATTGGTTTTGAACCATGATTTGGATTCGTTGTATGAAGTGAAAAATAATTTTTTGGATGCGTACAACCGTAGCCAGATTCTATTTTCCACCGCTACTGACTTTAATGCTCGAATCGCTGAGCTGGAAGCACAAATCGCGACTTTGAAGCAGCAGAGCGGCAGCTCTGCCTCACAGGTCGTCGCGTCTTCATCGGGTTACTTTGTAAACATGGTTGACGGATACGAGGGCGATTTGACTTTGGAAAAAGCGTCCGGATTGACCGCGGAAAATATTGAAGCGTATTATTCCCAACAAGAACAGGAAGTACAAAGCAATTCCGTCGGGAAGATCATCACCAATGCGCAATGGCGATATGTAGCGTTGATGGATGCGGATGACGCGATGAATCTGAACGAAGGCTGGAACTATAACCTTCGGTTCCCATCCAGTGGCGATGATACGGTCGTCATGAATCTTGTTTCCTGCAAGATCGATAATGAAGCGGATCAGGCGCTGGTTGTGTTTGAATCGGATCGTATTTCAGAGCAGACGGTTAAGCTTCGGCTGGAAGAGGCGGAAGTCATTTTAAATACTTTTGAAGGAATCAAAATTCCAAAATCTGCGCTTCACATTATCCAAACGGATGAAGGCTCCGAAAAAGGAGTTTATATCAAGTATGGACAAACGATGCAGTTTAAAAAGGTTGATATTCTTTATGAAAATGAGGAATATTTCATCAGCAGAAGCATTGAAACTGAAAACGAACGGTCTGACTATGTCCGTATTTACGATGATGTCATTGTGAAAGGTTCTGATTTTTATGACGGAAAACAGATCAAGTGATCAGGTTCGGGAAAATTTGAAAAGGATTCGCTTTGAAATTGAGGAGACTTGTTCGGCGTGCGGCAGAGATCCTAATGATGTGACACTTATGGCGGTGACTAAAACCGTTTCTCCTGAACTGGTAAATGTTGCTCTTTCTGAAGGAGTCCGTCTCCTTGGTGAAAACCGCGCACAGGAACTGGTTTCAAAGTACGAATCCTATCATACGGATTTTAAACAGATTCATTTTATCGGTCATCTTCAAACCAATAAAGTAAAGCAGATTATTGATAAGGTCAGTATGATTGAATCGGTGGATTCGGAACATCTTGCCGCGGAAATTAACCGCTGTGCCGGACTTTCCGGAAAAACCATGGAAATTTTGCTGGAAGTAAACCTGGGCGGAGAACAGAGCAAATCGGGAGTCGCAAAAGAAGACTTGTTCGAGTTGGCGGAAAAAGTTTCCGGATACCCAAATTTGATTCTCAGAGGGCTCATGGTGATTCCGCCGGTTGGGGAAGGCGCCCGGTATTTTGAGCAGGCGCAAAAGTTGCTTATTGACATGCAGGCTAAAAAGTTAGATAATAGGAATGTGAATATTTTGTCGATGGGCATGTCTGCTGATTATATTGATGCGATACGCTTTGGCAGCACGATTATTCGTGTTGGGCGTGGCCTGTTCGGTGAAAGAAATTAAACGTTCACAGGAGGAAAAAGTATGAGTTTTATGGATAAAATCAAAGGCGTTTTTGTAGCCGAAGATGACGATTACGAGTACGAAGACGAAGGCATGGAGCAGGAAATCATCAGCAGAGAGCACAATCGTCCTTCCGAAGCGTTTGACTATAATTCCAGCTCTACCGACAATCATTCCAGCAAAAGCGGTTCGCAGAAGAGCAATCGTGTTGTCAACATTCATGCGACCACTCAGCTGCAGGTCGTTTTGGTAAAACCGGAGCATTTTGAGGACGCGAGTTCTGTTGCGGACCATTTGAATGAAAAACGTACAGTTGTTTTGAATCTTGAGTCTACAAATAAGGATACAGCTCGTCGTTTGGTTGACTTTTTGAGCGGTGTTGCTTATGCGAACAACGGTCAGATTAAACGTGTGGCTAACAGCACTTTTATCATTACTCCGTACAATGTTGATATTATGGGAGACCTGCTTGGAGAACTTGAAAGCAACGGCCTCTATTTTTAATTATGCTTACCCGGGAAGATGAATTTTTCCTCGCCAAAGTAGAAGATCTGGCTGTTCAAGCAGAACGCAGAAATAGTCCGCGGTTCAGTTTGTTTCTGGACGAACGGCAGGCTTACATGGCAGAACAGCATTTGAAGCATCAGCGTTTTTCCAATTTTCTTTTTTTCGGAGGATTTGAAGGGGCGCAGCGGAAAGTGTTGGGTGTTTTTCCGGAGTATATGGAACCGGATGAGCAGCTTTTTCCTGTCATTGGCTTGAAGTTTATCTACCGAAAGGCAGATCAGCTTTCTCACAGGGATTTTCTTGGCAGTTTTATGTCACTTGGCGTAAAGCGGGAAGTGATTGGTGACATTTTGGTTGACGAGGGTCAAACTGTTGTTTGTCTTTACGAAAAACAGTTTGACTATTTTACTGAAAATGTGAAAAAGATCGGGCGGGTTGGTGTTTCTGTTGAACCGTGCGATTTGAGCGTGGTGTCGTATCAACCGGCATTTAAGGAGATTAGCGGAACCGTGTCTTCGCTTCGTTTGGATTGCCTGGTGGCTGAGGCGGCCGGCACAAGCCGTGAAAAGGCCGCGCAGCTTATTCGTACCGGCTTGGTGCAGTGTGATTATGAGCAGATAGACTCGGTGAGTTATCAGGTCAAGCCTGGCAGCGTATTTTCAGTTCGTGGCCATGGAAAATTCGTTTTATCTCAAGAGATTCGTCCAACTAAAAAGGGACGGATGTTTGTTACAATTCAAAAATACATATAGGGAGGTATTGTCCGGTGAACGCCAAAGAAATTGCATCAAAGAAATTTGATAAATCGGCCTTCGGTTATAAAACAGAAGAAGTGGATTCTTATTTAGACGATGTTGCAGTAGCAATGAATGAGTTGACCGCTCAAAATATGGAATTGCAGAACAAGCTTGAAATACTTGCTTCTAAGCTTGAAGAATACCGTCAGGATGAAAATAGTATGAAAGAAGCACTTCTTGGTGCTCAGAAGCTTGGCAATACGATTCTCAAGGAAGCAAAGGAAAAAGCAGAAGAGCTTCTGAATGAAGCGCAGCTGAAAAGTGAAGAGATTCGCAAAAATGCGGTTGAAGAATCTCAAAAATCCTTGGCGGGTATTAAAAAAGACATTGAGAAAGAGCAGCATACATTGCTCATGACTCAAAGAGAAGTGTCAAACTTCAAGTCGAAACTGCTCGCTCTTTATAAATCTCATTTGGATACTATTACATCCATTCCTGAAATTAAGGAAAAGGATTCGGAAGCAGTGGAGAGTATCTCCTCTAAGTTGGCGGAAAACGCTGCGGAACCTATAGCGGAAGCCGCTCCGGTCGCTGCTCCGGAAACAGAGGAAGCTCCTAAGGCTGCAGAACCGGCCGCTGCTTCTTCTGAAAACGAGAAAAACGGCGTGCCGCCGATTTATCAGGGCCGTTTTGGCACACGCGATGAAACAAGGACTCTGGAATCTAAATTCGGTGAGCTGCGTTTCGGTCGCAACAACAACGTAAAAAAGTAACCATCAAGGAGAGAAAAAAGAATGCCTCAGGATTATAACCGTACTTTGAACCTGACAAAAACCGATTTTCCAATGCGGGCGAATCTGCCGCAGCGGGAGCCGGAGATGTTGAAAGGGTTTGAGGAAAGCCAGATTTACGATAAGTTAATGGAAAAAAACAAGGGTAAGCCGAACTATACCCTTCATGACGGACCGCCATACGCAAACGGTAATATTCATATGGGTACCGCTTTGAATAAGGTTTTGAAGGATATTATCATCCGTCATAAAAACATGTCCGGCTTTTACGCGCCTTATATTCCCGGCTGGGATACACATGGCCTTCCGATTGAGCTGAAAGCGCTCAAAAAAGACGGGGTCAATCCGGCAACGATTTCGGCGGTTGAGCTTAGAAAATTGTGCCGTGAGTTTGCGGAATCGTTTATTGCTTCCATGACCCAGCAGTTTAAACGTCTGGGTGTTATCGGCGATTTTGAAAATCCTTACAAGACGCTTCGCCCTGCTTTTGAGGCAAAGCAGATCGAAGTGTTTGGAGAGATGGCCAAAAAGGGCTATATTTATAAAGGTTTGAAACCAGTTTATTGGTGTACCGAATGCGGTACCGCATTAGCGGAAGCTGAGATTGAGTATGAGGACGATCCCTGCTATTCCATTTATGTGAAATTTAACGTAACGGATGATAAGGGCGTTTTCTCTGGTATGGGCATTGATCCGAAAGATGTTTACTTTGTCATCTGGACAACTACTACCTGGACTCTGCCGGGCAACGTTGCAATTTGCCTTGGCCCGAATTACGAGTATACCCTCGTAAAAACTGGCGGTCAGTATCTGGTTATGGCAAAAGATCTGGTCAGTGCTGCGATGAAAGACGCGAAAATCGACGATTACGAAACAGTCGGTAGCTTTTTGGGCAGTGATCTGGAGTATATAAAGACAGCTCATCCGTTCCTTGACCGTGAATCGCTTGTTATTGTCGGCGACCATGTTACATTGGAAAGTGGTACTGGTTGTGTTCATACAGCGCCTGGACATGGTGTGGAAGACTTTGAAGTTTGTCAGAACTACAAAGTTCCGGTTATTGTTCCGGTTGACTCAGAAGGCAAATTGACTGAGCTTGCAGGGGAATTCGCAGGACTTTCTACAGACGACGCAAATAAAGCGATCGCCAAAAAGCTGGATGAAACCGGTCACCTTTTTGCGCTGGTTAAGATTGTTCACCAGTATCCGCATTGCTGGCGCTGCAAAAAACCGATTCTGTTCCGCGCAACCGAACAGTGGTTCTGCTCGGTCGATGGATTTAAAGATCAAGCCATTGAAGCGATCAGCGGTGTTAACTGGATTCCGGAATGGGGCGAAGAGCGTATCAAAGGTATGGTGCGTGACCGCAGCGACTGGTGTATTTCCCGTCAACGTACCTGGGGCGTGCCGATCCCGATTCTGTATTGTAAAGATTGCGGTAAGCCGATCGTAAATGATCAAACAATCCGCGCGATTTCCGATTTGTTCCGTGCGGAAGGTTCTGATGCATGGTACACGAAAGATCCGTCTGAATTCCTTCCGGCGGATGTCGCTTGTGAATGCGGCTGCCATTCCTTCACCAAAGAAACCGATATTATGGACGTTTGGTTTGACAGCGGTGTTTCTCACGCTGCCGTTATCGATGAACGCGAAGAGCTTCATTTCCCGGCTGATTTGTACCTTGAGGGTGCAGACCAGTACCGCGGTTGGTTCCAGTCTTCGCTCTTGACCAGTGTAGCTTACAAAGGCGTTGCGCCTTATAAAAACGTTTGCACACACGGCTGGGTCGTAGACGGCGAAGGCAAAAAAATGTCGAAATCCCTCGGCAACGGCGTTGCTCCGGAGGACATTATCAAACAGTACGGCGCGGATATTCTTCGCCTTTGGGTTGCTTCGTCCGACTATCATGCGGATATCCGCATTTCTCCGGATATTATGAAACAACTTTCCGAAGGTTATCGTAAAATCCGGAATACTGCTCGTTATATTCTCAGCAACCTTGCTGATTTTACTCCGGAAACGGATATGGTTCCGGTGGAGAAAATGCCGGAACTTGATCTGTGGGCGATCCATGCGCTGAACGAACTGATCGCGAAAGCGGAAGCGGGATACAACAGCTTTGATTTTCATGTGGTTTATCATGCAATCCACAATTTCTGTGTGGTTGATATGTCTAACTTCTATCTGGATATCATCAAAGATCGTCTCTATTGTGAAAAAGCGGACAGCCTTGAGCGCCGCAGCGCTCAGTCTGCTATCTATATGATTTTAAGTGCGTTGACTCGTCTGGTCGCACCGATCCTCGCGTTTACTTCGGAGGAAATCTGGGCTGCCATGCCGCATCTTGCTTCGGATGATACCGGTTCGGTACTGTTTAATGATATGCCGAAGCCGATCGAACTCCATACCGACGAATCCTTCCTTGCTAAATGGGATCGGATTCATCAGGTGCGTGATGAAGTCAACAAAGCTCTGGAGGGCAAACGAAACGAAAAAGTGATTGGTAAATCACTGGAAGCAAAAGTTATTCTGCATTGTTCGGGAGAGCTTGCCGCATTCCTTGAAACAGTGAAAGATGAACTTGCTGCCGCGTTTATCGTTTCTCAGGTAGAACTGTCTGACGGAGCAGGGGAGACCGCTTCCGATATGGAAGGGCTTTCTATCACGGTTCAGAAGGCTGATGGCGAAAAATGCGAACGCTGCTGGGCATACAGCACCACAGTGGGCGAATGTGAAGAACATCCGACCCTTTGCGCCCGTTGTGCGGCTGTTGTGAAAAATCAGTAAGCGATGAGGTGATCATTATTCCTTATATTGCATTGGCTGTGTCTGCCGTTCTGGTTGGCTTGGATCAGCTCATCAAGGTGCTGGTTCAGGCAAATCTCCAGTTAAACGAGTCTGTGTCGTTCATCCCGGGGTTTATCCGTTTTACTTATGTGGAAAACACCGGTGCGGCGTTTAATTCGTTTGACGGTCAGCGTTGGCTGTTGATTGGTCTTACCGGTGTTGTAATTGTTGCGTTGATTGTATTGCTGGTTTTGAAAAAGATTCGCAATCCGGTCATTGTCTGGCATATAGCCGTCATTATTGCGGGCGGGCTCGGCAATCTGATTGACCGCATTTTTCGCGGCAGTGTGATTGACTATATTGAGTTTGATTTTGTTTATTTCGCAATTTTCAATTTCGCCGACTGTTTGGTCGTGTTGGGCGTGATCAGCCTGCTTGTCTATCTCTTGTTTTTCGATAAAGCCGATGTTCTTCATCTTCATAAAAAGACGGAGCATAAAGATGAATCCAATGACTGAGTTGGTTTTTTCCGCTAGTACGGAAGACAGCGGCATTCGAGTTGATCGTTTTTTGCAGGCGCGCTTGCCTGACCATTCTCGGTCTGCTATTCAGAAATGGATGGAGGACGGTTGTGTTCTGGTCAACGGGAAATCGGTTGCAAAAAATTATAAACTGTCCGGTGCGTGTGAGATTCTGGTGCGGATTCCTGAACCGCAGGAATTGCAGGTCCGAGCGGAAAATATCCCACTTGATATTGTTTATGAGGATGACGATCTTCTGGTTGTCAATAAGCCGAAAGGAATGGTCGTCCATCCCGCTCCCGGCAACAGTGACGGAACGCTTGTCAACGCGTTGCTGTATCACTGTAAGGGTACTCTTTCGGGGATTAATGGGATCATACGCCCGGGAATCGTTCACCGAATCGACAAAGACACCAGCGGACTTTTGATGGTCGCAAAAAATGACCGCGCTCATCTTGGGCTTGCGGAGCAGATTAAGGAGCACTCGTTTGACCGGGTGTATGAAACGGTTGTTTACGGGCAGTTTAAAGAGGATTCCGGTACCGTAAACGCACCGATCGGCCGTCATCCGGTCGACCGGAAGCGGATGGCTGTTACCGCATCTCATTCCAGAGAAGCTGTAACCCATTTTCAGGTGTTGGAACGTTTAAATGGTTTTACCCACCTTCGGGTGCAGCTGGAAACTGGGCGAACCCATCAGATCCGCGTACATATGGCCTATATTGGCCATCCGGTAGCAGGTGACCCGGTTTACGGTCCTCGCAAGGTGATTTCAGAGCTTCATGGTCAGTGTCTGCATGCGCGTGAAATTGGTTTTACACATCCTGTAACAGGCGAACGGATGCATTTTAGCAGTCCGCTTCCGGACTATTTCGTCCGGTTCCTGAATCAGGTCAGATAAAGTTGGGGGTATACATGCAAAATTCCATGGCCGGATGGCTGATCGTGACCGATATGGACGGCACGCTTTTAACAACTGATAAACGTATATCGAAAGAAAATCTGGAAGCGATTGATCGCTTCCGTTCCAAAGGCGGAAAGTTTACTGTAGCAACCGGCCGGTCGATTCCATCGTTGGAACATTATGTTGAAGAACTGAAATTGGACACACCCACTATTTTGTATAATGGCGGTGCGGTTTATGATTATAAAAGCCGTAAAATGCTCTGGCATTCTCTTTTGAACCAGACAGCACGCGCGTATCTTCAGGATGTTTATGACCGGTTCCCTTCGGTTGGTATTGAAATTTTAATGGAAGATTGCATTTACGTTGTGCGTTTGAACGATATCGTATCCAAACATCTGGATACAGAAAAACTCGCTTACGTCATTACAGCGTTGGATGAGGTTCCTAAAGATGGTTGGTTCAAGGCACTTTTCGCATTGCAGCCTTCTGAAATGGATGAGTTTGAATCATATCTTCTTTCGAAGGGATATCCGGATGTAACTTTTGTCCGTTCCTTTACCCATTATTTCGAAATGCTTCCGAAAGGGTGTTCCAAGGGCGGCGCGCTTAAGCATCTTTCTGCATTTACCGGCGTTCCGGTGGATCACATTGTTGCCATCGGTGATTATTACAATGATTATGAGATGATTCGTAAAGCGGGCATTGGTGTGACAGTTGAAAATGCTCCTCAAGACCTTAAGGACATTGCCAGAATGGTCGTCTGCTGTAACGATGATCACGCGCTGGCCGATTTGATTGAGAAACTGGAGCAACTGGTTTGTTGATCCCAGGGTAGGCGCCCTGTTCAAATAAGGTAAATCTTAGCAAAAATAACATTGGAGGTTTTATTATGGATCTGGCTACAAAAAAAGAGCTGATGAAGACTGCCTGTAAGGTGAGAATGGGCATCATCGAAGCAGTGTTCAATGCAAAATCGGGTCATCCGGGCGGTTCCCTTTCTATCGCTGACCTGCTGACCTACCTGTACTTCAAGGAGATGAAGGTCGATCCGAAAAATCCGAAATGGGAAGATAGAGATCGTCTGGTCCTTTCCAAAGGTCATACGGCTCCTGGCCTTTATTCGGTTCTTGCTCAGAAAGGTTATTTCCCGGAAGAAGAACTCAAAGGACTCCGTCAGGTTGGCCGCATGCTCCAGGGCCATCCGGATATGAAAACCATTCCGGGCATTGATATGAGCAGCGGTTCTCTTGGTCAGGGAATTTCTGTTGCCTGCGGTATGGCACTTTCCGGTAAGATTTCAAACAAAGACTACCGTGTATTTACCATTCTTGGCGATGGTGAGATTCAGGAAGGACAGGTTTGGGAAGCTGCAATGTTCGCTGGGTTCCGCAAACTGGATAACCTGATCGCGATTGTGGATAACAACGGCCTTCAGATTGACGGAAAGATCGACGATGTCAACTCTCCGTATCCGATCGACGAGAAATTTAAAGCCTTTAACTGGCATGTAATCAATCTGGACGATGCGCATGATTTTGACAAGATTGAGGCAGCGTTCAAAGAAGCTGAGAGCGTAACCGACAAACCGGTTGTAATCGTTCAGAAGAGCGTAAAAGGCAAAGGCGTTTCCTTCATGGAAAACAATGCTGCATGGCATGGCAGCGCACCGAACGCAGAGCAGTATGAGCAGGCAATGTCTGAATTGAAAGCTGCGTACGAAGCAATCTGAATTGCGTAAGTTCCGGTTGATCGTTTTCCTTTATTTTAAACAATATACCATCTCGGTAATGGAGGGTTTTTGAATGAGCGAAGTAGTAAAAAAAGCGACCAGACAGAGCTACGGTGAAGCGTTGGCTGAATTGGCCGATAAATATGAAAACCTTGTCGTTCTTGACGCAGACCTTGCGCGTGCGACTCAGACTCAGGTGTTTTGGAAAAAATGCCCTGAGCGTTTCTTTGACTGCGGTATCGCAGAAGCAAATATGATGGGTATTGCCGCTGGTATGGCAGCAACCGGTAAAATTCCGTTTGCGAGCACATTTGCGATGTTTGCAGCCGGCCGTGCGTTTGAAATCGTACGCAACTCCATCGGTTATCCTCATTTGAACGTTAAAATCGGTGCTACCCATGCCGGTATCTCCGTTGGTGAAGACGGCGCGACCCATCAGTGCAACGAAGACATTGCGCTTATGCGCACCATCCCGGGCATGACCATCATCAACCCGGCAGATGACACAGAAGCGAAAGCGGCTGTTGCGGCTGCCTGTGAGATCGACGGACCGGTTTATCTCCGTTTTGGACGTCTTGCTACCCCGATCTTTAACGATCCGGCTACCTATAAGTTTGAACTTGGCAAAGGCATCGAGCTGAAAGCTGGTAAGGATGTTACCATCATTGCAACCGGCTTGATGGTCAACGAGTCGGTCGAAGCTGCGAAAGCACTTGCTGAGGAAGGAATTGATGCCCGTGTCATCAATATCCATACCATTAAACCGATTGATAAAGAGATCATTATCAAAGCGGCACAGGAAACCGGCTTGATCATCACCGCGGAAGAACACAGCGTTATCGGCGGCCTTGGCTCTGCTGTTGCGGATGTTGTCTGCGAAAGCTGCCCGGTTCCGGTCATTAAAGTTGGCGTGAACGACGAGTTTGGTAAATCCGGCCCGGCTGTTCAGTTGCTGAAAAAATATGGCCTGTGTGCAGAAAATATTGCAGAGACTGTTAAAAAATCCATGTCTCTTAAAAAATAAGAAATAAAGCTTTTTTGAATCCCCGGCAGATTGCCGGGGATTTTTTTATCTCCTATAAATTCAGAGTCAGAGGCAAACCCAAGTTTAGGCGAAGCGTTTTTGGAAGTCTGTATTTTAAAATCATTTTTAGTTGAGCTAGTTTACAGCAAAAGAGTTTCAATGCGTCATGTAGACTTGAGCTGATTCAGTTGACTGATTGGCACGTCTATTTTCCAACTTTCCCGAATAAGAATAAAGCAAAAGACTTTGTCTTTTATCGGAAAATCATATTCAGGAGAAACAACATGGAAAATCAGATCGATTATCATGAATTTCGCAGACAGAAAAAGGAAGACTTCCCCGAAAAGGGAGAAAAGCAAGGCGGTTTTTGGAGCTTATTTGCGGCGGAAATGATTCTTGTTCTGCTGACCGCAATTATTCTTTTAGTGATCAATATTTGCTCTCCGTATGCTTTGGATGAAGTGAAAATCTTTTTAAAAAACCAAATTTTAGGTGATGAGGGAATCACTCAAACGGTTGAAGATGTGTTTGAAGATGTGACCGGATTTTTAACCGAGAGCGGCTCGAATAGTACCTCCTCCGGTTCCGAAGATGCCAGCGCTTCCGACTCTGATCAATCTGCTTCTTCGTCCGAATCAGACGAAGGGTCTTCTGATTCGTCATCTGGTTCTTCTGAAGATTCATCATCAGATTCAGCGATTCAAACAACATCTGTATCGGAAAGTGCGCTTTTTCCCTACGGAATGGGAATGGGTGGTGAAGAGAACCCGCTTCCGCTCAGCATTGAATCTCCCGTTTTGGGAGAATCATCCAAACAAACCAGCCAAGAGGATGTTGTTCCCATCCATGGAACGCTCAGTTGTGGTTATGGCTACCGGATTCACCCCATTACCGGTTTAGCGGATTTTCATAAGGGAATTGATATTCCCGCAGAAGAAGGTACACCGATTGCTGCATTCCGTTCCGGCACAGTGGTGCAGGCACAGGCTTCTGTCAGCTTTGGAAACTTTGTTGCGATCCAGCATGAAAACGGGGTCATCAGCCGGTATGGGCATTGCAGCAGTCTGAACGTTCAGGTGGGCGATACAGTAAATGCGGGTGATGTGATCGGCTTTGTCGGCAACACCGGTTATTCCACCGGAAACCATTGCCATTTTGACCTTTCGGTCAACGGTGTTTTCATTAATCCGCTTGATGTGATTCCTTATACTGTGCAGGCTGGTTATGTTACAGTTTGAGCTTTTCGGCATAAAAGTAAGGCTTTCATTCCTGTTTTTTGCCGTGGTGACCATTTATCTGCTTTTGGACGAGAGCGGCTATGGTTATTGCGGAGTTCTCGCTGTATTTTCGCACGAACTGGGGCATGTGATTGCTTATTTTCTGGTAGGCGAACGCCCTAAGGCACTTTCTTTTTCGGTGGAAGGCATGCGCATTACAGCTTCTGAACACTATCTCACCCCCGGCAAAGATATTTTTGCGCTTTCCGCAGGGTGCCTTGTTAATTTTATTCTGTTCGCTGTTGGAATTTACGGAAACAAAACGGGTGATTTTACTCAACTTGCGTTTACCCAGCTTTTTATCGGGATTTTTAACGCGCTGCCCATTGGTGCGTTGGATGGAGGGATGATCCTAAAGCGTCTGCTCCTTGCTTTTCTTCCTATTAAGGCGGCGTTTCTCATCTCCAAAATAGTATCGTGGGCAGTTCTTTTACCGCTGTTTGGCTGTTCGGTTTATCTGCTTGTTTCCGCGCATAACATCACACTGTTTGTTACATCACTGTTTTTACTAGTCAATTTAATCACCGATCAGCAGGTTTAATTTGCAATCGGACGGGGAATGGGGTACAATACTAGTATCTCATTTTTTAGGAGGAAATCATGTCCGAGCAGTTGAGAGAACAGGTGGAACGGTATCTGCTTGAAGTGCAGAAACCCGCGCGTTATGTCGGCGGAGAACTGCATCAGGTGGTAAAGGACCCTGCGGCGGTGGATGTTCGTTTTGCCTTTTGTTTTCCGGATGTATACGAGGTTGGCATGTCCCACCTCGGCATGAAAATTTTATATTCGTCTTTGAATGAACTTCCGTTTGTCTGGTGCGAGCGTTGCTTTGCCCCCTGGACGGATTTTGAAGCGGTAATGGCGGAACACCACATCCCGCTTTATTCATTGGAAAGCTTTACTCCGCTGAGTGAATTTGATATCATCGGGTTTACGTTGCAGTATGAGCTGAGCTACACCAATCTGCTTCAGATGCTTTCTTTGGGCGGTGTACCGCTTCTCGCATCAGAACGCACCGGGCTTGAGAATCTGGTCATTGCTGGCGGTCCGTGCGCCTGCAATCCGGAACCGCTCTGTGATTTTGTGGATATTTTCTGCTTGGGCGAAGGGGAACAACAGTTAAACGACCTTGTTACTCTGTACCGACAGGCAAAACAATCCGGCATGAGCAAAAAAGAATTTCTTCTTTTGGCTGCCCGTCAGGAGGGAATCTACGTTCCTTCGTTTTATGATGTTTCGTACCATGAAGACGGCACGGTTTGCTCCATTCAGCCGAATGAGGATGTTCCTGCCCGCATTGTCAAGAAAATTGAACAGAATCTTGATGTTTCTCATTACCCGGACCGCTTTTTGGTGCCTTATATGGAGGTCGTTCACGACCGTGTGATGGAAGAGCTCATGCGCGGTTGTATTCGCGGCTGCCGGTTCTGCCAAGCTGGATTTATCTATCGTCCGCTTCGGGAAAAAACGCCGGAAGTCGTCTGCAAACAGGCGAGAGCGCTCTGTGATTCCACCGGTTATGAGGAAATTTCGCTTTCCTCGCTTTCTACCAGCGATTACAGCGGAATCGAGCCGCTGTTAGATGAATTGCTGACCTTTACGGAAGGGGAGCACATCAACCTGTCTCTGCCTTCTCTGCGCATTGATAATTTTTCGGAAGAACTGCTGGAACGAATCAAGAAGGTTCGTAAAAGCGGGCTTACATTTGCGCCGGAAGCCGGTACCCAGCGTCTGCGTGATGTCATCAACAAAAACGTCACCGAAGAAGAGGTCATGAATACCTGCCGCATCGCGTTTGAGGGCGGATATACATCGGTCAAGCTGTACTTTATGCTCGGCCTCCCCACTGAAACACTGGAGGATGTCGCCGGCATTATTGAACTGGCTCACCGCATTCTGGACCTCTATTTTTCTCTTCCGAATCGGCCGAAAGGGAAGAAAATCAGCATTTCGGTCAGCGTTTCTACCTTCGTGCCGAAGCCGTTTACGCCGTTCCAGTGGGAAGCCCAGGATACGCGTGAGATGGTGACCCAAAAGCAGAAGCATCTGGTTGAGACCATTCGTTCCAGAAAAATCAGCTGCAGCTGGCACAATGTCAACACCAGCATTCTGGAAGGGGTTCTGGCGCGTGGTGACCGCCGTCTTGGTAAGGTTTTGCTGGACGCGTGGAAGATGGGCTGCCATTTTGACAGCTGGGACGAGCTGTTTCACTTTGAAAATTGGCAGAAAGCTTTTGAGCAAAACGACTTGACCATGGAGTTTTATGCCTCCAGAAAGCGTCCATTTGGTGAGATTTTCCCGTGGAGCCATTTGGATTTCGGCGTAACGGAGGACTTTTTGCGTCGGGAAAATGAAAAGGCGCATCGCTTTGAAACAACGCCGAACTGCCGCCAGCACTGTTCCGGCTGCGGCGCAAACCGTTTGATGGAAGGGGGCCGCTGCAGTGTTCATTGATTATCGCTTGTTTTACACCAAAACCGGGCGGCTCAAATACATTTCCCATCTGGATACCAACCGGCTTATGCAGCGCACGCTTAAGCGCAGCGGACTTCCGGTCTGGTACTCGGAAGGGTTTAATCCGCATATCTATATCACCTTTGCGCTTCCGCTCGCGCTGGGGCTGGAAAGCGAATATGAGGTGATGGATTTCCGTTTGACGGCGGAACGGCCGGCGAATGAAATCGCCGAAAAAATTCAGGATTCTTTCCCTGAGGGAATGAAGGTGCTTTCGATTGCGAAACCGGTGTTGAAGCCGCATGATATCTCATCCGCTTTATTTGAGGTGAAACTCATTTCATCTCAGCCCCGGCAATTGCTTGAAGAGTGGAATGCGTTCCTGGACCGTTCTGAGATTCTCACGGAAAAAAAGAGCAAAAAAGGAATGAAAACAGTCGATATCCGCCCGGATATTTCTGTGACCGCTTCGGAGATGACAGAAAACGCGTTTTGCCTTTCTCTCGTGCTTCCGGCAGGGCCTGAGAAAAACATCAGCCCTTTGCTGGTGCTGGATGCGTTTTCAAAAATCAGTTCTGTTCAGCCTGAACATACAAGCGTGCTGAAAAAGGCGGTTTATGACAAATCCGGCAAACTGTTTCGTTGATCTTGCCTGATATGATTGATTCTTGCGAAGGAATATCGTATAATGTTTTTAAATAAGATCGTTTCAGCAACATAAGAAGGAGTAGTAATATGGAGTTTTCGGTCGAACCAATGGATTATTTGAAAAAGAGCGACGCGGAAGTCGCGCAGGCAATGTCCTCTGAACTTGCACGTCAGCGCCGCAATTTGGAACTGATCGCAAGTGAAAACATCGTTTCCAAAGAGGTCATGGCTGCAATGGGCAGTGTGCTCACCAACAAGTACGCAGAAGGTTATCCGGGAAAACGGTATTACGGCGGCTGTGAGTGTGTGGATGTTGTAGAAAACATCGCCATTGAACGCGCGAAAAAGCTTTTCGGCGCCGAGCACGCAAACGTTCAGCCTCATTCCGGCGCACAGGCAAATATGGCTGTTTATTTTGCCCTTTTAAAGCCGGGTGATACGGTTCTTGGCATGAGCCTTGCGGACGGCGGTCATCTTACGCATGGTTCTCCGGTCAATATGTCCGGCTCCTATTATAATTTCGTTTCTTATGGTGTGGATGACGATACTCATACCATCAATTACGATAAGCTTTATGCTCTTGCGAAAGAGAACCGCCCGAAGATGATTGTCGCGGGCGCCAGCGCTTATCCACGCATTATTGATTTCGCCAGACTTTATGAAATCGCCAAAGAGGTTGGCGCTTATCTCATGGTCGATATGGCTCATATCGCTGGTCTTGTTGCAGCTGGCCTGCATCCGTCCCCGGTACCGTATGCGGATGTTGTCACAACAACAACACATAAAACCCTGCGTGGTCCGCGCGGCGGTATGATTCTCTGCAAAGAAGAATATGCCAAAGCAATCAACAAAGCGGTGTTCCCGGGCACACAGGGCGGCCCGCTGATGCATATCATCGCCGCAAAAGCTGTCTGCTTCGGGGAAGCGCTCAAACCGGAGTTTAAGGTTTACCAGCAGCAGATTGTAAACAATGCGCAGGCGCTTGCAAAATCGCTCATGGCGCATGGGTTTGATCTTGTTTCCGGCGGTACCGATAACCATCTGATGCTCGTTGATCTCCGCAAATCCGGCGTTACCGGTAAAGAGTTGGAAAAACGGCTGGATGAGGTTTACATCACCGTAAACAAAAACGCCATCCCGAATGACCCGCAGAGCCCGTTCATCACAAGCGGTATTCGCATCGGCACTCCTGCGGTTACCAGCCGCGGCCTTGTGGAATCGGATATGGAAAAGATCGGCGAACTGATTGCTCTTGCTGCTTCTCCTGAATTTGAAGCCAAGAAAGATTATATTCGCGGTGAAGTGAGCAAAATCTGCGAAGCATACCCGCTTTATTAATCGGTATTCAATAAAAAATGGCACAGGTTATGACCTGTGCCATTTTTGTTTATTCGGATATTTAGCGGTATTTTATAATCAAAAACATATGCCGCGAAAACTGTGATAGAAGAGACAGACACATTATGGCAATTTTTTTCCTTTGATTTTTTCCCAGTACTGTTTGGCCGCCTGTTCGGTTTTGTTCGGGCCGTATTCGTAGTAAACACGGCCTTTCAGTTCATCCGGCAGATACTGCTGTTCCACATAATGGTTGGGAAAATCATGCGGATATTTATAAAACTGCCCCTTTTCCTTGACGTCGTCACCATCGTAATGCTTGTTTTGAAGCTGACGGGGAAAACTGCTGTTTTGCAGTGTCGCAAGGTCGCTCATCGCCCGGTCGATTCCCAAATAGGCCGAATTGGATTTTGGCGCTGTTGCCAGCAAAACCACCGCTTCCGCCAGTGGGATTCGCGCTTCCGGAAAGCCCAGCTGCTGCGCGGCGTCAACGCATGATTTTACAATGGTAATGGCCTGCGGGTATGCAAGACCGATATCCTCACAGGCAATGACCAGCAGACGCCGGCAGACGGAGATCAAATCGCCCGCGGCGACCAATCGTGCCAGATAATGCAGCGCCGCGTTTTCATCCGAACCACGAATGGATTTTTGAAGCGCAGATATGGTGTCGTAATGCTCGTCACCACTGCGGTCATACCGGAACGAGCTTTTTTGAGAAAGGCTTTTTGCCAGCTCTAAAGAGATGTAAACTCCGTCTTTTTCCGGTTCAGCCGTCATTACACATAATTCTGCCGCGTTCATCGCTTTGCGG
Source organism: uncultured Oscillospiraceae bacterium (assembly GCA_900552945.1). Lineage (GTDB taxonomy): Bacteria > Bacillota > Clostridia > Oscillospirales > Ruminococcaceae > Metaruminococcus_A > Metaruminococcus_A gallistercoris. The sequence goes on from USBI01000003.1 coordinate 42,796, forward strand.
ACATCACCGCCGCAGCTTACGGCAATATGCCGTGTGACGCCATCTTCGGTATGAATAACGATGTGCCGTTCCTCCTCCAGAATATGGAACGCCCGTTCTACCGCTTTTTCAATTTCGGAAGCCGGCACAGGCTTAAACTCAAACACAGTGCATCGGCTTAAAACAGCGTTGTAAATGTAAAAATAGGGGTTTTCGGTTGTTGAGGCAATCAGCGTGATTTTGCCGCTTTCTATGTATTCAAGCAGGGTTTGCTGCTGCTTTTTATTCAGATATTGGATTTCATCCAGGTAAAGCAGGATGCCGGACATTCCGGCAAAAGTATCAAGCTCTCCCACGATGCTTTTGATGTCCGCGGTTGAAGCGCTGGTGCCGTTTAGTTTATGCAGCCGTTTGTGGGTGCGCTCCGCAATGATGCGCGCAACGGTTGTTTTGCCCACACCGGAAGGCCCGTAAAAAATCAGATTGGGGATATTGCCGCTGTCGATGATTCTCCGCAAAGGCATGTTGTCTCCCAGCAGATGTTTCTGCCCGACAACATTTTCCAGACTGTCCGGGCGCAGGCGGTCTGCGAGTGGTGAAGACATAAAAAAACCCCCTTTTTTCCTTATGAAAACCATTTTATCATGTTACCGCAGCTTTTGTAAACGTAAAAACCATTTTTTTCATGACAAGTCTTAAGAAATGTTGTATAATGTACATCTAAAGGCAGTGAATAAAATGATTCTGGGGGTAATGATGTGAGCGAACGGTCTTCTGAACAGAAAAAATTGAAAAGAAGGCGTTATGCCGCGGTTTTGTTGCTCATTTTTGTCCTGTTACTGGCGTCGGTCGCGGTTGCCTCTGCAATCATGACTGAATATTACAGCAAAGAATCAGAAAGTTCTTTCAGTGATTCCTTCTTGGAGGATGAGTCTGCTCCTGCCGAATTGTCGTCGTCTGAATCACAGCCGGAAAGTCTTTTATCGTCTTCTCAAGAAAGCAGCAGTTCTGTGAGCCTACCTGTTTCAGAAACGGCTCCGGTTGACGATAGTTATTTTGACGACGCTGTTTTTGTCGGTGATTCTTTGATGTCCGGATTTGGAAGCTATGGGGTCGTCAGCATGGAAAATGTGTTTGCGGACGTTGGAATCAATTTGGATACAATCATGACAAAAGCCTGTATATCAACACCTAATGGAGTGTCAACGATTCCTGACGCATTGGCGCTGAAACAACCCGCAAAAATTTACATTATGCTGGGTTCTAATGGAATTGCTTGGATTTCGCCGGAACAGCTTGCGCAGAAGTATTCGGATTTTCTGGACGTAGTGCTTGCCCAAAACGAGAACGCGGAGATTTACATTGCGTCGATTCCCCCGGTAACTGCGGCAAAACAAGCAGAGGATGCGCGTTATGACAACAGCGCCATTGATGCTTATAATCAGTATTTGCTGGAACTGGCAGAGGAAAAAGGAGTTTATTTCGTGGATGTTCATGCGTTTTTGTCTGATGAAAGCGGAACGTTGAGTGCGGAATACGCGGAAAAAGATGGAATGCATTTGAAAAAAGCAGGCTATGATGCGTTGTTTGATTATTTAAAAGCCCATACTGTACCCAAGCAGAATACTTCCGTAGAGGAAACAGAGGAGTCGTTATGATTATTGAATGCCTTACCATCACGTTGATTATTTTAATGATGAGCTTTATCTTTCTGCGTTCTAAACGCCCGAATTACGCGCTTGTTACACTTCCTCTTTTAAGTGTGCCGGTTTTTTATTTAATCGGGCAGTTTGTGGCATATCTTTTCCTTACAGGTAACCAGACGGGAATCGATATCACACTTCTTTCCTCCATTTTAATTGGGCTTCTTGTAGGGGCACTGTTTGTTGGTATGCTCATCTGGCAGCTTGGTGTTAAAAAGGCAAGAGCAACTTTTGCAACGATATCCGCAGTGTTTATGGTGGCGCTGTCTGTCGTTTTAATGGTTGATGTAGTCGTTTAAATGATTGAGGTGAGTCGATATGAACCAGAACATCTATGAAATTTTTCACTTATCATTCCCCCAGCTCGCTATTTCCAAAGAACAATTTGAACGCGAGATTCATCTTTCGTCCTGCCAGTGCTTAACCGCAGAAGAAGATGGAAAGCTCGCCGGATTTTCGCTGATACAGGGGAACACAGTTATGCTCCTCTGCGTTTTGAGTGAGTTTCGGGGTAAAGGGATTGGCAGCAAACTCCTCTCTCAGAGTGAAGACGCCATAAAACAGGCCGGCTTTCAGCGTGCTGTACTTGGGTTGGGTGAACACACCTACCTGTTTCAAGGGGTTCCCATGTTTTGTGAAGAGACAGTTCATTTTTTTGAAAAGCGCGGTTATAAAGCGGATGAGATTAGTGTCGACATGAGCATGCCGCTTGGCACTTTTTCAAAGGATAAATGTTCCATTCACCCTTGTACAGGTGATGTTTCTTTCCGTTACGTGACACCAGAGGAACATGAACAGCTTCTTTCGGCCGTAAAACAGGCGGAGCCGGATTGGACCCATTATTTTGAGCATATATCCTGCCCAGTCCTCGTGGCAGTGGAAAACGGAGAAATCCTTGGCTTCTGCATTGTCAACCCGGATGGAGCTCCGCTTTTTGCGGATACCGGTGAGATCGGCTGTGTAGGCGTGATTCCTTCTGCGCGCAAGCGCGGAATCGGCTTGCAAATGGTTGCAGCGGCTACGGAGGAATTGCAGCGTAAAGGCTGTAAAAACGGATTTTTGGGCTTTACTTATCTGGAACACTGGTATGCAAAGCTTGGTTACCGCGCCTGCATTCGTTACTGGATGGGCGAAAAAGAATTGGATTGAACAAAATCTCCCAAGTCCTTTTCATGGACTTGGGAGATTTTCGCATTGTTACATTGCTTCGTTTTCATTTCCAATAAACACGTAAAATCAGTTCGCTTTCAAACAATAATATCAAGCGCTTTTGATACGCATTTGGTTTGATTCAATTAAATATATTTGCATAAAAAGAAAAAAGCGATGCATGGTTGCATCGCTTTTAACGGTTTTTCTTAATGATTTTAAGCCGCGAAAAATCCTCGCGTTCTTTTTCCTCCAGAGCGTCGGCAATAAATTTGCTGTCTGCTTCAAAACGCGGAATAATGATGTTTTTCAGCGCGTTGGCGCGTTTCTGCGTTTTCTTAATGGCGTTTGCCAGCCGATATACGCTGTTTTCAATCTCTGCAAGTGTTGCCGTTAATTGTTTAACTTTTTGAAATTGTACATAGGCGTTGTCCAAAGCCGCATTGGTGGATTGAAACCCATAATACGGCTTAATCGGATTAGGGTGAAGTTTTACTTTTGGAATCTCCACACCCATAACACTCCGGTAGGTAATATGAACGCCGGTTTCTACCGGAACCGCTTTTGCGGCGTTTTCGCAGATACCCAAGGTGATGTTGGCGTTTTGCAGTGCCAGATACGCCTCTTTGTAGGTTTCTTCAATCTCACCGCGAATGGCTTTGGCATCGTCAATCAATGCCATCATTTCACGAATCAGGATGTTCCGCTTGCGGTCGAGCAGGCTGTAACCAAGCGTTGCCAGACCCAGGGATTTTTTGATGTTTAAAAGGTTGCCTTTTGTTGGGATAACCGGCATATAAAATCACCCCTTAAACCGTTCTGCTTTAGCAGGGTCATAGAACTGATCCAGCATCTCAGCGTCAACACGATCCAACTCCTCTTTCGGGAGAATGGAAAGCAGTTCCCAGCCCAGATTCAGCGTTTGTTCAATGGTGCGGTTCTCGTTAAAATCCTGTGAAAGGAAGTATTTCTCGAACATCTTACCAAAATCCATGTAAAGCTTATCGACCGGAGAAAGCTCATCTTCACCGATAACGGAAGCCAGCGCCCGCGCATCCTGAACCTTTGCGTAGCTCGCGAATAACTGGTTGGAAACAGCTGAATGGTCTGCACGGGTGTATCCTTCGCCGATGCCGTCTTTCATCAGACGTGACAGGGAAGGGAGGACCGAAATCGGCGGATAAATGCCGGTTTGCTCCAGCTGGCGATCCAGTACGATCTGCCCTTCGGTGATGTAACCGGTCAGGTCCGGGATTGGATGGGTGATATCATCGTTCGGCATGGTCAGAATCGGAATCTGCGTCACCGAACCGTTGGCGCCCTGTACAATACCGGCACGCTCATAAATGGAAGCCAGATCGGAGTAAAGGTAGCCCGGGTAACCCTTTCGTCCCGGAATCTCACCTTTGGAAGAACTCAGTTCACGCAGTGCTTCCGCGTAAGAGGTCATATCGGTGAGAATGACCAGAATGTGCATGTTTTGCTCATAGGCCAGATATTCTGCCGCCGTCAGCGCACAGCGCGGGGTGAGAATACGTTCAATGATCGGGTCATTGGAAAGGTTTAAGAACATCACAACACGCGAAAGAACGCCGGACTCTTCAAAACTGCGCCGGAAGTAGTCCGCAACGTCATTTTTAACGCCCATTGCCGCAAAAACAATGCCGAAGTTTTTCCCCTGGTCTTCTGCAATCTGCGCCTGACGGACGATCTGTACCGCAAGGCGGTTATGGCTCATACCGGAACCGGAGAAAATCGGCAGTTTCTGCCCGCGAATCAGGGTCATTAATGCGTCAATGGCAGAAATACCGGTACGAATATAGCTTCTGGGGTAAATACGTGCGACTGGATTTAACGGCTTACCGTTGATATCCATATATTTTTCCGCATATACTTCGCCAAGCCCGTCAATTGGCTTGCCGGCGCCGTTAAAGATGCGTCCGAGCAGTTCTTTAGAAAGCGGAAGCTCCATTGGTTTCCCGGTAAACTGGGTGCGTGTATTGGTTAAAGAAAGGCCGGTGGTTCCTTCAAATACCTGAATGACCGCTCGTTTTCCTTCTACCGTTACAACACGCCCTGTGCGTGTTTCGCCGGAATCCAGAACAAGTTCTACCATTTCGTCAAACGCAACGTCCGGCACATTATCAATTACAACCATGGGCCCATTGATCTCTTTTAGCCCAATATATTGAATGCTCATAAAAGAGCGCCTCCTTTTCATCTGCCGGATGGATCATTCCATGTTGAATTCTTGCTCCGCCTGCGCAAGTTTCTGGTCAATTTCAGAAATGTAGTCGTCCAAAAGCTCAATGTGGTCATTCGGCACGTCATATTTCATTTTAATGACTTTATCAAACAGCCCTAATTCCATAATGGTAGAGACCGGTACGCCTTTGCGGACCAGCGCGTTGGCTTTGTCATACAGGTGCAGGATGACTTCCATCATCCGCAGCTGTTTTTCAAGCGGCACATAGGTATCTTCCTTATGGAATGCGTTTTGCTGCAAAAATCCAACACGAATCACACGGGTGATTTCAATGACCAGCTTCTGATCATCCGGAAGAACATCCGATCCGATCAGTTTAACGATCTCCATCAATTGTGCTTCTTCGTTGAGCAGCGCCTGAAGACGAAGCCGGCATTTGAGAAAGTTCGGGTCAATGCTGTCGTAAAAGCCGCGCAGTTCTTCCACATACTCGCTGTAACTGGTGATCCAGTTGATAGCAGGATAATGGCGCGCATACGCAAGCGATTTATCTAACGTCCAGAATGTACGAACGAACCGTTTGGTGTTCTGTGTGACTGGTTCGGAGAAATCACCGCCCTGCGGTGAGACAGCACCGATGATGGTAACAGAACCTTCGCTTCCGTTTAAGTTTTCCATGTAACCTGCACGTTCGTAGAAAGCGGAAAGCCGGGAAGGGAGATAAGCCGGAAAACCTTCTTCAGCCGGCATTTCTTCCAACCGCCCGGAAATCTCACGCAATGCTTCTGCCCAACGTGAGGTGGAGTCTGCCATGATGGCGATATGGTATCCCATATCACGGTAATATTCCGCCAGTGTAATACCGGTATAAATGGAAGCTTCACGCGCTGCCACCGGCATGTTGGAGGTGTTGGCAATCAAAACGGTACGATCGGTCAGCGGCTGACCGGTTTTCGGGTCGATCAGTTCGGAAAATTCGTCCAGAACCTGCGTCATCTCGTTGCCGCGTTCACCGCAGCCGATGTAAACGATGATATCTGCATCACACCATTTTGCGAGCTGATGCTGAGTCATGGTTTTTCCGGTGCCAAAGCCACCCGGAACTGCAGCGGTACCGCCTTTTGCGATTGGAAGCATGGTGTCGATAACCCGCTGTCCTGTAATCAGCGGCCGGGTGATCGGCATGCGGTTTTTCACCGGCCGAGGTTCACGGATCGGCCATTTCTGGCAAAGAGTCAATGAATGAACCGCACCGGTATCATCCTTGAGTTTAACAACAGTGTCGTTGATGGTGTACTCTCCGTCCGGCACGATCTCCACCACTTCACCGGACATTTTCGGCGGAACCATGCATCGGTGTTCAATCACCGGTGTTTCCGGGCAGGTTGCATAAATCGCGCCGCCGGTGAGATGATCGCCTACCTGAACTTTTATGCTCACGTTATATTTTTTGGTATCATCAAGGGAAGGAATGTTGCATCCTTCGCCAATGAAAGCGCCGGTTGCTTTGCGCAGGTCGCGCAGTGGACGTTCGATTCCATCAAAAATATTGGTGATGATCCCAGGCCCTAGTGTGACAGACATAGGGCCGCCCGTTGTTTCAACTGGTTCGCCCGGTTTTAGTCCGGATGTGCTTTCATAAACCTGAATGGTTGTAAATTTATCGGTAATTCCAATTACTTCGCCGATCAACCGCAGATGACCAACATAGACCATTTCCAGCAGGGAAAAGTCTTTTGTGTCTTTCACCGTTACGACCGGGCCGTTAATGGAATAGATTACGTTTTCCAAAGTGTTCACCTCTTTGCAGAATCAAAAACGTATTCATTCAGCCGAAATTCTGCAATTCTGATTAAAGTATGGCATTTGTTCTTCCAGTTTGGATTCAAATGTTTCGTCAATCAGAAATCCCATCTGTTCATTGCGGATGATAAAACCGCCCATTTTAATTCGGGAATCCGGCTGAAATAAAACGTTTTGCTCTGGGCATGCCGCTTTTACGGCCTGCTCAAACCAATGATCTTCCGGCTTGTAGGAAACGACCGCATGATCCATATCATTTTGCGTTGCCGCAAGCTTATATCGTTCCAACAGATAGGTCTTGTATTCCTCTGTTTTGGAAAACTCGCTCAAACGGCAGCGTATCGCCTGTAAGATCAGGTTGCGGTAACGTTCCCGCTCCAGAAGAATCTCCTGTCTGGCGGCTAGGTCTTTTTTTGAAACTTCCAGCTTAAATTCGTTTTTGATTTTTGCTACATTATCCTGAATGTAGCCGTAAGCGTCGTTTAACTGTTCATCCTCTGTTTGTGCGAGAGAGGCTTTTTTTACGCTTTCGGTTTCTTTTTTTATTTTTTCAATTTTTGCGTCAACGTCCGAAAACACCGCCTGGCGAAATTTTGCCAATTTTTCTTCTTCCAATGTTAACCCACCTTTCGTCAAACGAAGCCGCTCGTTTTACAATGTGATTCCTACTGCTTCATGAACATAGCGGTTGATCGTTTCACTGATCTGCGCTGTGCCATGACGATCCGGAATTTCCACAATGAGCGGGGATTTTCGGTTCAGTTTAATGTCATAAACCGTTTCCGGAATCAGTTTGACCAGTTTCTCGGTCATCAGAACAATACCTACATCGCGCATGTCGCAGGCTTTGTAAAGTGCTTCCTTTACTTCATCCGCTTCGTGTACGACAACGCCTTCAATTCCGGCGAGCCGCATGCCCATCTGGGTATCAATGTTATCACTCAGTAAGTAAAAGCGCATTGTTATCACATCGCCTTCAAAGCTTAAAGCTTGTTGATGATCAAGATTGAGATCAGGATACCGTACAGTGCAATACCTTCACCAAGAGCTACAAAGATCAGGCCTTTACCAAAGGATTTTGCGTCTTCACTGTACAAACCGATTGCGGCAGGAACAGCAGCGGCAACCGCAATACCTGCGCCGACTGATGCGAGGCCAGTCGAAAGAGCGGCGCCAATGTAACCGAGTCCCGCACCGCCATCACCAGCAACGGCAGTTGTAGCGTCAGCAGCAAGACCGGTGAGCGGAAGAGCGATTGCAGCAAGGCAGACGCCTGCGAATGCGCAAAGATTAAACATGATGGCGTGTTTTGCTTTCTTTCCGGTTTTTACACCACGGATGATCGGCACCAGCGGCATAGCAAGCAGAATAACAATTGCAAGCGGCAGTAAAAACATCATAGCGTTTTCCATAATTTTGTCCTCCTGAAAAATCACGCTTATTCGTCTACTTTATATGTTACAACGGCAGGGCGGAATTCTTTTCCGTTTCCTTCATAGAAACGGCTGAAGATTTCGTAAAATTCAAGTCTCAATACCTGAATTCCAACGATCAACCCTTCCATTGCCATAACAAAAAGATTGCCTACGACGAAGATGATCGGGCTTCCAACGCCGCCGATCATTTCCATTAACGTGAGCACGACCGCCATCATGCCCGCGTGGCTCAGAACAAATCCGCCAACACGCAGGAATGAAACGGTGTTTGTAATATAGCTTAAAACATTTTCAAACAACTCAAAGAAGTTGGTTACAATAAATCCGCCTATGCCGTCTTCCGGTTTTAAATCTTTGCGTTTGGAAACCCATTTCGCAAGCGGTTCCCGCAGAAAAATCAGAAGCAGGGGAAGAACGATGCAAAGAATAATAAAGAGCGGATTTAAAACGTTAATGTTAAAGAACATGAGCAGTGCAGCAGCCGCAATGACAGAAACATAAAATACCAGGCCAGCGACCCCATTGTTACCGAAAATGGACCGTTCATAGTCTCGCTTCTTTAAACTAAGTATAATGTTGATCAGGATGGATACGGTGATCAGCACCGCGCCAATCCCAATGGCTACCAGCAGAAGCATATTGGTCGTTTCCGGGTCAAATACCTCAATCGGCTTACCGGGAAATCCAAGAACATTGATAAAGAACGGGTCCAGCAGATGCTCCAGTCCAAAAACAGAACCGTATGCCGTGCCGAAAATCGCACTGAAAATTCCGACTCGCGCCAGAATACGGCCGAGCATCATTTTTTTCAGCTTCCACATCAAAAGCCCGATAACCGAAAGCAGCAACCCCTGTCCCAGGTCACCGAACATCATGCCAAACAAGAAGCAGTAGGTGTATGCGACCAATGGAGTCGGATCAAACCCTCCGTATTCGGGAAGCCCATACATGGAAACGAACATTTCAAACGGCCGGGTAAACCAGTTGTTTTTGAGTTTAACCGGAGGAGTAAGCCTCGGATCGGCGTCATCTGCGCGAGTGACACAGTCGCAGCTTTGAATGCTCTCAAACAGTTTTTTGAATGCTTCCGCGTTCTTTTGGGGGATGAATCCCACCAGAAAAAACTGTTCCTGTCGAACCACCACATATTTATGCAGTTCAAACGTGTCACTTTCGAACTTTAACACGGAAAAGATTTGCCGCAGCATCACGCGGGAATCGGCAGAAAGCTGCTTTAGTTGTTCTTCTGTTTTTTTTAATTCGTTTTGATTCTCTTCCAGCATCCGGGTAATGTTTACAATTGCCACATCCGGAGTTTGGTGTGCGTAATCCGGTATTCGTATCCGCTGGAAAAAGAGAGAACGAAAAATTCCATCAATCTCTTCTTTGATTACAGTTGGAACAAAATAAACGCCCCAATGATACTGTTCATCCACATCAAACGTAAAGAAGAAAAAGGGTTTGTCATTGTAGTAATCCAGCTTGGAAAAACTGTCATTCGGGAGGATACCGAAGCGGGAAGACACGGCTTTGCAGGCGAAGATATCATCAAATTTTTCCGCAAGCCCTTTCATGTGTTTGAGCTGCACGAGCGCCTGCTCGTTTTGCGTGACCTTCTCAGAAAGTTCCTCTTTTTGAAGGCGAAGCTGCTCATACTTGTTTTCCAGCTCGGTCACCTTTTCTTCAAATTGAGAAGGCCGCAGCTTGAGACTGCCGGTATCTTCATACATCAGTTTAAAGCCAAGGCGGTAAGACAGGTCAACCAAGCGCTTGATGAGGCTGCTGTACGGATTGGAGTCCTGCAATAATGTTGCGCCGCTCAATTCATCTGCATATTGACTGGCACTTTCCGGATGAAAATAACCGGATTGGCAGCAAACAGTCATTGCACGGTCCATATCGTCCACATTGCCCACAATATTCACAAGAGACATTTTTTCAATTGCCATTTATGCTGAGCACCTACCTTAACGTTACAGAACCAGTAACTGTTTGATTTGAGATGCGGGAACCTGATAGCGGATTCCCTCAATCACTTTGATAATGTTTTTTACTTCAATATTGTTGAGGATAATAAACGCATAAAGAACAGCGGGGGGGCTTGTTGAAAACCGCATGAGTTTCTTGTTGTATTGATAAATAATCTGGTCCAGATCATGTTCAAATACCAGATTATCGTTTGAATCTTGATTTTTTCCGTAATAACACTCATGAAAGAGTTCAAAGAATTCATCGGCATTTGGTGCTTCGATCAGCTTTTGAAGCATGCCGTGGTTCAGCTTAAATGAAAAGGGAAGAATCAAAGATTCAATTTCCTGTTTCTGAGCTCCAAAATATCGCTTTAAGCGATAGATGGTCATAAGATTCGTCAGCGTTACATTGACACGGATGACTTTTTCCAAATCTTTTCTCGTTTGGCCTCTGAACTTTTTCCGGATGGTTTCCAGCAGGTGTTCATAATGGTAGGTCATCAGTCCTTTTTCGCAGGCCGCATAGTCAATGGGTTCGCCTGCCGCGGGGCGGAACTGTTCCACGATCTCCTGATAGGGAGTGTGATTTAAAACAGAAAGCAAATCGTCAAACTCGCGCACCTTTGCGAGTTCCATCATGTCAAACGAAGCATGATGAATAAGGTAAGCCGGAAGATCCAGAATAAAGCTCGACATCGTTCCCGCGTTGAGTGAGAGAACACACTTTAAAATCTGCTCGATCTCATCCTGCAGAATGAGATAATTATAAAAGTCATTATCTCCGGTAAAGTTGTAACGGCATAATTTGGTATACCGGTTAAACAATTCCCGCATTAAAAGACTTTCCAGCTGGCCTCTGTGAATACTGTGTGTATCAATCTGTTCCAGAGCGGACCGATAACAGGTCTCGTCCTTTAAATAAGCGGCCAATTCGGATACACTGCTTTTGCGCAGCATATCATTATAGTTTTCTTCCGTTAGGCGTTTGCCATACATACACTTTGCCTTAGCGGAAATTGTATTGCCCGAGAGGGATGTCGCAAACATGTTCTCACCTGCCTAAAACGCGGCTGTAAAGATCGTCTTCCCAGATCTGATGGTTCTCGTCATATACTTTTTTCAGAGCGGAAAATGCTTTTTGTTTGTTTGCTTCAATCTCTGCGCATTTTTCATTTGCATATTCCTGTTCTGTTCTGCGAACTTCATCCAGATGCTTTTGCGCACGCTCGCGCATCTTTTTTCGGAGTTCTTCGTTTTCGTGCTCAAGCTGTTTTTTTAATACCTCGTCTTTGATTCGGTTTGCTTCTTCCAGCTTGGCACTGGCTTGTTTATCAATTTCGATGATTTCTTTGATGATCTCATCCATCTGCTTCACCTGATTTCCAGTTAGTTCTTTAGGCTCTGCATCGGCGCCGGTATCTGACCGCCTCTCTTAATAAATTTGGAGGAGGAGTAAGAGTTGATTTTCATGACCGGTCCGCTTCCGAGCAGTCCGCCGAAATTCAGTTCGTCGCCTTCTTTTTTGCCAATTGCCGGGATCAGACGAACCGCGGTGGTCTTGGAGTTGACCATGCCGATCGCGGCTTCATCCGCAATAATTGCGGCAATGGTATCCGCCGGAATATCACCCGGTACAACGATCATATCCAGTCCGACGGAGCATACAGCTGTCATTGCTTCCAATTTTTCAATGGAAAGGGAACCGCAGCGTGCAGCATCAATCATGCCTGCGTCTTCTGTGACCGGAATAAACGCGCCGGAAAGTCCGCCGACTTTGCTGGAAGCCATAACGCCGCCTTTTTTCACAGCGTCGTTAAGCATGGCAAGAGTAGCGGTTGTTCCGTGTGTTCCGCATTTTTCAAGGCCGATCTCTTCCAGAATGTGAGCGACCGAGTCACCGACAGCCGGAGTCGGCGCCAGAGAAAGATCAACAATACCGAACGGAACACCCAGCCGTTTGGATGCTTCTGTGCCGACCAGCTGACCCATCCGCGTAATTTTGAAAGCGGTTTTCTTAATGATATCGGCGATTTTGGTAATATCCGCGTCTGGATATTTCGCAAGTGCCGCGCGAACAACGCCCGGCCCTGAAACGCCTACGTTGATCATGCAGTCCGGCTCTCCAACACCGTGGAACGCACCGGCCATAAACGGGTTGTCTTCCGGAGCGTTGCAGAATACAACGAGTTTTGCTGCGCCAATACAGTCACGGTCTGCGGTGAGTTCTGCCGTGCGTTTTACCACTTCGCCCATCAATCCGACTGCATCCAGATTGATGCCCGTTTTGGTGGAGCCGATGTTGACCGAGGAGCAGACATTTTCCGTTACAGCAAGCGCTTCGGGGATCGAACGGATCAGCGCTTCGTCACCTGCGCTGTATCCTTTCTGGACAAGCGCAGAATAACCGCCGATGAAGTTTACCCCGCAGGTCTCTGCACAGCGCTGAAGGGTTTTTGCAAATTTTACTGTGTCGCCTTTCGCCGCAGCGGCGAGGATGGCGATCGGTGTAACGGAAATACGCTTATTAATAATAGGTATCCCATATTCCGTTTCGATATCCTCTCCAACCTTGACCAGATTTTTGGCAAGACGGGTGACTTTTTCATACACCTTCTCGCAGGAACGGTCAATATCCGGGTCAATGCAATCCAGCAGCGAGATACCCATAGTAATGGTACGGATGTCAAGACACTGATCCTGGATCATCCGTATGGTTTCCAGAATGTCGTAGGTATTTAACATAAAGCTTCTCCTTAAATTCTGTGCATGGAATTAAAGATGTCTTCGTGCATTGCATGAACCGAAATGTCCATTTCTTTTCCAAGCGCATCCAAAGCGGCGGAAAGTTCTTTGTATTCAACATTGATTTTTGAAATATCCGCCAGCATGATCATACAGAACAGATCCTGTAAAACAGACTGGGTCACTTCAATGATATTCGCGTTATACTTGGCACAAATGCCGCTGACTTTTGCAAGAATCCCTACAGTGTCCTTGCCGATAACGGTAATAACTGCACGCATGAAAAATCCTCCCGAAATATGTTTTCGATTCATCTTCAACGGATATTACTATCTTACTATATTTGTTACAAGATTGGAATGAAAGATATGCACAAAGATTAGCTTGCTAATTTTGAAAAATTGTCAATTATGTGCTACACAGAAGCTCGTTTTTTCGATATAATATTTTTGTCAAATATTTGTGTTTTAAATATTGATATGCAGGATTGGTGATGAGAATATGCAAAAATATATTGATTTACACAGCCATTCATCCCATTCGCCGGATGCGGATCATTCGGTTGCCGACATGTGCCGCACAGCGGAAAAGATGGGCTTGTACGCTTATGCGATTACAGATCATTGTGAAATGAACGACTTTGTCGGGGGCGGTTATGCGAAGAACATTCCCGCCTCTCTTGCAGAGATGGAACAGGTCCGCTCGTCGGAAGAATGGAAAACCGTTCTTCTCAAAGGCATCGAGGTAGGGCAGGCACTGGAAAATAAAACGGTTTCTGAAGCGTTTCTGGATGATGTTTGGGGGAAAACGGATTTTATTCTGGGGTCTCTTCATAATATGATCGCTTATACGGATTTTGCGTTTCTGGATTATCAAAATGAGGATATACCAGCGCTTTTAAAACGCTATTTTACCGAGTTGCTTTCTTTAGCGGATTGGGGACGCTTTGATTCGCTTGCACATATGACCTATCCGCTTCGTTATATGAAAGCGCAGGGCTTTGAGGTCGATTTGGACCCGTATAAAAAACAGATCGATGAAATTTTGTCCTGCCTTGCCAAAACAGGGCATGCTTTGGAAGTCAATACCTCCGGTCTTCGGCAGACCATGCGGGAAACGATGCCGCCGTTTTGGGTTGTTCGCAGGTTTAAAGAACTTGGCGGGCACTATGTGACGGTTGGGTCGGATTCCCATTGCACGCAGGATGTTGGAAAGGGAATTGCTGAGGCAATTTCCTTAATAAAGGAAGCCGGATTTCAAACACTAACTTATTATGTGCAGCATAAGCCGGTCGAATTACCGATTTTGTAAAGTTGTGGTTTGCTTTTTGCTTGAACCCGTGTTCCGTCTTGAAGCTTTGCTGTGAATGGACAATTTGAAAAGATGCTGATATAATAATGGTATTTTCACCGAAAGCTCGGGAAAAATTGGGTTTATCATCACTTTTTGTGCATAACCTGTTTATAAATGTATAGGAGGAGACGTCAGATGGATAAATTATTGTCTTTGCTTAATGAAAACGCAAGATTTTCCAATAAACAGTTGGCGACCATGCTTGGCACGACCGAGGAAGATATCGAAAAGCAGATCGCTGCTTATGAGAAAAAAGGGATTATCCGTGGCTACAAGGTGCTGCTTGACCACGAACAGATTGACGAACAGGCGGTTCAGGCGATTATCGAGGTAAAAGTGTCTCCTAAACGCGATCTTGGTTTTGAGGACATTGCCCGGCGTATTATGGCTTACTCTGAAGTGGACACTGTCTATCTGATGTCCGGCGGCTATGATCTGCTGGTGATTCTGGAATGCAAAACGTTTAAAGACATCGCTATGTTTGTTCAGCAGAGACTTGCAGCGCTGGATTCCGTCCTTTCCACCGCAACACACTTTGTATTGGTGCGTTATAAAGAGAAAGGCGTTGTGCTCAGCGGAAGCGATACTGACCGGAGAAGGAGTGCGTTGCTTTGATGGATTATTCCTCTCTTATGTCCCAAAAGGTGCAGCAGATCAAACCTTCCGGGATTCGTAAGTTTTTTGATATCGCGGAACAGATGGACGATGTCATCTCTCTCGGCGTAGGAGACCCGGACTTTAAAACTCCGTGGGCAGTTCGCCACAGAGGCATTGAAACACTGGAACGCGGTATGACGCGTTATTCCGCTAACGCCGGCTTGTTCAGCCTGCGCGAAGAGATTGCGCGGTATATGCAGCGTAAATATAATCTTTCCTATGAGCCTAAAGACGAGATTTTGGTTACAGTCGGCGGTTCAGAAGCCATTGACCTGTGCATTCGCGTGTTTGTGGAACCGGGCGATGAGGTACTGGTTGTAGAACCTTCGTTTGTTGCATATACGCCGATTGTCAGTGTCTGCGGCGGTGTTCCGGTTCCAATCCCGACCAAAGCTGAGAACGGGTTCCGCCTGACAGCGGACGAGCTGCGCGCAAAAATCACACCGAAAACGAAACTCCTTGTCCTGCCTTTTCCCAACAACCCAACGGGTGCCGTCATGCGCAGGGAACATTTAGAGGAGATCGCCGAAGTTTTGCGTGAGTCAAATATCATTGTTCTTTCCGATGAGATTTACGCGGAACTCACTTATGGAGAGCGTCCGCATGTTTCTATTGCTGAGATTGAAGGAATGAAAGAGCGCACTGTTGTTATCAACGGTTTTTCCAAAACCTTCAGCATGACCGGATGGCGCCTTGGATATGCGGCGGGGCCGAAACCAATCATCAAACAGATGACAAAGCTTCATCAGTTTGCGATTATGTGCGCACCTACCACAAGCCAGTACGCGGCAATTGAAGCACTCAAAAACTGTGACGACAGTGTTCGCGAAATGCGGGACGATTACAATATCCGCCGGCGTCTGGTCATTGATGGATTTACTTCCATCGGTTTGCCGTGCTTTGAGCCGGAGGGAGCGTTTTATATCTTCCCGTCCATTCAGTCGACCGGCCTTACTTCGGATGAATTCTGTGAAAAACTTCTTTATTCCAAAAAGGTCGCCGTTGTGCCCGGTACTGCTTTCGGTGAAAGCGGGGAAGGGTATATTCGTGTTTCTTACTCTTATTCAAAGAAGCACCTGCTGGAAGCAATCTCACGCATTGGTGAATTTATGAAAGATTTGGAAAAGGAACGGGAAGCATGTCAAAAATAAGTTGTCAGCGTGTGGATTCCTACAATCCGGCCGCCGTTCTGCATGCGGTAGAAACTCAGTTTGAACAGCTTTCTCTGGCTTCGTTGCTGAAACCGGGTATGCGGGTTGCGATTAAACCAAACCTTCTCATGAAGCGATCGCCGGAAGAATTTACTACAACTCATCCGGCAGTAGTGGGTGCGATTATTGACTGCTTGAAGCGGCTCGGCATTACGGATATTGTCATTGCGGACAGCCCCGGCGGCCCTTATTCCAAGCCGCTTCTCAACAGCATTTATCAAACATGCGGGTATACGGAGCTTGCGCAGAAACACGGTGTGCGTTTGAATGACCAGACTGGCTATTCGGAGGTGCGCCGAGAAGAAAACCATCTCTGTAAGTCGTTTTACCTGATTGACCCGGTGGTTCAGGCTGATTTTGTGATCGACGTCTGCAAACTGAAAACGCATGGCATGGTAGGACTCAGCGGCGCAGTAAAAAACCTGTTTGGCTGTATCCCCGGTCTGATGAAACCGGAGCTTCATTTTCGTTTTTCGGAAGAACGGCATTTTTGCGAGATGCTGGTCGATTTGTGCGAAACGGTTCGTCCGTCGGTTGTGTTTGTGGATGCAATTGATGCAATGGAGGGGGATGGACCTTCCAGCGGTTCGCTTCGTCATACAGGCATGCTTCTTGCGGGGACCAATCCGTATGATATCGACCTTCTTCTGTGCAAGATCATCGGAATGGACCCTCAGTCGATTTTGACCGTGAGCGTTTCGCTGAGAAGAGGGCTTGTCTCTGCCTATTCTGCGGACGATTTGGTTGTTTTAGGTGACCCGGTGGCGCTTTTTTCCGACTTCATCAAACCGCTTTCACATGGGGTTGATTTTTCCAATTCCATGCCAAAGTGGGTTCCAAGAGGACTGGTGAAACGGTTTGCTCCGCATCCGAAAGTGGTTCGAAAGGGCTGCGTCGGCTGCGGCAAATGTGCGCAGAACTGTCCGGCTCACACCATTGAGATTATCAGCGGAAAAGCGCATATTGATTACAGCCGTTGTATCAAATGCTACTGTTGCCATGAAATGTGCCCTGTGCGTACGATTATTATCAAGCGCTCGCGGTTTTACCGGATATAGGAGGTGAGCCAATGCCCCGTATGCTTTTGAAAGCGTATGCTAAGCTGAATCTGGCTTTGGATGTGGTTTCTGCCCGCAGTGACGGTTATCATGAGATGGATATGCTGATGCAGTCTGTTTCCTGCTGCGATTTTATAACACTGGAAACACAGTCGCATGGCGTGACTCTTTCCTGTACCCGGGCTGAGATTCCGTGTGATCAGTGGAACATTGCTTGGAAAGCGGCAGAACTTTTTTTGGAACGAGCCGGTGTTTTAGGCGGCGTTTCCATCCATATTGAAAAGCACATCCCGGAGCAGGCCGGCATGGCGGGCGGCAGTGCGGACGCCGCGGCAGTGCTCATCGGGCTCAACCAGCTGTATGACGGCGGCTTTTCTTTGGAAGAATTGTGCGGTATGGGTAAATCGCTGGGCGCGGACGTGCCGTTTTGCCTGACCGGAGGAACCGCGCACGTCACTGGAATCGGAGAGAAAATTTTTCCGCTTTTACCTCTTGGGGACTGCGCATTTATCATTGCCAAACCCATGCAGGGAATCTCAACCAAAGCCGCTTTCGAAGCGATTGATTCCGTTCAACCGCTTCAGCATGTTTCTTTGGATCGGATTCTGTCGGCGGCAGAGCGGAGTGACCTGCCGGGCATTTGTGCGGAGCTTGGCAATTCGTTTGAGCAGGTGACACAGTTGCCGGAAGTATTTGAGATTAAGCGGAAGCTGGTGAATCTTGGCGCATGCGGTGCTTTGATGAGCGGCAGCGGTTCTGCTGTGTTCGGTATCTTTTTGGATGACAGTTTGGCAGCTAGCGCGCTTGATCAATTAAAAGGTGATTATCCTGATGCGGTTATTGCCAAGCCGGTTCGAACCGGGGTGGAACCGGTTTTGTAAGATAATCTGGAAGAAAATTCCTATTTTGAATAAGCGTTAAAAAACCGTCCCATACTCTGTACATAAGACGAGACAGAGAAAAGGACGGTTTTGTTTATGAAAAAAATTGAGTGGTCGGTTTTAATCGCTCTTGTATTTACTATTTTATTTGGCAGTGTTACTACCTTTGCAGCGGAATGCTCACAAATCAGAGAAGATGTTTTGCGGCTTCATATTTTGGCTAATTCTGATTCGGAAGAGGACCAAGCGTTAAAATTAAAGGTGCGTGACCGCATTCTTCTGGAAATGGGTGACGTTTTTGAAACTCCGGAAACACTTGAAGACGCCAAGACGGCAGCTTCAAAACACCTGGATGAAATTCGCCAAATCGCTCAGCAAGAGGTTTATGACAATGGTTATGATTATCCGGTTCATGCAGAGTTAATCAATATGTATTTTACAACACGGGAATATGAAACATTTACTCTGCCTGCGGGGATGTACGATGCAGTGCGGATCACGATAGGCGATGCTGAGGGAAAAAACTGGTGGTGTGTGCTGTATCCGCCGCTTTGCCTGCCGGCAGCTCAGTCAGAAGAAACTCTGGAACAGGCGCTTGGCGAAGAGGAAACCGACCTTGTTACCAGAAATCCGCAGTATGAAGTGCGTTTTGCGGTAGTAGAGTGGTTTGAAAATTTAAAACAGATGTTTTCGTGGTAATCTTCAGCACACTGGGCGAAAGAATGAAATGGGACTGCCATTTGCTGCAAGTGAACAGAAAACTGAGATAAAAACAAAAAAGCGGAGCTTTTGCTCCGCTTTTTCAACGTGGATACATTATACCGCTTTGGTAACTTTTCCGGAACGCAGGCAACGGGTGCAAGCGTAAACATGGCATGGCGTGCCATTAACGATCGCTTTTACACGTTTTACGTTCGGCTTCCAGGTACGGTTGGAACGTCTGTGCGAGTGAGAAACCTTAATACCAAAGGTAACACCTTTTCCGCAGATATCGCATTTTGCCATTTTCTGCACCTCCTTATGATGGCTGGAACCGGAAAACCGTTTCCATGTATTTTCTGCAAAGAACAGTACTATATTAGCATAACCACAGAAGAAAAGCAAGTGTTTTTTTACAAAACCCCGCATTTTTCTTGACTTTACACAAAATACTGGGCCTTTTGCTTGTATTTGAAACCGTATTCCGATATAATGATGAAATAACAGCCTTTTTGGGGGAGTGAATGACTTGCATATCGATTTTAATGCTGTGCTCGAGTGGTTGTTTGTTGGCCTGATCGCCGCGTTTACGGTTCTCCCAATCCATGAGTATGCACACGGGTTGGTTGCAGATAAGCTGGGAGATCATACCGCTCGTTATCAGGGGCGTTTGAATATCAACCCATTTACTCACATGGACCCGATCGGCACCATCTGTTTGATCCTCACGGGATTCGGCTGGGGAAAACCGGTGCAGATCAATCCGCTCAATTTTAAAAATTCCAGAAAAGGCATGGCCATTACAGCGGCGGCAGGCCCCCTTTCCAATCTGATCATGGCATTTATCAGCATAATCTTAATGAAGATCTGCTTTTATCTTCCATTTAATGGAACGATAATCAGTACGCTCATTTTTGTGTTCAATGTGATGGCGAGTATCAACGTTTCACTCGCAGTCTTCAATATTATCCCAATTCCTCCTCTGGATGGATTTCGTGTAGTGGGGATGTTTTTGCCAGAACGGATCTACTTTTCCATTGTTCGCTATGAAAGGATTATTTTCATTGTTTTGTTTGTCATTGTGTGGAGCGGTATTCTTGATGTACCTTTGTCTTTCTTAAAAGGAATCGTATATCAGGGTGTGGAATTTCTCACCCGTTTTGTCGATTTAATTGCGCAGGCTATAAGGTAGGAGAATACAGTTGGAACAGCTCAGTTTTAAACTGGAGGTCTTTGAAGGCCCGCTCGACCTTCTGCTTTACTTGATCTCCAAACATAAACTCGACATTATGGATATTGAGATTACCAGCCTTCTGGAACAGTACCTTTCTTATATTGACCAGATGAAGATGGCTGATCTGGAGATCGCTAGCAGTTTTTTGGAGATGGCGGCCCGGCTGGTGTACATCAAAACCGTTTCGCTGCTGCCAAAACATGAAGAGGCGGAAGAGCTGAAAAGGGAACTCAGCGGGGAACTGCTGGAACTTTCCGCTATCAAGAGTGTTGCCGCTAAGCTTGCGGCACGCAACCTGGGTGACCGCATTTTCGTGCGTGCGCCGCAGCCCGTTCCGGTAGATACCACCTATCATCGTGTCCATCATCCTGAGGTGCTTGTTCAGGCGTATCTGACAACGGTTGGAAAACAGAAGAGTAAACTTCCACCTTCTCAGAACGAGTTTACACCGTTGGTTCGGAAAAAGGTGGTTTCGGTTGCGTCAAGGATTTTTTACCTGCTGCGCCGGCTGTATGCACAGGGGCAGGCGAAGCTGGAAGACTGCTTTGTTTCTGCGGACCGTTCGGAAGTGGTAGCTACCTTTTTAGCTGTGTTGGAACTGGTAAAAAGTCATCGGGTCACATTGAGTGACGATAACCAAATGGTATACTTTAATAAAGAAAAGGTGCGGGAGCAAAACAATGGAAATCAGCCAGTATAAAGCCGAACTGGAAGCGGTTTTATTTGCTTCAGGTGAGCCGGTTGAAATTGAACGGCTTGCGGAGGCAATGGATGTTTCAGAAGAAACAATCATTCAGGTCGCTTCTCTGCTAAAAGATGATTACGAAGCGGAAGAACGGGGCATTCTCTTATTGAACCTGAACGAAAGTTTGCAGCTTGCCACGAAAGGAATTTACGGTGAAACAATTCGCCGGGTTTTAGAAGTGCGCAAAAATGCACCGCTATCTCAGGCTGCCATGGAAGTCCTGTCGGTTATTGCATATAATCAGCCGGTGACGAAAAGTTTCATTGAACAGGTGCGCGGCGTGGAAAGCGGGCAGATCGTGAATAATCTGGTGGAAAAAGCACTGGTGGAAGAGGCTGGCCGTTTGGACGTACCAGGCCGCCCCATTCTTTACCAGACAACGCTGCATTTTCTTCGGTGTTTTGGGCTAGAGTCGCTGGAGCAGCTTCCTCCGCTTCCGGATCAAAGCGGTCAGGTGCATTTGGAAGAATATATTGCCGATCAGGCGGCAGAGCATCCTTCTGCGCAGCAGGATGATGCAGAATAAGCAAGGGCATGTGAATTCCGGGAATGAGAGGTGAGTGCCGTGACAGGATGGATCATCACTGCGGTTATTTTGGCATTGATCGCAGGTATTTTGCTCATAAATCTCTCGGCTCGGTTCTCGTTTCATGATAACGATCCGCTCCTTCGGGTTGGCGCGCTTGGTTTCTGGTTTCAGGTTTATCCTCAAAAGAAGAAAAAGCCCAAGAAGCAGAGTAAAAAGAAAGTTGAAAAGGCAGAACAGCCTAAAGAAAAGAAACCCCAAAAGAAGGAAAAGCCTAAGGAAAAATTAGATTTTGATTTGATCATGAATATGATCAGTTCCGGCGGTAAAGGTCTGCGGGTGTTGGTGCGCCATTTAAACGTTCGCTTTCTTTTGCTCCATATCGTTGCCGGGAACGAAGACGCTGCGGAATGCGCGCTGCTTTATGGAAAGATTTCGGCTGCCGTTTATACCGGACTGGCCGTAGCGGAAAATATTGTGTCGATTCGTAAGAGAGATATCTCTCTTCGCTGTGACTTTGACGCGAAGCAAACTCGTGTGGAGGCTCAAACACAGCTTAGCATCCGTGTTATTTTTGTTTTAGAGGCAGCATGCTGCATGCTTTTGCGTTTTGTTGCTAATACTATAAAAAACAGTAAATACGAAAAACAGGAAGGTGTGTCAAATGAGTGAACATCCAATTCAGGGGCTTATGGCGACTGCCATGCAGAAGATCCGTGAAATGATCGACGTAAATACGATCATTGGTGATCCCATTACAACTCCGGATGGAACAACGATTATTCCGGTTTCTAAAGTGTCGTTTGGTTTTGCTTCCGGCGGGTCGGATATTCCCACCAAAACGCCGAAAGAGACGTTCGGCGGAGGTAGCGGCGCGGGTATCTCCATCAACCCGATTGCGTTTCTGGTTGTCAGCGGTGGTGATGTAAAGCTTCTTCAGCTTAATGAGGATGAGGCGACTGCTATTGGGAAAGCGGTTGAAGCTATTCCTGAAGTGGTGGAGAAGGTTGCCGCGCTTTTTTCCAAAAAGGATAAGAAAAAGCAGCCGGATGACGAAAAAGCTTCCGCTGAATAATCGCCAGCCTGCATCGCATATATCTTAAGTGATGCAGGCGGCTTTTGGCCTCCTGAAATGAGTATGGGAGGGTGATTGGCTTGAAGCGCGTCTTCTGCTTGTTTTGTTCATTTGTTTTGTTGTTTTCGGGAACCGTTTTCGGGGGTTCTGCACACGCGCAGGAATATACAGGCGATATTTCAGCCAAGTCTGCTGTTTTGATTGATGCGACAACAGGCGAAGTGCTCTACGCGAAAAATGAAACCGAAGAACGCGCGATGGCGAGCACCACAAAGATTATGACTGCTCTGCTCACATTGGAGCAGGAGAACCTGGACGAATACTTTACGGTCGATTCCGAAGCCATTCAGGTGGAAGGCTCTTCTATGGGGCTTGTGGAAGGCGATCAGGTCACGCTGCGTGCGCTCGCATACGGCATGCTGTTACCTTCCGGAAACGATGCTGCCAATGCCGCTGCTGTCAAGATTG
Organism: uncultured Oscillospiraceae bacterium; assembly: GCA_900552945.1. Lineage (GTDB taxonomy): Bacteria > Bacillota > Clostridia > Oscillospirales > Ruminococcaceae > Metaruminococcus_A > Metaruminococcus_A gallistercoris. The sequence goes on from USBI01000003.1 coordinate 65,691, forward strand.
GCGGTACGGTAGAAGATTTTGTTGGTATGATGAACGAACGCGCCAAGGCCATTGGACTTCAGCATACGAATTTTGTAACACCGTCCGGATTGGATGCGGAAGGCCATCATTCAACTGCTTACGATATGGCGATGTTGGCGCGGGAAGCTCTGAAGAATGAGAACTTTCGCCAGATCTGTTCTTCTGCCAATGCACAGCTCGAATATGGAAATCCGCCTTATAAACGCTGGCTCAAAAACAGCAATAAAATGCTGACAAACTATGAAGGCGCCATTGGAGTCAAAACCGGTTTTACCGACGAAGCCGGGCGTTGTCTGGTTACTGCCGCAACCCGTGACGGTGTAACGCTTATCTGCGTGACGCTGAGTGATCCAAACGACTGGCAGGATACAGCCAATCTGTTGGATTATGGATTTTCTCGGGTTTCGGCTCATGAAATCCCACAGGATCTCATGGGTGATCTCAATGCGGTCATAACCGGCGGTACACAGAATACCTGTAAGCTGCAGCTTTATGGTGCGGCAACGATGACGGCCAGTGTGGATGAATTAACGGCGCAGGTCCATCTGGATCGGTTTTATTTTGCTCCTGTCACAGCGGGCGATATCCTCGGGCGGGTGGATTATTGTTACAAAGGCGAAGTGGTTGCTTCACAGCCACTGATGGCCGCCGAAGATGTTGCGGTCAACGATGGCGAGCCAGAAAAGGGTGGCTTTTGGGACTCTTTCGTGCGAGCAATCAATTCGATATTGGATTTTATGAACAGCTTTTCAAAATAGGAAAGGAAAATGACGTGGAAAAAATACGAATTCAAAAGGTTTTGGCGGATGCCGGTGTCTGTTCCCGCAGAAAGGCGGAAGAATTAATTGCCCGGGGAAAGGTTAAGGTGAACGGGCATCCGGCTGAAATCGGTATGAAAATTGATCCCCGCGCCGATCTGATCACGGTGATGGGCGAGCGGGTCTATCTGCCGAAGAAAAAAAGTACCCGATATATCATGATGAATAAGCCCCGTGGCTATGTCACCACGGTAAGTGATGACCAGAACCGCCGTTGTGTGATGGATCTGCTGGAAGATGTGGAAGAGCGGGTCTATCCGGTCGGACGTTTGGACCGGAACAGTGAAGGGCTTCTTCTGTTTACCAACGACGGTGATTTTGCCAATGATATGATGCATCCGAGTCGTCATGTAACGAAAACTTATCGTGTGACCGTTCGCCCGGATGTAACGGATGAACAGACAGTCCGGCTTTCGGAAGGAGTAGAAATTGATGGACGGAAAACTGCTCCGGCGGTCGTGCGGGTCCTGACCAAAGAACCGGGAAGGGTTGTTATGGAAATCGTGATTCATGAAGGCAGAAACCGCCAGGTGCGTAAAATGTGCGAAGCGGTCGGTCTTGAGGTGGCTCGCCTGAAACGAACTTCAATTGGACCCCTTCGCCTTGGTATGCTTAAACCGGGCGCTTACCGGGATTTGACATCAGAAGAGCTGAAAGCTGTTCGCAATGCGGTAAAGAAGCCGGAAAGGAAGTAGGTCTCAATGCTGAAAATGGTTCCTGTAAGCAACAGGGAACAGATTTGTTCCTGTGCCGACTCGTTTGGGTTTAAACTGCCGGAAGATGGGGAAGTTTTGTTGTACATAGCCGATCAGCGGGGTGAGTGTCTGGGATGCTGCTTTTACCGTATGGTGCCGGATGGGATGGAAATTCTGTATGCTGACGCCAAAGGTGATGATGCCTTGTTTGACGGCCTGATTCGTGCCTGCATGGCTGGGCTTATGGATTGTGAAAATGATACGGTGTATTTTTCACCGGAAATGGACAGGCCATTGCTTGAAAAATGGCGCTTTGTACAGAATGACAGCCTTTGTATAAAATCTGCAAATGCGTTTTTTCAAACTTGTAAAAATTGCAAAAACTGACAGAAACTACTTGTTATTTAATTAACGATAGTGTATAATAAAATATAATGTTTCCTTGTGATGCAAACACTATTAAAAACAGTTTTAAGGAGATTGAAACGATGAGAAAATTCAGCGTAGTTGTTAATGGTGAGAATTTTGATGTTACAGTTGACGAGATGGGCGCTGCACCGGCTCCTGCCGCTGCTCCTGCTGCAGCTCCTGCCGCTGCACCGGCTCCGGCTGCTCCTGTTTCCGCTGGTGCTGTTGAGGTGAATTCCCCGATGCCGGGCACAATCCTCAGTGTGAAAGTAAAAGTTGGCGATGCGGTTAAAGCCGGCGATACCCTCTGCATTCTTGAAGCAATGAAGATGGAAAATGAAATCGTTGCTCCGCAGGATGGTAAAGTTGCTGCGATTTATGTCAATGAAGGCGCTGCAGTTGAATCCAACAGCAAACTTTTCTCGATTGAGTAATACAAAGGGGAAGAGAATCTATGGCTAAAATTAAAGTGACTGAAACTGTCCTTCGTGACGCGCATCAGTCCCTGCTTGCCACCAGAATGACAACTGACGACATGCTTCCCATTCTTTCCACAATGGACAAGGTCGGTTTTTATTCTGCAGAGGTTTGGGGCGGCGCTACGTTCGACAGCTGCTTGAGATTTTTAAATGAAGACCCGTGGGAGCGTCTGCGCATCATCCGTCGTGAGATGCCGAACACCAAATTGCAGATGCTGTTCCGTGGTCAGAACATGCTGGGTTACCGTCATTATGCAGACGATGTTCTGGAGTATTTTGTTCAGAGATCGGTTGCGAACGGCATCGATATCATCCGTATTTTTGATGCGCTTAATGATATTCGTAACCTGAGAACCGCAATCAAAGCGGCGAAAAAAGAAAAAGCACATGCGCAGGTTGCTATCTCTTACACGTTGGGTGATGTCTTCACCGATGAGTATTATGTCAATTATGCGAAACAAATCGAGGAGGAAGGCGCGGACTCCATCTGCATTAAAGATATGGCTGCGCTCCTTACCCCGTATCGTACCGCTACCTTGACTAAGGCGATTAAAGACGCTGTCAAGATTCCGGTGCAGCTTCATACCCACTATACTTCCGGGCTTGCTTCCATGTGCCTGTTAAAGGCAATTGAAAACGGTGCGGATATGATTGATACCGCAATGTCTCCGTTGGCTCTGGGTACTTCTCATGCGCCGACCGAGTCCATGGTCGCGGCTCTGAAAGGCACCGAGTATGACACAGGGCTTGATCTTGTTTTGCTTAACGAGATCCGTTCTTACTTCATGGGCCTTCGTGAGAAATATATTAAAGCAGGCCTTCTCGATCCGAAAATGCTGGCAGTTGACGCGAATGCGCTCATCTATCAGGTTCCGGGCGGTATGCTTTCCAACCTCCTTTCTCAGCTGAAACAGGCTGGCAAAGAGGATCAGCTCGACGCAGTTCTCAATGAGGTTCCGCGTGTTCGCGCTGATGCAGGTATGCCTCCGCTGGTTACTCCGACTTCTCAGATCGTTGGTACACAGGCTGTGTTTAATGTTATCATGGGTGAGCGTTACAAAATGGTCACCAAAGAGTTTAAAGGCCTGGTACGTGGTGAATACGGTAAAACTCCGGTCACGATTGATCCGGAATTCCGCAAAAAGATCATTGGCGATGCAGAGCCGATCGACTGCCGTCCGGCTGATCTGCTTGAGCCGGAGCTCGATAAGCTGCGTGCGGAATGCGCTCAGTGGACTGAGCAGGAAGAGGATGTCCTCAGCTATGCACAGTTCGGTCAGGTTGCGGTTAAGTTTTTCGAAAACCGGCATAAAAAACCGTTTGACGAAAACGAGCCGAATACAACCATTCAGGTATCTTACAAATAATGATCTTCTTAAAAAGGCGCTGAATCCAGCGCCTTTTTTATTTTGCTTAAGAGCCGTTTTTAGAAATAATGTGAACGGAAATAACAATTTGAAGTCAAAATCAAATTATGGATAAATTATTAATAAATGTGAATGATTTATGAATAAAACGTTCCCGGTTTTGGGATTTATGCTATAATATAAAAAGAAAAGGCCTTGAAAAGGGCTTTGATTGGACTCACTTTTACAAAACTGTTAATCGAGGGAAAAAACATGCTAAAAAGTATGACTGGGTATGGGCGGAGTCAGCAGCTGATTGATGGGCGTGATATTCTGGTGGAAATCCGGTCGGTCAATCACCGCTATTTTGAGTATTCTGCTCGTGTACCCCGCGTTTACGGCTATCTGGAAGAGAAGATGAAAACATTTCTTCAGGAAAGAGTGTCGCGCGGTAAGATCGATGTTAATATCACTGTGTTTACCGTAGAAGGGCAGGATTCGGTCGTTGAGCTGAACAAATCGCTGGCGAAAGGCTACATTACGGCGCTTCGTTCGGTTTCGGAAGAATTCGGATTAAGCGACAACCTTTCTTTAAATTCGCTTGCCCGTTTTCCGGATGTTTTCAATGTTCGTAAGGCAGCCGAAGACGAAGAAGTAATTTGGAACAGCGTGCGTGTTGTAGCGGAAGAAGCGTTGGATCGTTTTGTTTCGATGCGCGAAAAAGAAGGCGAACGCATGCGTCTTGACGTGCTGGGCCGGCTGGATACCATTGAGCAGGCGGTTTCACGCGTGGAAGAACGTTCTCCTATGACAACGCAGGCTTATCGCGACCGGCTTTACGCGAAACTCAAAGAAGTTCTGGAAGGCCGGGAAATTGATGATGCGCGTGTCTTGACAGAAGCGGCCGTTTTTTCTGAACGGATCGCGGTGGATGAAGAAACCGTCCGTTTGCGCAGTCACTTAAACCAGCTTCGTTCGTTTATGAATTCAGAAGAGCCAATCGGCCGTAAACTGGACTTCCTTATTCAGGAGGTAAACCGGGAAATTAATACCATTGGTTCAAAAGCGCAGGATCTTGAAATAACCAAGATCGTGGTGGATTTAAAGAGCGAAGTAGAGAAAATTCGCGAACAGATTCAGAATATTGAATAATGAGTGGAAGGAGATCATCATGAAACTGATTAATATCGGCTTTGGAAATATGGTTTCTGCAAACCGATTGATTGCGATTGTCAGCCCGGAATCCGCGCCGATTAAACGCATTATTCAGGATGCCCGTGATAAAGGCGCGCTGATCGACGCAACATATGGGCGCCGTACCCGTGCGGTTATTATCATGGACAGCGATCATGTTGTTCTTTCGGCCGTGCAGCCGGAAACGGTTGCAAACCGGTTGTCTTATCAGGATGAGGAAGAGGAGGAAGCGGATGAATAAGTCCGGTTTGCTGGTTGTAGTGTCCGGTCCGTCCGGTTGTGGAAAAGGAACTGTTTTAAAACAGCTGATTGAAAATGACGAACATGTCTTTTATTCAGTTTCGGCAACAACACGGTCGCCCCGGGTTGGAGAGGTGGATGGTGTTCACTACTATTTTATCAGCAAAGAACAGTTTGAGGAGAAAATCGCAAGCGGCGGTATGCTGGAGTATGCCAGCTATGTCGGGAATTACTACGGCACGCCGAAACAGGCGGTTGAAGAAAAGTGCGCTGCCGGTTACGATGTAATTCTGGAAATTGAAGTTCAGGGTGCTATGCAGCTTCGGGAAAAATGCCCGAATGCGGTGTTTGTTTTCATCATTCCTCCAAGCATGGAGGAACTGGAACACCGTCTTGTGAACCGGCAGACCGAAACGCAAGAGGTGATTCAAAACCGCTTGAATACGGCGCGTACAGAATTACAATTTGCGCCGAAATATGATTATATTGTTGTAAACCAGACGGTCGAACAGGCCGTGTCAGATATACGGGCGATTTTGCAGGCTGAAAAGTGCCGCAGCAACCGTATGGAAAATCAATTGAATGAGGTGTTATAAGATTATGCACAGACCATCTGCAAGTGAAATGTTAAAGGGAAATGAAAGCTACTATTCTTTGGTTGTAGGCGTTGCAAAACGCGCACGCCAGATTGCTGAAAAGGCAGAAGAGGAAGGAACCCCGCTGACTGAAAAACCGGTTCAGCTTGCGGTAGAAGAATTTGAAAAAGGCGCCTATAAAATCGTAGAGGAATCCGAAGAAGAATAACTGCAGCCTGAAACGGCTGAGAGGAAGGGGGGATGTATATGCAGCAGCGGCTCATTGCGAAGGTGGCAATTGAAAAAGCGACCGTACGCTTTGATAAACTGTTCGATTACATCGTCCCAGATGATATGACGGATAGGATCCAGCCCGGCTGCCGTGTTCTTGTGCCGTTTGGCAGAGGAAACCGTAAAATGCAGGCGCTGGTCTTTTCTTTGTCGGATCACGCGGATTTTTCCAGTTCCTGCAAGGCGATTTTTGCTTTGCTGGATGAAACTCCGCTTGTAGATGAAGAGGGTTTTCGAATCATCCAATATTTAAAGGAAAATACATTCTGCACCTATTACGATGCTGTAAGAGTGCTTCTCCCGGTCGGACTGAATGTAGATGTGGTGTCATCATATCATCTTGTTCACCGGATCGATGAGGTAGAACTTTCGGCGTTCAGCGAAGCGGAACAGAATGTCATCCGTTTTCTAAAAACCGCGAAAAACAAAGCGGAGTTAAACAGTTTTTTAAAAAATATCGGCTGTGGTGAACAGAACAAGGTTGTGGATGGGCTAATCCAAAAGGGAATCATTGTTCCGGATGATAAAATTAAACGCCGTGTGTGCGATGAGACCATCCGTATGATTCGTTTGAAGGATGATTTTGACCCTGCCAATGCATCGCTTTCTCCTAAGCAGGCATCGGTTGTAGAATTGCTGCAGGAAACCCAGGTCGCTTCGGTAAAGGAATGCTGTTATTTGTGCGGTGTGACAGAAGCGGTTTTGAAAACATTGGTCAAAAAAAACGCGGCAGAGTTTTATGAACGCAAAATATTCAGGCGGCCGAAAATCGCTAGAAATGACCGCCCATCGCCGGCTTCGACCAAGCTTTCTGAAGAACAGCTGAAGGTGTTTTCCGGGCTTTTTGATCTTTACCAGAGTCATCAGCCAAACGTAGCGCTGCTTCAGGGGGTGACCGGAAGCGGAAAAACGCAGATTTTTTTAAAGCTCATTGAATTTGTTGTTTCTCAAGGCCGTCAAGCGATTATGATGGTTCCTGAAATTTCATTGACGCCGCAGATGGTTTCTCAGTTTATTTCCATGTTCGGGGACCGTGTCGCGGTGATCCACAGCGGTCTTTCCCTGGGAGAGAGGGCCGATGAATATGAGCGCATCCGCAATGGGAGCGCACAGATCGTAGTCGGTACAAGAAGCGCGGTGTTTTCTCCCTGCAAAAATATCGGACTTATCGTTATGGACGAGGAGGGGGAAGCCTCCTATAAGTCGGAGTCGTCACCCCGTTATCATGCGAGAGACGTTGCAAAATTTCGGTGTGCTACCCATAACGCGCTGCTCTTGCTTGCTTCCGCTACACCATCGGTGGACAGCTATTATCGGGCTAAAAAGGGAAAATATCACCTGTTTGAATTAAAAAAGAGGTATTCCACCGCGATTCTGCCGGATGTGTATCTGGTGGATCTGCGGGATCATCTAAACCCTGCGCAGTCAGAAATCCTGAGCGACGTGCTCATCGACGAGTTGTATTACAACCTGACTCATGGGGAGCAGTCGATTCTTTTGCTCAACCGGCGGGGATATCACACCTACGCAACCTGTATTGACTGCGGTGAAGTGCAACTTTGCCCGCATTGCAGCGTGGCGCTTACCTATCACCGAGCAAACGGGAGAATGATGTGCCATTATTGCGGCTATTCGGTAAAGCAGGATTTTATCTGCCCCAAATGCGGCGGAAAGCATATCCGGCTCACCGGCCTCGGTACCCAGAAACTGGAGGATGAGGTCTCCCGGCTGTTTCCAGATGCCAGGGTTCTTCGCATGGATACGGATACCACCTTCTCCCGGTTCGCCTACGAAGAAGCGTTTCAGAAATTCGGCGCCGGCGGGTATGATATCATGCTGGGTACCCAGATGATCGCGAAGGGCTTGGATTTTCCAAATGTCACGCTCGTTGGCGTCCTTTCGGTGGATAAACTGTTGTATTCCACCGACTTCAGAAGCAATGAACGGACATTTTCTCTGGTGACGCAGGTCGTTGGTCGGAGTGGAAGAGGGCAGAAGGCTGGCCGTGCGTATATTCAGACTTACACGCCGGAACATCCGGTTTTGAATTTCGCGGCACATCAAAACTATGAATCGTTTTATAACGATGAGATTCAGGCAAGACGTGCACTGCTTTATCCGCCGTTTTGCGATATATGCGTCATCGGTTTTTCGGCGCTTCAGGAAAAGACGGTAAAAAACGCCGCTTATTCCTTTCTAAATTTGCTCAAGCAAACAGTTCAAGCCAGTCCGGTAAAAATTCCAATGAGGGTTTTGGGTCCGGTTGAAGCGGATATTTTTAAGTTAAATAACAAATATCGATATCGCATTGTTATAAAATGCAAGGCAAACACTGTGTTTAAGCGGATGCTTCAGGGCTTGCTGGAACAAACATCGGCGCTTCCGGCGTTTTCCAAAACGACGGTTTTTGCTGATATCAATGGTGAAATCAATATTTAAAATACAATAAGCCAACGGCTGGAAAGGTTGAATAAAATGGCAATTCGCAATGTAGTTAAAAAAGGCGATGAAGTACTCAAAAAGGTAAGCCGCCCGGTTGAAAAGTTCGATGAAAAGCTCTGGGAGCTTCTGGACGATATGGCGGAAACCATGTATAAAAATGAAGGTGTTGGCCTGGCGGCGCCGCAGGTGGGCATTCTGCGCCGGGTTGTGACCATTGACACGGGAGAAGGGCTGATTGAGCTTGTCAATCCGCAGATCATTGAATCCAGCGGAGAACAGAAAGAGTACGAAGGCTGTTTGTCCTGCCCGAATGAATTCGGAATTGTAAAACGCCCAATGAAGGTTACTGTTTCTGCGCAGGATCGGAATGGAAATACGTTTACTCGAAGCGGAGAAGGTTTATTGGCGCGTGCATTCTGCCATGAGCTCGATCATTTGGACGGCATTCTGTTTCTTGATCTTGCAGAGGAAATTGTCCGCGAGGATGACTAAAGCGGCTGAAGGAGGAAATAATGAATATTGTTTTTATGGGCACTCCTGACTTTGCCGTTCCCAGTTTAAAAACATTGCTTGATATGGGCGAAACGGTCCTCGGTGTATTTACCCAGCCGGATAAACCAAAAGGGCGCGGGCATAAATTGGCGCCTACGCCGGTGAAACAACTGGCGTTGGAACATAATCTGCCGGTTTATCAGCCCAAAACACTCCGAAGCGGAGAAGCGGAAGAGGTTTTGCGTACCCTCAACCCGGAACTGATTGTTGTTGTGGCGTATGGGAAGATCCTTCCGAAAGAGATTCTGGAACTTCCCAAATACGGGTGCATCAACGTGCATGGTTCACTGTTGCCGAAGTACCGCGGAGCCGCACCGATTCAGTGGACGGTGCTCAACGGGGATAAACTTGCCGGTGTGACCACCATGTATATGGCCGAAGGGCTGGATACGGGGGATATGCTGTTAAAATCCGAAGTGCCGGTCAAAGAGAACGAAACAGCAAGCGAACTTTATGATCGCCTTTCTTTTGTGGGAGCGGACCTTTTAAAAGAGACCATTCTGCGGCTGAAGCAGGGAAGTCTCACCGCAGTCCCGCAAAATGATGAGGAATCCTGTTATGCTCCCATGCTTTCCAAAGAGATGTCGGCAATTGATTTTAACAAATCCGCGGAAGCGGTCCACAGGCAGATTCTCGGCCTTTCCGACTGGCCGTGCGCTGTGACCGAATATAACGGAAAGCGGCTAAAGGTGTATCGTTCTGCTTTGTGCGACCGTTCCGGAACGCCTGGTACCGTGCTGGATAATAAGCGGCTGGTTGTTGCCTGTGGGAGCGGATCGGTTGAGTTAACGGAAGTGCAGTATGAAGGCTCAAAACGAATGCCGGGGGATGCGTTTATGCGCGGAAGACACATTTCCGCCGGCGATCAACTAGGAAAGAGTGAGTGATTTTGCCGTATTTTTATTTTGATACCTATTATTGGTTTCTTGTGATTCCTGCTTTGCTGATTGCGGTGATCGCACAAATTAATGTAAAATCGACCTTTCATAAATATCAGAATGTATACAATCGAAAAGGATTGACCGCAGATCAGGTCGCCCGGCAGATTTTGGATGATAACGGGCTTTCCCATGTTGCGGTCGTTCATACACCGGGGGAATTGTCAGACCATTTCGACCCGTCTGCCAATGTGGTGCGCCTGTCGGACTCCACTTACGGCAGTCCTTCAGTCGGAGCAATCGGCGTTGCGGCTCATGAGGTCGGCCACGCGGTACAGCATGCCCGCGGGTATGTTCCGCTTAAGATTCGCAAAACCATCATTCCGCTGACCCAGTTTGGGTCGTCTCTTGCCATTCCGCTGGTGCTGATTGGTTTGATTATGTCCTTTCAGCCGCTCGTTCTGGCGGGAATTCTGCTGTTCTGTGCAGTTGTGCTGTTTCAGCTCATTACGCTTCCGGTTGAGTTCAATGCCAGCCGCCGCGCTTTGCAGACACTGGGTTCACAGCATATTCTGGAGGGTGAAGAGCTGACTGGCGCAAAACGGGTTTTGACCGCGGCAGCGCTTACCTATGTTGCTGCACTGGTCGTAGCACTCGCAAACCTTGTGCGGTTGATTGCGCTCGCCAACAGGAGACGCTAACATGAAAAGCGCAAGGCAGATTGTAACAGAATGTCTCGTTCGGCTGGAACAGGATAAAAGTTATTCCAATTTGCTGCTGGATGCGGCGCTCAAAAAGGAAAACTTGTCGTCCGCTGATCAAAAGTTTGCCACACGGCTTTTTTACGGTGTGGTCGAGCGAAAGCTCACACTGGATTATATCGCCGCAGGCTATCTTTCCCAGCCAGTGGCAAAAACTCCGCTTGCGGTGCGCATCATCCTGTGGATGGGGTTTTATCAGCTCCTTTATATGGATGTTCCCGATTCCGCGGCGGTCAATGAGAGCGTCAAGCTGGCCGCGCGGTTTAAACCGGGAGCAAAAGGTTTGATCAACGCGGTGCTTCGCCGGTTTATCCGGGAGGGAAAACAGGTTGCTTTGCCGGATAAAACGACAGACCCGTTTCAATATTGCAGTGTGGCATATTCCTGTCCGCGCTGGCTGGTGGAGCAGTATGCCGGGGATTACGGGGAAGAAAAGCTTGGTCTGATCTTGGAAACCTCACTTCTCGCTCCTCCGATAACGGTTCGGCTCAATCCTTTAAAAACGGATGTTTCGGCCGCTTTAGACAGGTTTTCAGCGGAGGGTATCAAAGCCGCTGCGGAGGGAAACCTGCCGAATGCGGTTTGTGTGGAGGGAAATCCTTCCGCGTCATCCGCTTTTGCGGACGGGCTTTTTCCTGTCTCTTATACACATCTCCGAGCCCACGAGACCGGAGCCT
>USBI01000004.1 GCA_900552945.1 uncultured Oscillospiraceae bacterium
GTCATGAACCCGGTTATTGTCGTGTCGGTCATCGTCTCCCTTTGGGGGATCATCAATGACCCGACCACAAAAGGCCTCAGCGACAGCGCGCAGGCCATGACCTACACCGAACCGAAACAGGAGGAGAGCAAATGAGCGTAAAGGGAATCGACGTTTCCAAATATCAGGGAAACATTGACTGGAACAAGGTAAAAGCCGACGGGGTGGAATTTGTAGTCATCCGTGCGGGATATGGTAGGGAGATCAGCCAGAAAGACCCGTATTTTGAAGAAAACTACAAGGGTGCAAAAGCGGCAGGGCTGCGGGTCGGTACATACTGGTACTCCTACGCGGAAAGCGCGGAAGATGCGAAAACAGAGGCGGCCGCCTTTCTGGAAGCGGTCAGCGGCAAGACGTTTGACCTGCCAGTTTACTACGATGTAGAGGAAAACGCGCAGGCGCAGAAAGGGAAAGAGTTTGTCACCGGTGTCATTCTCGCGTTCGTCGAAGAGGTGGAAAAAGCGGGTTACAAGGTCGGTGTGTACGCCAATACCAACTGGCTTACCAATTACATTGCGCTGGACAAGCTGGGCGGCAGAAGCATTTGGAAAGCGGACTACCGTGAAAACTACGATAAAGAAATTGAATGCGACATTCATCAGTATTCTTCCAATGGTAGCGTAAGCGGCATTTCCGGCCGGTGCGATATGAACACCGGGTATGCGGAGTTTTGTAAAATCCCGGACGAACCGGCTCCCACACCGGAACCGGAGCCGACCCCGGCGCCGGCGTTCACCTGCGACGTGTTTTACCGTGTGCGTACCAAAGCGCACGGATGGTTGTCGGAAGTGAAAAACCTCACCGATTACGCGGGCTGGAAAGAAAGCCCGGTGACCGATGTCGCGGTGAAAGTATCCGATGGTAGCGTCAAATACCGGGTACACGTCAAAGGTGGCAACTGGCTGCCGTATGTGACCGGGTATGATGTGAATGACAGCAAGAACGGTTATGCCGGCAACGGAAAACCAATCGACGCGGTGGAAATTTACTACTACACACCGAACGGAATCAAACCGGCGAAGAAGGCGAAGTATCGTGTGGCGCCGACCGGCAAAGATTATTACAGCTGGCAGTATGACAACGAGAAAACAAACGGGCAGGACGGATATGCCGGACTGTTTGGGAAAGAGATCGGCAAAGTACAGGTCGTGATCGAATAAAACGAAGAAAACCCCGGCTGCTCAAACGAGCGGTCGGGGGATTTTTATAAGATTCAAAAACCACTTTGCGAATGCAGCGGTTGGTGGTAAAATGAAGAAAGGCCAATATACAGGCGGCGTGTAAAAGGAGGAGTCAAATTGCAAATGCTTCAGACAAGATGGACCCTGAAGGTTGGCATAGGAGGCCTTTTTTATCTGCTTGCGGCGTTGCTTTACCCATTTGAAATGGTCTTTCGTTATTAACTTTCATTTATGCTTGCTGAAACTCCGCAATTCTCAATTGAAATGTTCGAGAAAATGTTCAATCGGTTTCATTACACGACGCTTTTTGGCATAGGCTTGTTTTTGGCGCTTTTGGCAATAAGTTTTCTTCTCTTTGCGCGTCAGCACAACGTTGGACTGGTAGTCGTGACCGGGTTTCAGGCGTTGCAGTGCCTGCTTCTTTACGGGGACGTTCTGATTAATTATCTGATGCGGCCGCATACCTATTATTTTTCATGGTATGAGATGGTGTACAGCTTTCTTGGGATTGCGGCGCATCTGTTGATCGTGGTGTTTGCGGCTGTTTCGGTCTTTAGAGGGCGGCACGCCTCTGTTCGTGCTTTGAAACAGGTGTGGTATCTTCCCGGCGCATTGTTTTTGCTTGGTTTGATGGTGCTGATTGCGTCCTGGCCGGATATGTATCTTGGGAACCCTCTTTTGTTGGCCGCCTCTTATATGGAATGCGTGGCAATATTTGTGTTCGGCTGGTGGTTGGCAAACCCGTATCAATCGGGAAACGCCGCTTACGTGGTACCGACTCAACCGAATATTGCACCGAATACGGTGATAGTTCAACCGAACCTTGTTGCTGCCTTCTGCCCCAATTGCGGTCGTCGGTTGACTGAACAGGAAAAATTCTGCAGCGAATGCGGGTGCCCTCGCCCTGTAATTTTCCGGCGGTAAGCGGATTTTGACAGGCTTTAAAAACCCTTTCCGCTGTTTCTGGCGGCGGAAAGGGTTTTTGTGTTTGACGGGAATGTTGGTTACAGCCGGGCGGGCAGACCGTAAGATTACAGAGTATGATTGAATGGGAAAAGCTGGGTTTAAACGTTCTGGAACGAGGTTGTATTTTTGCGGTTTGCGCCCTATAATTGGGTTGACCGAATGCTGTGGCTGACAGGGCCGCGCAAGGGATCAGGTGTTAAAAAGGGGGTATTTCTGTGAATGATTACGTTTTGTTTAATCAAAACCGATGGAATAAAGTCGCCGAAAAAGGGATTCGTTATACCGTACCGCTGACACACGAACAGTTTGAGGCGGCGAAGACACAACCGCTCCAGGTTGCTCTCACAGTAGGAAGATCGGTGCCCTGTGAATGGTTTGATCGTGCAGTAGGAAACCGGTTGCTTGGTTTAGCCTGTGGAGGCGGGCAGCAAGGGCCGCTGTTTGCCGCAAAAGGGTTTGACACGACCATCATGGATTTTTCCGAAAACCAGCTGGCGTCCGACCGGATGGTCGCCAAGCGGGAGGGGTTGACCATCAAAACCATCCAAGCGGATATGACGGAGCGTTTTCCGTTTGAGGATGCTTCGTTTGACATTGTTTTCTGCCCGGTTTCCAATGTTTATATCGAATCGCTGGATCGTTTGTGGGCTGAGTGCTATCGGGTGCTTACTAAGGGCGGATTGCTTATGGTAGGGTATGTGAATCCGTGGATTTACATGTATGACGCGGATGATGTGTGGGACCATCCCGAAAAGGAACTGATGCTCAAATACGAACTTCCGTTTAATTCCAGACAGTTGGAGCAGCAGGGCGTGATAAAAATCGACCCGGAATACGGCTATGAATTTAGCCATACGTTGGAAGAACAGATTCGCGGGCAGCTCCGGTGTGGGTTTGCCATGATTGATTTTTATGAGTCCAAAGACCCCAGAAATCGTCTGAGCCGTTTCGGCAGCAACTATCTTGCCAATCTGTGTGTGAAATGGTGAAAACAATTTGTGATGATAACGTTTGTGCGGATGGATTATTTGGGTGAAACAAACCCCCGGCGCTCAATTGAGCGCCGGGGGTTTGTTTTAAGGATTTGTGTTTGAAAAGCGTTTTGTGTGGATTAAAACCGTGGGATGGTAATCCATTCGCCGTCGCGCAGTGCGGATTCGTGCGCGCAGATACCTGCGGCGGTGATGTTGGCCGCGAGCGTTTCGTCTACCAGCGGTTTGTGGTCTTCCACGATGCTGCGCACGAATTCATGCACCAGATGCGGGTGAGAACCGTGGTGGCCGCCCCCCGCACCTTTGACCAGCGATTTCTGCGGATTGGTAGGGTCGTAATTTCCGCCGACCGTGTGCTTCCAAAGCTGTTTGGGGAGCGTGTTATAGTGGTTGGGCATTTCAGTGACGCAGGCATCTGTGCGGAATCCGCGGGAGCCGGATTCGTGGGTCTCGGTGAGTGTAGTGATATACGGGTCATCTCCGTCGCCAAAGCCCCATTCAAAGGTTTTCTTGCTTCCGTAAACGCTCAGCCCTTCCTGGTAGACCCTTGCGGTCTCAAACAGAGAGCGGGTCGCTTCGGCGGAAAGCCCGCTCGCGAATTTGAAATGCGCGGTCTCTACCGGGAAAGGATTGCCGTACTGTTTTACCAGTTCTTCCCGCATACTGCCTGAACCGAGGCAGGAAACCCGCTCAATCCGGCTGCCGGATAAACCCACCATCGGCGCGATGGCATGGGTACCGTACCAGAAAGGAGGAAGTCCGTTCCAGTAAGACGGCCAGTTCTCCATGTCTTGATAATGCGAGCCGCGCAGGAACTGGATTCTGCCCATCTCGCCGCGTTCCAGCATTTCTTTGATGTAAAAATACTGGTAGGTAAACAGGGTGGTCTCCATCATCATATAGTTTTTCCCGGAGTGCCGTACCGCTTTGAAAATATTTCGAATCTCTTCCAGAGTAGTTGCCATGGGAACGGTGCAGGCGCAGTGCTTGCCCGATTCCAGCACCTGAACCGTTTGTTTGGCATGGTCCGGAATGCAGGTAACAAGGTGGACTGCGTCGAGCGAATCATCTGCGAGCACCTCGTCGAGCGAAGCGTAAACCTTTGAAATGTTATATTCTTCTGCGAACTGTTTTGCCAGATTTGGGTCGAGGTCGCAGATGCCGATCTCTTCCACATCAGGATGGTCTTTCCATATGGGGACGAATGCGCCGCCGAACCCCAGCCCGACAACAGCCGCTCTTATTTTTTTATCTGTCATGTTCATCAGCTCCTTTTTCTGAATCTGATTATAGCGTGCGCTGATTTTTTACACCATTGACAGAATGGAATACCACATGTATGATTTGGTAAAAAGGGGGCGGTTGTTTGACGTTGTTTGAACTGGAAACAAGGCGGGAAATCAGCGCCGCCTATTATAATTTTTACGCGGAACCCGCCCTGCATCCCGACCGGGTCATGTACGAGCACGACTTCGTTTACATCTGCGAGGGAGGCTGGGAGGTCTTTCAAGACGGTCTTCCGTTCCAGTTGGAAGAAGGGGATGTTCTGCTTTTGTCCGCAGGGCACCATCATTATGGAGAATTGCCCTGCAAAGAGGGAACACGGACAATGTATATTCATGTAAGTCCGGCGGATGACCGAAATGCGGGTACAGATGACGGTGAACCGGAAGGATATGTCCTTCTGCCGGAAAAGGTCTCATGCGGGCAGTTCCCCAGAGTGAAACGGCTGTTTGAAACGATTGTGTATGAGTATTCACTTGCCGAACCGCCGTTGTATCAGGCGCGGTTATCCGCTTTGTTTGGATTGCTGTTGGTCGAACTCAGCGCGGCGCTGCAGCGGGCAGAACCGTTGGCGCAGGACCCGCTTGTTAAGGAGGTGCTGGATTTCATCCACGCCAATCCGCAGCGTTTTTTTACCGGAGAAGAACTGGCGAAACGCTTTTTTGTCTGTTCAAAAACCCTCATCAGCCGGTTTCGGTCGGAAAAGGGGGTGACTCCTTACCAATATCAACTGCAGAATAAATTAAACGGAGCGGAATCCTATTTAAAGGAGCATCCAACGGCTACCCTGCGGGAAGCTGCGAAGAACTTTGGCTTTTACGATGAATTCCATTTCAGCCGTCAGTTCAAGAAAATGTTTGGGGTGCCGCCGGGCGAATACCGGAAAGTGAATGCGCGTGGGTAAAAGCAAATTCTGCAAGGATAAGCGCCGTTTGAAAACAGTCTGAAAAAGCGCTTTACGCGATAAGCGGCGATAGGGTATAATGAAGCTGAATGGGCAGGAGGTGTGTCATGCAGCCGAATCAGATATTTTGGCTTGTCGGCGGGGTGATTGTCGTAGCGCTGGCAATTGTGATTTTGCTTGCGGTCAAAAAGGTCCGCGATTTTTCTAGACAGCTGTTCGGCACGCCGTCGGTGTCTGAAGGAATCGCCCGGCAGAGAGAAATGCTTTCCCGCACGCCGAAATCGGTTTCGGCGATGACGCGGGTGTACCTTCCGCAGATTGAGCGGGATTTCCCGGCGTTTCATTACGACGAGGCGCGTCAAAAAGCAGAAGACGCGTTATCCGCCTTTTTTACAGCGCTCACCCGGCAGGATGCCTCACGGCTTGCTTCCGTTTCACAACCGCTCCGGCAGCAGGCAGTCAGGCGGATTGATGACGCCAAAGCGCGGGGGGAGCGGGAACATTTTGAACGGGTGCGGATTCATCAAACGGAAATCGCGCGTTACATCAAAAGCGGCGGGCGCTGCACGGTGGTTTTTCAGAGCGCGGTGGAGTATCTGTTTTATGTCACCCGCCAAAACGAACTACTCAGAGGCAGCAAAGAATTGTTCGAGCAGACGAAGTACAACATCAGCCTCGTTTATGTGCAGGACGCAAAACAGCTCACCGAGGCCGAACAGGATAAATCGGCAGGGCTTACCTGCCCGAACTGCGGTGCGCCGCTTAAAACGCTCGGCGTAAAAATTTGTGATTACTGCGGGTCGTCCGTAGAAGAAATAAACCGGTATGCCTGGGAATTTTCAGGTATTGAGTTGATTGATTAAATCCAGCATACAATTTTACAAGGTAACAAAAAGGAGTTGTTATTATGGGCATTATCAGAGCAGCAATCGGAGCGATTACCGGCGGGTTGGCAGACCAGTGGCTGGAAGTGATTGAACCGGACAATATGGGCAGTGAGACTGTGTTTACCAGCGGCGTTCTGGTGCGCCGGGGAGACAACCGGTACAGCAACACCAAAGGTTCTCAGCGCACCGTTTCCAACGGTTCGGTCATCCATGTGTACGACAATCAGTTTATGATGCTGGTCGATGGCGGCAAGATCGTGGATTATACCGCGGAACCGGGTTATTACACCGTCAATAATTCCGCGATGCCGTCCATCTTCAACGGCCAGTTCGGAGACAGCCTGAAAGAGTCGTTCAACCGGGTGAAATTCAGCGGTGTGACGCCGACGGCGCAGCAGGTCTACTATATCAATCTGCAGGAGATCAAAGGGATCAAGTTCGGCACCCGCAACCCGATCAACTACTTTGACAATTTCTATAACGCGGAGCTGTTTTTGCGTACCCATGGCACCTATTCCATCAAAATTGTGGACCCCATCAAGTTTTACATGGAGGTTATCCCGCGCAACGCTGAGCGGGTGGAGATCACCAGCATCAACGAACAGTATTTTTCCGAGTTTATGGAAGCGCTTCAGGCGGCGATCAACCAGCTTTCGGCGGATGGCGAGCGCATTTCGTTTGTTCCGTCCAAAGGAAGAGAACTCAGCCGTTATATGGGCAATATTCTCGACGAGGATTGGAGAAATCTTCGTGGTATGGAGATTCAGTCGGTCGGTATTGCCAGCATTTCTTACGATGAAGAGTCGACTAAACTCATCAATATGCGCAATCAGGGCGCTATGCTTGGCGACCCCAGTGTGCGGGAAGGTTACGTGCAGGGAGCGGTAGCGCGCGGCATGGAGGCTGCGGGTTCTAACGCGGCTGGCAGTATGGCTGGATTTATGGGTATGGGGATTGGCATGCAGGCCGGCGGAGGATTTGTCGGCGCTGCGTCGCAGGCAAACCAGCAGCAGATGGAGCGCGCCGGTCAGCAGCCGGCTGCCCCGAAACCGGAACCCGAAGGCTGGCTTTGTGCCTGCGGGGCAAAGAATACCGGTAATTTCTGTACCCAGTGCGGGAAACCCAAACCGCAGGAAGATGGGTGGACCTGTGTCTGCGGGCACAAAAACAAAGGCAATTTCTGTTCCCAGTGCGGGAAACCGCGCCCGTCCGGCAAGGTGAAATGCAGTAAATGCGGTTATGAACCGGATCCGTCTGCACCGCTGCCGAAATTCTGCCCGAACTGCGGCGATCCCATCGGCCCTGAGGATCAGGAAGGTTAACCCCTGGGGAAAGGAGAACCCATTTTATGACCGTTGTATCTTATAAATGCCCGAACTGCGGCGCGGAACTTGAGTTTGACCCTAAGACTCAGAAGTTTGGGTGTGAATACTGCTCCTCGCAGTTTACCAAAGAGGAACTGGACCGGATCCGTCCGGAGCCGGAGGCGGCTGACCAGCCTGAAGATAAGAAAGAAGCCGAAAAAAACGGTGCGGAAGAGGCTGTGGTCTACTCCTGCCCGAGTTGCGGTGCGGAGATTGTGACCGACGCGACAACAGCCGCTACCTTCTGTTATTACTGCCACAATCCGGTCGTCCTTTCCGGCCGGCTGGACGGCAGCTTTACGCCGGATAAGGTCGTGCCGTTCGCCTTCAATCAGGAACAGGCGCAGAAGAAATTTGAAGAATGGATCGGCAAAAAGAAATTCCTGCCGAAATCGTTTTCAAGAGAGCGTCGGCTGGAAAAGCTGACCGGCGTTTATTTCCCTTACTGGCTGACCGACTGTGATGTGTTTGGCCGAATCGACGGGCAGGCGACCCGGGTGCGCACCTGGCGTTCCGGAAACCGCCGGTTTACCGAGACCAGTTTTTACAAAGTGGTGCGCGGCGGCGAGATTCATTTTGAGGATATGCTCCATTCCGCCCTTTCTAAGGCAAACCGGGTTTTGGTGGAGCAGGTTCAGCCGTTTTCCGAACGAGGAATGAAAGATTTTTCCATGGCGTATCTCTCCGGCTTCTTTGCCGAGAAGCGGGATATGGAATACAAACAGTTTGAGCCGACGGTGCGGTCTCAGGTGAGACAGTACACTGAATCGCTTCTGCGTGACCGGGTGAACGGTTACGCGACTGTCAATGTCGGCAGCACGGTGGCTGAGATACATACCCTTAAGCCGGAATATGCGCTGCTGCCGGTCTGGACGATGACCTTCCGGTACCAGAACGAGCTGTACTATTACGCCATGAACGGGCAAACTGGAAAGACCTGCGGAAAGCTGCCGGTCAGCTATAAAAAACTGGCGCTTTTGTTTGCGGGCATTGCTTTGCCCATTGCTATTCTGCTTGGATTTGGGGGGTATTTTCTGCTATGATGCGGGTAGTAAAACAGCGTGCGTTTCACGGGGCGCTGATTTCGGTTCTGCTTTTGTGCCTGTGCATGACCCTGCCCTTTTCCGCAAAAGCAGAGCAGCAGCATGTCTACGATCAGGCGGGGCTTTTTACCGAAGAGCAGATCCAGTCCATGGAACAGCAGCTTTCCCAGCTGAGTGACAGATATAACATGGGCTTTGCGGTTGTCACGACCAACAATGCCTACGGCATGTCCGCGGCGGATTATTCGCGCGACTTTTTTGACAGCAACGGCGTGGGTTACGGCAGTGATCTGCGCGGCGCCATGTTTTTGATCGATATGGACAACCGTGAGGAGTACTTTGCCGCGAGCGGCGCAGCTTATGACCTGATCGGTCAAGGCGAGATTGACGGGCTTCTGGACGAAGCTTATCCCTATCTGACCGAAGGGGATTATTACGGCGCTGCTCAGGTGTTTGTTGCCCGGGTGGACAGTTATTACGCCGAAGCGGTTTCTTCCGGCGCGTATGATCCCGTGACCGGAGAGGCGGATATCCGCTTTACCATAGACGTTGGCCGTGCGCTGCTCATGGGCGGCATTGGGCTTGCGGTAGGTGCTCTGGTGGCGTTCTTTATCTGTTGGAGAATCGTGCGCCGCTATAAGATGCAGACGGTTGAATCGGCGTATCCTTTCCGTGAAAAAAGCCGTGTTCATCTGACTCAGTCGGAGGATGTGTTCTTGAACCGCGCGGTGACCAGCCATGTGATCCAAAGCAGTTCGAGCGGGGGAGGAAGCCACAGTTCACGCAGTTCCGGTTCCAGCCGGAGTTTTGGCGGTGGCGGCCGTAAGTTTTAAACCAAAAGCCCGGCGGATACGCCGGGCTTTTTTGCGCTTGACAGACCGGATGTTGGGGAAACCAGACGGCGGTTTTCAAAAGGTTTGACGTGTGAAAAGCCGCCCGCTATAATAAATCGTAGCTGTAATATCATTGTTTTATCCACTATAAAAGTCCAACCAGACAAAGAGGCAATCAATTATGAAAACATTCCACATTCTTCAAACCGTTCGCCGCGTTCCGGCCGGACTGATGTTTGTTCCACTGGTGTTGGGGGCGCTGCTCAACACTTTTGTTCCGCAGGCACTGGAGATCGGCACGCCGTTTTCCGCGCTTTTCTCTTCCAAAGGAACCATGTGCCTGATCGCACTCGCGCTTTTCTTTTCCGGTTCTCAGTTGGTTCCGTCCCAGATTCGCATGACGCTCAAACGAGGCGGAACGCTGGCGTTTTGCAAGCTGATTGTCAGCATTGGGGCCAGCGCGGTGTTTTGTGCGCTGTTTGGGAAAGAGGGCGTTTGGGGTATTTCATCTCTTGCGTTGACGGTATCACTCACCAGTTTGCTCCCGGCTATTTACATTGGGCTGATGGAGGATTACGGCGATGAGATCGACCGGGCGGCTTATGGCATCTTCAACGTGATTATGATTCCGGCGGTGCCGGTCTGCGTCCTCAGTTTTTCCAACAACGGGGGATTTCCATATCTGGCATTGCTCGCCTCAGTGCTCCCGTTTCTGCTTGGAATGCTCATCGGAAATCTCGACCCGGATTTCCGCCGGCTGTTCGAACCGGCTGGGACCATCTGCCTGCCGTTTCTCGGTTTTGCTCTCGGTGCTTCCATCGATCTGAAAAGCTGCGTTTACGCCTTTGTGGAAGGCCTGATTCTCACTGTTGTGTACCTGCTTGTTAACAATCTGCCGCTGTTGTTTGTGGAGCGAAAGCTGCTGCACCGCCCCGGTCATGCTTCTACTGCGTTTTGCGGGATTGCCGCTATGTCGCTTGCGACTCCTCAAATCGTTGCTGAGCTGGACCCGTCCTTTCTTCCGTATGTGCAAAACGCGACAGCACAGATTGCCAGCGCTGTGGTGTTCACCAATATTTTAACCCCGCTTCTCACAAAATGGGTCGTTTGCCTGAATGAAAAACACCCGTGCCGCACCGCAAAATAGTTTACGAGGAGTATAATATGAATATTATAATACGAAAAGCAGTCAAAAAAGACGCTCCGGCATTGAAAAAATTGCTGGACGAGCTGATGGGTGAGGAAAACCGGCTGGAGGATATTGAGCAGGCGCTGGATGTTATCCTGCCCGATGACCGATATTGTTTGCTGGCGGCTTGTGAGGAAAACGGCAGGGTGGTCGGCACGCTGATGGGGGTCATCTGTCAGGACCTTGCGTTTGGCGGGAGACCTTTTGGCGTTGTGGAAAACGTAGTTGTTTTAAGTGACTGCCGTGGGCAGGGAACCGGAAAAAAGTTGTTTGAAGCCATTGAAGATTGGGCTGTGAAGCAGAAGAAGTGTGCGTACCTCATTCTGGTTTCGGGCGCGCAACGAACACAGGCGCATCGTTTTTATGAAACAATTGGATACAGCCGTGAAGCCGGCTACCGCAAATATTTTGTAAAATATGAATAAATCATGTCTGGAACTGCAGGAAATTTTTTAAAAACTTTCACGTTGACAATGAGTTCACAACTGAATATAATAAAAACAGTCAAAAATTTGAAAAAGTTTTGAACAGGACAGGTTGCTTTAACAAGGTTTCTGCAGAGAGTCGTCAGGTGGTGCAAGACGGTGAAACGGTTATTGCAATATCCCCTGCGAGCTGTCAGCTGAACGGAATGTCAGTAAGCATGACCGGATTTCCCCGTTAAAGGAAGAGCATTCGCTTTTGAGCCGATGCGGTGAGGGGCCTGTTAAAACAGGCAAACAGTGTGGTAACGCGGAGTTTATGCTTCGTCTCTGGAAAAGAGACGAAGCATTTTTTATTTCCGCTTGTTTATCAAATATTCTGGAGGGATGAAAGATGAATGGCATTTTAATGATGATCATTGCCATCGTCGTGCTGGGCGGCGCTTATCTCATTTATGGGCGCTGGCTGGCAAAAACGTGGGGAATTGACCCCAAGGCAAAAACGCCGGCTTATGAACTGGAAGACGGCGTGGACTACGTTCCGGCAGACCGGGGCGTTGTGTTTGGGCACCAGTTTGCTTCTATTGCGGGCGCGGGACCGATCAACGGACCAATCCAGGCGGCGATTTTCGGCTGGGTACCGGTACTTTTATGGGTGCTGATCGGCGGCGTGTTTTTCGGCGCAGTACAGGATTTTGCGTCTATGTATGCTTCGGTCCGTAATAAGGGGCGCACCATTGGCTATGTTATTGAAGAGTATATCGGCAAAACTGGTAAAAAGCTGTTTTTGCTCTTCTGCTGGCTGTTCTGCATTCTGGTCGTTGCGGCATTTGCCGACGTTGTTGCTGGTACCTTTAACGGGTTTTCCACCGCGAGTGACGGCACGGTGTCTACCATTACCGCAAATGGTTCGGTTGCGATGACCTCCATGCTGTTCATCATTGAAGCGGTTGCGCTGGGCTTTATTCTTCGGTATGCCAAACTCAACAAGTGGATCAATACCGCCATCGCAGTTGTACTTCTGGTCGCGGCTATCGTGATTGGCCTTGCCTGCCCGATCTATGCATCGCAGGATTGGTGGCACATCATTGTGTTTATCTACATAATGATTGCCTCTGTCGTTCCGATCTGGGCACTGCTTCAGCCGCGTGATTACCTCAACAGCTACCTGCTTGTTGCGATGATCGTTGCGGCGGTCATTGGCGTATTTGTCGCCAACCCGTCCATCAACCTTCCTGCGTTTACAGGGTTTGAAGTTGACGGACAGTACCTCTTCCCGATTCTGTTTGTTACCATCGCCTGCGGTGCGGTATCCGGTTTCCATTCGCTGGTTTCTTCCGGTACAGCATCCAAACAGATTAAGAATGAAAAAGATATGCTTCCGGTTTCCTTCGGCGCAATGCTCATGGAGTCACTTCTTGCGGTTGTTGCCCTCATTGCGGTTGCTTCGTTCGCAACCGGTGCGGCAGCGGAACAGGGACTTACCACTCCGCCGCAGATTTTCGCGGGCGGCGTTTCCAACTTCCTTGCAACCATCGGCCTTCCCAGCGATGTAGTGTTTACCCTCATCAACCTTGCGGTTTCCGCGTTTGCGCTGACCTCGCTTGACTCGGTTGCGCGTGTTGGCCGTCTTTCTTTCCAGGAACTTTTCCTGGATGCTTCCATCAAGGATGAGGACATTGGCCCGGTACGCAAAGTGCTTACCAACAAATACTTTGCGACGATCATCACACTCGGCCTTGCTTACGCGCTTGCGAAAGCCGGCTATGCTGCGATCTGGCCGCTCTTCGGCTCTGCGAATCAGCTGCTTTCTGCTCTGGCGCTTATCGCTTGTGCGGTGTTTATGAAACGCACCAAACGCAAGAGCGCGATGATGTACATCCCGATTGCGGTTATGGTTGCTGTAACCTTTACCGCGCTTGGGCTTACCATTTACCAGAAATCTGCCGCTATTATTACAGCGGCGTCAACCAATGTTGCGGCAGATGCACTGCAGCTTGTATTTGCGGTGCTGATCCTCGGCCTTGGCGTTTGCGTTGTGATCCAGGGCGTAAAACGTTTGCTTTCCAGAAATGATGCATCCGGTCCGGATAACAAAACCGATGACCCGGCTGTAAAAACGGCGGAACAGGCAAACGCATAATTGTTCGTGTTAAAAAAGCGGATGTGTTTTTGCACATCCGCTTTTTTGTGTGTTTAAAAGGGAAAAGATTGCGTACGGGTTGCGCGGATGGTATGATGGGTAAAAAGGGGGAGTGCCCATGAAAAAGTTGGTGTTGATCAACGGCACTATGGGTGTGGGTAAGACAACAGTGTGTGAACAGCTGCTTCCTCTTTTGGATGCGGCGGTTTATCTGGACGGCGACTGGTGCTGGAAGATGCACCCGTTTGTGGTCAACGAAGAAAACAAAGCGATGGTGCTCAAAAACATTGCATTTCTGCTGCGCAGTTTTCTTAACAATTCCGGTCTGGAGGTGATTCTGTTCAGCTGGGTCATGCAGGAAGAAAACATCGTTTCAGACCTGCTTTCTCTTCTGGACGGCTGTTCCTACCGCCTGTACCGGTTTAAACTCGTCTGCGATGAGACCGCTTTGCAGAAGCATCTGCAAAAGGACATTGACGCCGGCATCCGCACGCCGGATGTGATGGAACGAAGTCTGGCGCGCCTGCCGCTTTATGAAGCGATGGCGGGCGACCCGGTGGACACCGGTGTGCTTTCACCGCAAGAGGCGGCAGAGTATATCAAATCACAAATTGACTGAATCAATCAATTGACAGAGGAAACTGATTTTGATATACTGAAAATAGAAATGGATCATTGGGATGAAATGCGAAAAGGAGGGAAGTTTTATGAAAAAAGCTTTCTACTGGGTGTTGTTTTCATTGTCGGCGCTGCTTCCGTTCGGACTGGGTTGGCTGATCAACTGGCTGGATGCACTTCGTGCGCAGACCTTTGACTTTTCGTGTTTTGTCTGGATCTTCTTCTCACTTGCTGCGGGCGGAGCGGTCATTGGCAGTTTTTTGGTGCTTCACCGTACAGTCGGAAAATGGTTCACGCCGCTTCTTCTCTGCGTGATTTATGTGGCTTATCTTATTTTAGCATCGGTTGTGTATTTCGCGATTCCGCAGAACGTGTACACTCTCACCTTTGCGGCGTTGGGAGCCGGGTTGTTTTTTGTCGAAATGCTGCACAGTGCAGTGACTGGCAGAAACAAACAACGGTAAAATGTGTTTCAAATATAAAAAGCCGTCCGAACCGGACGGCTTTTTGCGTGGAAGAGCGGTCAGCAGAGGGGGAAAACGCCCAGTGCTTTTGCGGCAGCGGATTTAGAAGATAACGCGAGGAATCCAGCAGGTTTTCAGCAAGCTTAAACGGCAGATGCGGCACAGGAATATGCCGCCAAAAACAGCGGATGCCTTTTTGGCGGACTGAAGCCGCTCGCGGGTACGGGGAAACTGTCGTGTTGCGCTTTAGAATCTGTGCGGATATAAAAAAGCTCCCGCAAACAGCGCGGGAGCTTTCATTTTTCCGAAACAGGCTAAACCTTGAACCGGGTCCAACGTCCGCTCTTGAATCGGATATAGGTCATGATAAACCGAGCGAACTGATCAAAGGCAAGGCCAATCCACGCGCCGAACAGGCCAAGGCCCAGCGGATAACAGAGCAGCCAGCCTGCAAACGGACGGATGAACGCAACGCTGACAAACGAGACCAACGCGGTGAATTTGGTGTCGCCCGCGCCGCGCAGACATCCGGAAAAGACCACCTGAGAAATCTGTAAAAATACAACTACCGTGAGGATGGACATGATCATGGTTCCATAATCCAGCACGACCGTTTCGTCTGAAAACAGGCTGAAGATCGGCCTGCCAAGCGATAGAAAGATGATGGAAAGAAAGGCGGCGAAAATAAGCCCCAGCCGCTGACAGACACTGCCGTAAATTCGCGCCATGTCCACCCGCTTGGCACCAAGGCTTTGGCCGACCAGCGCAACAGACGCGACGGACAATCCGTCCCCAAACGAAAAGGAAAGGCTCATAATATTCATGCCGACCTGGTGTGCCGCAAATGCGATGGTACCTAAGTTGGCGACAACGATGGAGTAGGTGAGAAAGCCGATACGCAGGAAAATCTGCTCGGCAAGAGTACTTGAACCGATGTTGACAATGGAAAATAAGGTGCGCTTGTCAAACCGGAAGTCGTCTTTGGTGAGATGACGGAAACAAAGGTATCCGTCCCGGTGCAAAATGGACGCGACGCTCATGATGAGCGCGGCAACTGTGCCGATGACGCTCGCAATCGCGGCGCCTTTGACGCCCAGTTTCGGAAAACCGAGATTGCCGCCGATGAGCAGATAGTTGAAGATGATGTTAACGCCGTTGGAAACAATGTTCGTATACATGGCGATCCTGGTGTTGCCGATGCCGCGCTGTGCCGCGTTGATAACAAGTGACACGACATTGAAGACCATGCCGCCCATGATAATTGAAAAGTACGCGGAAGCATCCGCGTGGGTTTCCTCATTCGCTCCGGCAAGGGTGATGATCGGATCGGCAAAGGCCACGCAGACAACGCTGACAATGACCGTCATGACAAGGGTGATCATGAGTGCCTGCATCAGCACACGGTTGGCGGCTTCCCGGTCTCCTTCTCCCTTTCGGTGTGCGACGATTGCGGAAACAGCAACATTAAGCGAGATGAAAAAAGCCAGCCCGATAAATTTCGGCTGGGTAGTGAGTCCGACCGCGGCGATCGCCGCTTCTCCCAGCCCGCTGACCATGATGGTGTCGATAAACCCGACCAGCGCCACTAGAAAGGATTCCAAAATGGAAGGCCATGCAATATTGATGGTTGTTTTTAAAATCGTGCGGTCTGAAGGGATTTCTCCTGCCGGCTGTGTACCGCGGAGCATTTTTTGAGCGTTAAAAAATCGCATAAAAACACCTTTGCTGTAATGTATTTGTGTGATGATTGCTTTGCTAACTATTTCAATTATAGACGAGTAACAGAAAACATGCAAGTTTTTAACCTTGTTTTCGTCAAATGTATAAAATATTGGCCTGAAATTCTGTACAGGTGTACGAATTTTGCAGGACCTTCAAATTACAGAAAGGAAAAGCGGCGTTGTTTTTTAATTCGTGAGTTGAAAAGCGGAGGAAAATCCTTTATGATAAAGTTGTACCAAAAAGTAAAAAATTGTACAATATTTTACGGCTTTGCAACGGTATAATGGTTGCAGAGAGACAAGGTGACCGTTATGAAAGAACAGTGTATTGCCTGTGCAAAACACTTGTCCGGGCTTGCAATGGTTCAGGCGGCCGCTGTGGATGTAACACAGAAGCGCTTTTTTGAACCGCCGCTCAAAGGCGGCGAAGGGCGGTGGTTTTGCTACTATTGCCATAAGGAAGGCTGCGACCCGCTCAACATTTGTTTGTATGGGTGCAATGAGGCCTATCGCTGGAATGGAAAATACATTTATTATTGTCCAATGGGAATGATCTTCGCTGCTTCTTCCGTTTCGGATGAGCAGGGCCGTCTGGCTGCCGGTTTGGTGGCAGGCCCCATGCTGATGGGCGAACCGGAAGATTATGCCGGTGAGGGAGGTATTTTTGCCGATGCTGTGAAAATGCTTCCAGTCTTTTCTACCGGAAGAGTGAGCGATCTGGCGGAAATCATGTCCCTCCTTACTTCGGGTATATCGGGCCGCGCCCACAGTTTTGCCGGCACGGTGGTTTACGAGCAGGAAAAAGTGCTCAATGAACTGTATTCTGCCGGGAAAAAGTTAGACGGCGATTACCGTTATCCCATTGACGCGGAAAAGAAGTTACAGGAACTCATCTATCATAAAGATAAAAAAGGTTCACAGCAACTGCTGAATCAGCTGCTGGGGCACATTTATTTTGTAGCCGAATACGATGTGGACGTGATGAAAGCGCGGGCACTGGAGCTTGCTGTCATCATTTCACGCGCTACCATTGAAGCGGGCGCTGACCTAAATGAGATTTTCGTCTGCAACCAGAGTTTTCTAAAAGAAATCGAACAGCTTTCTTCTGTGGAAGAGATTGGCGTTTGGCTTTCTGCGCTGCTTCACCGGTTTATTGATTATTCGTTTGATTTTTCGCATATCAAGCATTCGGACGTGGTGTTCAAGGCGTCAGAATATGTAAAAGATCATTACGCGGAAAAAATTTCATTGGAGGACGCCGCGGCTTATGTTGCGCTGAGCAAATCCTATTTGAGCCGAATCTTCAAAGAGGAGACCGGCGAAAGTTTTTCCGCTTACATCAACAAGGTGCGGATCGACAAAGCAAAGCTGATGCTGCTTGACAACGGTACTCCGCTTGTGGAAGTGGCAAGCGAATGCGGTTTTGAAGATCAAAGCTATTTTACCAAAGTCTTTAAACGGCTGGTCGGTGTTTCACCCAAACGTTACCGCGAAAGCCGTGGGAATATATCAGCCGAAAGGTGAAAAGGAGAATCCGTTATGAGCATATTGGAAGAAATGAGCACATTTTTGCAGCAGGGCCGTGCGCCCAAGGTAAAAGAACTGGTTGCGCAGGCACTGGATGAGGGCATCTCCCCGCAGGAGATCCTGGAAAAGGGCCTGCTCGCTGGCATGAATGTCATCGGCGAGAAATTCAAAAACAATGAAGTTTTCGTTCCGGAAGTTTTGATTTCCGCACGTGCCATGAACATGGGCATTGAAGTACTGAAACCGAAGCTCATCGCGGAGGGATTTGAGCCGAAGGGCACCGTCGTCATCGGCACCGTCAAAGGCGACCTGCACGACATTGGCAAAAACCTTGTGAAAATGATGATGGAAAGCAAGAGCTTAAATGTCATCGACCTTGGCGTAGACGTAGCACCCGAGAAATTCATTGAGGTTGCTCAGGAGAATGACGCAAACATCATCTGCTGTTCCGCTCTGCTCACCACTACAATGGGACAGATGAAAGCGGTTGTTGACCTCGCTAAGGAAAAAGGCATGGATTGCAAAATCATGATCGGCGGCGCGCCGGTTACCCAGAGCTTCTGTGATACCATTGGCGCGGACTGCTATACCGATAATGCGTCTGCCGCCGCGGAAGCTGCGCTTTCTTTTGTTGAATAAATATTCCGTAATTTATGTCATTAAACAAGCCGCCAATTTGGCGGCTTGTTTTGCTGTGCGGTGTTTTGAAAAAGCGAGGGGAGGTTTGTGATTGCGCCTCGCCACAATGGGGAACCGTATTTTTATGCGCTTGTCAAATTATGAATGGCTTGTTCGGCTTGACAGCCAAACCGAAAAGGCGGTATCATGAAAAAGATTAAGCCGTAAGGGAAGAGTGAACTTGCAAGACAAAATCATCCGCCGGAAAGCGTTCCGCGCTGCATTTCCATTGACGCTGCCCATTTGCGCGGGCTTTTTGTTCCTTGGTATTACCTATGGGATTTATATGCGCAGCAACGGGTTTTCGTTTCTCTGGCCCATGGTGATGAGTTTAACCATCTTTGCCGGTTCGATGGAGTTTGTGACCGTTTCCCTTTTGACGTCGGCCTTTCATCCGCTGTACGCGTTTCTGCTCACGTTAATGGTCAATGCCCGGCACCTGTTTTACGGGATTTCCATGCTGGAACGGTACCGCGGCACCGGAAAGAAAAAGTGGTACCTCATTTTTGGGATGTGTGACGAGTCGTTTACCATAAACTGTATGAAGGACCCTCCCGAAGGAGTGGACCGGGGCTGGTTCATGTTTTTTGTCACCCTGTTAAACCATATTTACTGGGTGGCGGGCGCCACACTGGGCGGTTTGTTCGGTGGACTCATTCAGTTTGACACAAAAGGAATCGATTTTGTCATGACGGCGCTGTTTGTGGTGATTTTTGTCGATCAGTGGAAGGCGCATCGTCCGCATCTTCCGGCGGTGGTGGGAACAGCGGTTTCGTTTGCCAGTTTGCTTGTGTTTGGAGCGGAACAGTTTATCCTGCCGGCTATGCTGCTCATCTTGGTGGTACTCACCCTGCTCCGCCGGCCGCTTTCCGGGAAGGGGGCGGATGAGACATGACGCTGACACAACAGATCATCACCGTGGCGGCAGTCGTGCTGGGGACAATACTCACACGTTTTCTGCCGTTCTGGTTTTTTCCGGGGGATAAGCCGGCGCCGGATTATCTGCGCTATCTTTCTTCCGTACTGCCCTACGCGGTGATCGGGCTTCTGGTGGTTTATTGTTTAAAAGACGTCAATCTCACATCGGTTCCGTTTGGATTACCGGAGCTATTGGGAATTGCTGTTACCGTGCTTCTGCATCTGTGGCGAAAAAACATGCTGCTGTCGATTGCAGGGGGAACCGCGGCGTATATGTTACTGGTGCAGTTTGTATTTGTATAATCGTTGTTTGGGGAAGGAGGAATCACCTTGCAGGTTGCAGAAGAAAAGGTAGTTCGGGCGGCTGCGCGAAAGGTGTTTTCGCCGCTCAAGCTGCTGCATCGCAATGAGTCGCTTGTTTGGATGGATGACAATGGCTTTTTTCTCACGCTGGTGGAATTTCAGCCCGGTTCAGCCCCCAACAGTGTTTCGTTGAATATGGGCGTGAGCTTTCTCTGGAACCAAAAGGATTACCTCACCTTTGACTTCGGTTACCGGGAAAAGGCGTACATCCACTGCCCGGATGAGGTCGCGCTCTACAAAGAGGCGGCGGGGCTTGCCCGTTATGCCAAAGAACGGGTGCTTGGTTACCGCAAGCTGCGTGTTCTTTCCTGTGCCCGGCGCCAGATGTTCGCGCCTGACTTCCGCCCTTCCGGATTGTGGGGCGATTGGGACCGCGCGATGGTTGCCATCCTTTGCGGGGACTGTGAGACCGGGCGGGAATATTTGGAACGCTTTTTTGATTACACACCAAACGAGGTGTGGGAGGCAGAGTGGCTGGACCGTTACCGCTTTCTGATCTCCGCTTGCTTTCACGATGACGAAAAGTTAAAAGCTCTCGTGCTGGAGCTCATTGCCGACCGGCGAAAAAAACTGCGCCGGATGCGCGGGTTGGAAAAGCTGCGGCAAGACCCGGTTTATGGATAAACCTTTGTAAAAAGAACGCAGGCGTCGGCATAACCGACGCCTGCGTTTTCTTTTCTGTAAATGGTTTGGTGGATCACGCAGCCGGTTGTTCGGCGTCTGCGGCATCGTCGCTGGCTAGGCGTTTGAATACGCTTCCGGTGCGGTAAAGATAAACCAGCTTGATGATGCTGACCACGATCAGCCCGGTCAGCCCGGCTAGAAGGATGAAAATCCCCATTGCTGTTCCTATCAGAATCAGCGCGCTGCCGATGAAGGACGCACAGGTGGTGCCGACATACCATTTGCGGAGCTGATCCCAACGCCCCGACAGGTCAGCCGCAATCGGCTGCAGGACAGCCGCATGACCTTTATATTCCATATATTCTCTCACGACGGTGCAAACGGTATTCACCAAAAGGATGATAACAAGCAGGACGACGTTGACATCCGCCGGAATGATTTCGTACAGAACGCCCGTGACCGCCGCGGCCAGACCGCCGATTCCTGCGATGCGGTAATGGGAACTCATCTTTGCTAATTTAAGCAGGATAACGGCATATGTGGCAGTACAGATAAAGCTCAGCACCTGCCCCGGAAGGCGAATTGCCGGAACAAGTGTGACAAGCGTTTCGTTGGTCATGTATCCGCTGATGACGATTGGGATGATGAGCCAGAACAGGATGCGAAGCAGCGGAGCCAAAAAACGAGCACGTTCGGCATTTTCCCGCTTTTGTTCGGCCGCTTTTTTCTGCCAGCGTTCTTCCGGCTTTTGCTCCTTTTTTTGAAAATGTCCGCAAACGGGATGAAACTGACAGGCAAGGCAGCTTTCAAGCCCGTTTGCGCGGCAGCATTTTGCCAGCTCGCAGTCACCTGTCACCTCGTGGCCGGGGCCGTCATTGCATCCCGGGCAGTTTAAGTATTCCTTCCAGGAACAGGTTTCACAGTTTTTTCCGCAGATGGTGATCGGCATATGCGTCACTTCCTTATTGGTTGAATCAGGCAACCTTCAGTTTTATTTTTGCACAAGATAAACAGGCTGTCAATACAAGACGATTAATGTTGTTGTATAATTTGTAAATTCGCAAAAAAACAAACCGGCATGGAAAATTCCGTGCCGGTTTGTTTTTTATGAAGCAGGCGTTATTTTTGCCGTTTTTTGCGCTGTGCGGTCAGTTGCTTGCGCTTTTTCTCCTTGCGGTTATACAGGATTGTGATGATGATGTAAAACAGGATACACGCAACCACAGCACCGGCAATGAGCTGCACCCAGATGTTGCCGAACACCTTGGTGATTACATCCCAGACTCCGTAGATGAAGTTTTTGGAAACAGAAGTGGCGGCGACCACTTTGGTTTCGCCGATTACTTCGTCGTTGAGCTTGAGCTGCATGGTGCCGATCTCGTCCCCTTTATTTACCGGGGCGTCGACCGATTCCGGCACGTTGAGAATCTGCTGAACGCTGGAAATGTCCACATCGTTCGGAAGAAGCAGGGTCAGGTCTTCGGCGGGAGCAAGCTGAAGGGTATCGGTTTCGGAAGAAAGGCGGATTTTGGTGGTGCCTACGGTTTCTGTGGACTTCAGCACGGTTTTATAAGAAAAACCGTTGAACGCCCATTCGTACAGATATTTTGTGTCTTTGAAACAGAGGTTGTCACCATCTACATCCGGCGCGCCCAGTGTGACAAGCAGGTAGTTGAACCCGTTTTTGCTCGCCATCGAGACTAGGTTTTTCACACCGCCGTCGGTTCCGGTTTTAACGCCTTTGATCGGCTCATAATAATAACTGCCGCCTCGGTATTCATTCATCATCAGGTTGGTGTGAACAAAATAGCGGGGTTCGGTGTGGATGTTGGTCGCCGGCGCTTCATAAAGAGCGGTGCAGGAAATTTCTTCAAAATGGTCGAGTGACAATGCGTATTTGGTGATGAGATACATGTCTTTGGCAGTTGTCACCTGCCCTTCGGCATCCAAACCGTGGGCATTGACAAAATGGGTGTTGGTTGCGCCCAGTTCCTGCGCTTTGGTGTTCATTTTGTCGATGAATGCCTGGGTGTTTCCGCCGCCGTAATAATCCGCAAGGATATTGCCCGCTTCACACGCTGACTGCAGAAGCAGACCATACAGCAAATCAATCACCCGGATCTGTTCGCCTGCGCGGAAATCAGCAGTCGAAACACCAACACCTACAAACTCGTCAAACACATAGCTCGGCGCAGTGATGATCCGGTTTAGATCATCCTCTTCTTCCAGAACAATAATGGCAGTCATAATTTTTGTGAGTGAGGCGGGAATAATCTGTTGGTCTTCGTTTTTAGCATAAAGCACCTCACCCGAATCCATATTGACCAGATAAGCCGCCTGACTGTTGATCTCCTGATCCGGTGTAAACGTGGCAGAAGCCGTTGAAAAAGGTGAAAAAACAGTAACTGCGGTGATGATGAAAACCAGAAAAACTGAAACGAACCGTTTGCGCATGTAGACAATTCCTCCATTTAAGTGTATGATAAAACAAGAACCGTGAGGGCAAATCTCCCTCCGGCGTGAATTTTTGCCGGGACAAGCCCGGCAGACAGGTGGGAACAAAAATGTCAAATCAATATTCGTTCGATACTGTTGCAGTACACGGCGGTTATACAGCGGAGCCGACAACTCTTTCGGTCGTTCCGCCGATCTACCAGACCAATGCCTATGAATTTTTGAGCACCGAACACGCGAAAAGCTTGTTTGAGCTTAAAGAAAACGGCAATATTTATACCCGGCTCAATAATCCGACCAGCGCCATGCTGGAAGAACGTGTCGCGGAGCTGGATGGGGGCATTGGCGCCCTTTCGTTTGCTTCCGGGCACGCAGCCATTTTCAATACGATTTTGAACCTTGCGAACGCAGGTGATGAAATTGTTTCGTCCACCTGTATCTACGGGGGTGCCATCAACCTTCTGGGCGTTACGCTTGACCGTTTGGGCATTAAAGTGCGTTTTGTTGACCCGGATGATATGCAGGCATGGGAAGCGGCCATCAATGAAAAAACCAGAGCGGTTTTCTTTGAGATCATCGGCAACCCGAACGCGAATGTAGCGGACGTGGAAGCGATTGCCGCAATCGCGCATAAACATGGGGTTCCGGTTATCGCCGACTCTACCTTTACTACGCCGTATCTGTGCAAACCCATCGAGTTTGGGGCGGATATCGTCATCCATTCTGCCACGAAATTTTTGGGAGGACATTCCACATCCATGTGCGGTATTGTGGTGGACAGCGGCCGTTTCGCCTTCAAAGGGAATCCCCGTTTTCCGCTCTATAACGAGCCGGACCCGAGCTATCATGGCATCGTATTCGGCGACCTCGGCGAGGCCGCGTTTATCACCCGTTTGCGGGCGCTTATCATGCGGGACATCGGCGCCTGCTTAAGCCCGTTTAACGCGTTTATGATTCTTCAGGGCGTTGAGACTCTTCACCTGCGGATGCAGCGCCATTGTGAAAACGCGCTGAAAGTTGCGCAGTATCTGGAACAGAATCCGAATGTCAGCTTTGTCAATTACCCGGGACTGGCTTCCAG
The DNA here is from genome assembly GCA_900552945.1 of uncultured Oscillospiraceae bacterium. Classification (GTDB taxonomy): domain Bacteria; phylum Bacillota; class Clostridia; order Oscillospirales; family Ruminococcaceae; genus Metaruminococcus_A; species Metaruminococcus_A gallistercoris. Next base: position 23,696 of record USBI01000004.1, read on the forward strand.
CCGGTATTATGAGCGGGCTCAAAAATATCTGCCGAAAGGCGCGGGATCAGTCTTTACGTTTGGGCTCAAGGGCGGTCGTGAGACCGGAGCGCGGTTTATCGACAGCCTGAAACTGATCAAAAACGTCGCGAATGTAGGCGACGTACGCTCACTTGTTATCCATCCTGCAACAACGACCCACAGCCAGCTGACAGCTGAACAGCTGAAAGCAGCGGATATTTCGGAAGAAACCATCCGGCTTTCCATCGGCATTGAGGATGTCAATGATATTATAGCCGATTTGGAACAGGCTATCAAGTGCGCGACCAAATAACCGGAAGAAGTACGGAGAAGAAAAAGTATGGTTTATGTTACGGGGGATTTTCACGGGGAGTATAAACGCTTTGGCACAGCGGAGTATAAAAAGCTGAAAAAAGGCGATACGCTCATCGTTTGCGGTGATTTTGGATTTCTGTGGCAGAATGATAAAAAAGAGCAGAAGATTCTCAAAAAAATAGGCGCTCAAAAGTTTTATACTGTATTCGTTCCCGGCTGCCATGATAATTATGAGGCGCTTGCCGAATATCCTATCGAGGAGTGGCGGGGAGGAAAGGTACGTGTGCTTTCCGGTAATTTGATGCAGCTTTGCCGTGGCGAAGTGTATTTTTTGGAAGGCAAAACCTTTTTCGCGTTCGGCGGCGGTGAAAGCCAGGATGCTTCGCTTCGGGAAGAGCAGGGGCTTTGGTGGCCGGAAGAGCAGCCCAGCGAAGAGGAAGAAGCTTATGCGCTCAGCAGGCTGGAAGAGCATGGAAACAAGGTGGATTACATCATCACCCACGACGCACCTTTGAGTATTTGTGAGTTTCTTGGGCTTCCGCCGGTCAACGTCAATTCCCGAATCAATAATTTTCTGGAAAAGATCGGTAAAACAATCGAGTTCAAGCGTTGGTTTTTCGGAAAGCTTCATATGGACAAAGGGATTACCGTGCGGCATCAGGCGGTCTATTTAAAAGTGCTCCCTGTTGAGACCGACGAAACAGGAAAACGCAAACGTCATTGATCAAAACAACCGGACGCCTTTGGGCTGCCGGTTGTTTTTTTACTACCTTTTTACCGCGTGTTTATCTTCCGCCGTGTGCAAGCACAAGTTTTTTGCACCGTGGTGAGGAATCCCGTTTGGGTGAGAATGCCCATATGGTTTTAAAAACATCACAGCGACAAGATGAACAAATTTGTGTTATATAATCTTTTTTATTTGTTTAAATAACACAAAAATTGTTAGAAAAATGTGACAGTACTTGATTTTTTGCAGAATATCATTACAATAGTAAACAGTTAGCACTCACACTTTAAGAGTGCTAAAACCTTACAACAACATAGGAGGAATCATTTATGAACATCAGACCTCTTGCCGATAGGATTGTTATTAAAATGGTAGAGGCGGAAGAAACTACCAAAGGCGGCATTATTCTTGCTGGATCCGCAAAGGAAAAACCGCAGGTCGCTGAAGTTTTGGCTGTTGGCCCGGGCGGCGTTGTAGACGGGAAAGAAATTAAAATGGAGCTGAAGGTGGGCGATAAAGTGCTCATCAGCAAATACGCAGGAACCGAAGTAAAGGTTGACGGCAACGAATATACCATCCTGCGCCAGAGCGACGTTCTCGCTGTGGTGGAATAATTATACAGAGCTTTTAGGGGGAATTAAATATGGCTAAGGATATTATTTACGGCGAAGAAGCCAGAAAATCTCTGCTTGCCGGTATCGACAAGCTGGCAAACACGGTAAAAATCACACTGGGCCCGAAAGGCCGCAACGTTGTGCTCGATAAAAAATACGGCGCGCCGCTCATCACCAACGACGGTGTTACCATCGCAAAAGAAATCGAGCTGGAAGATTCGTTTGAGAACATGGGCGCACAGCTTGTAAAAGAGGTTGCGACCAAAACAAACGACGCTGCCGGTGACGGTACCACAACCGCGACTCTGCTTGCTCAGGCACTTGTCCGTGAAGGCATGAAAAACGTGGTTGCTGGCGCGAACCCGATGGTTGTCCGCAAAGGTATGGCCAAAGCGGTTGATACTGCTGTGGAAGCGGTCCTCAAAAATTCCAAGAAGGTTGACGGTTCTGACGACATCGCCCGTGTTGCTACCATTTCCGCTGCGGATGAGTCGGTCGGTAAGCTGATTGCGGAAGCAATGGAGAAGGTCACCGCAGACGGTGTTATCACCATTGAAGAATCCAAGACCGCTGAAACCTACAGCGAAGTCGTAGAAGGCATGCAGTTTGACCGTGGTTACATTGCTCCGTACATGGTCACCGATACCGAAAAGATGGAAGCAGTTCTCGACGACGCTTACATTTTGATTACTGATAAAAAGATCAGCGCGATTCAGGAGATTCTCCCGCTGCTTGAGCAGATCGTTCAGGCGGGCAAGAAGCTGCTCATCATCGCTGAGGATGTAGAAGGCGAAGCGCTCTCTACCCTGATTGTCAACAAACTGCGCGGCACCTTTACCTGTGTTGCGGTTAAAGCACCGGGCTTCGGCGATCGCCGCAAAGAGATGCTGCGTGATATCGCTACCCTGACCGGTGGCCAGGTTATCAGCGAAGAGGTTGGTCTTGAACTGAAAGATACAACAATGGATCAGCTTGGCCGCGCACGCCAGGTCAAAGTTCAGAAGGAGAACACCATCATTGTTGACGGCGCAGGCAATCCGGATGAGATCAAAGCGCGTGTTGGCCAGATCCGTGCTCAGATCGAAGAGACCACATCCGACTTCGATCGTGAGAAACTTCAGGAACGCCTTGCGAAACTGGCAGGCGGTGTTGCTGTCATCAAAGTCGGCGCTGCAACTGAAGTAGAAATGAAAGAGAAAAAACTCCGCATTGAGGATGCTCTTTCCGCAACCAAAGCGGCTGTTGAGGAAGGCGTTGTCGCAGGCGGCGGCGTTGCGCTCATCAACGCGATCCCGGCTGTTAAAGCTCTGATGGATGCTTCTACCGGCGACGAGAAAACCGGCGTGAAGATCGTGCTCAAAGCACTGGAAGAGCCGGTTCGCCAGATTGCGACCAACGCTGGTCTGGAAGGCTCTGTCATCGTTGACCAGATCATTAAATCCGAAAAAGTCGGTTACGGCTTTGACTTCGCGAATGAAGAGTATTGTGACATGATGGCCCGCGGCATCATCGACCCGACTAAGGTTACCAGAAGCGCGCTGCAGAACGCGGCTTCCGTCGCGAGCATGGTGCTCACCACTGAAAGCCTTGTCACCGATCATCCGGAAGAGAATCCGGCTCCGGCGGCTCCGGCAGGCGGCATGGGCGGCATGTATTAATCGCTGAACAGTAAAATGAAAAACGGTTGGGAGCAATCCCAACCGTTTTTGTTTTAAAGAGACCGGACGATATAATTTGTTTCAATGCCGTCATTGAATGCGGCTCAATTCTTTTTGTTTTGTTCAATTTTTTCCAGAAGCGTCTGGTGGTAAAGGTCCGCGTCAAGGGGAAGGTGGATCATCGCGCCGTTCTGCCAGCCGGAAAGCATCATGGCGTTGACCAGTTCAAGGCTGTTGATACCGTCCAGGCCGTTCCACTTGTTTTCCGCGCCATAGAGAATGGCATCGGTAAAATTCTGGGTGACGTCCGGATGGGAAAACCCTTCCCTGGGCGGATATTCCACTGTGCTGACAACTGTTTTCAGTTTGCCAAAGGGATTGTTGTTGGTTTTGTTGTATTCCGGTTCCGGCATGTCTAATTTGTAAAAGGTCAGCCGGCGCCCTTCCGCAACAACCTTTCCGCTGTCGCAGGTAATCTCCAGACGGCTGGTACCGGGAGCGTCCCCGGTGGATGCGATGAAGGTGCCGATCGCACCGTTTTTGTAGCGCATATAGGCGACCGCTTCATCCTCTACTTCGATGGGATGATACTTTCCGCATTCGCAGAATGCCTGCACCTGTTCCGGCATGCCGAACAGCCACTGCCAGGTATCAATGGAATGGATGGCCTGGTTGAGCAACACTCCTCCGCCGTCGGTTTCATAGGTGCCGCGCCAAGGGGCGCTTGCGTAGTAGCAATTGCTCCGGTAAGAGATGGTCTCGATCCAGATCATCCGGCGAACCCGCCCGAGTTTTCCATTCTGGATCATTTCGCGCAGACGGACAAATGCCGGATTTGCGCGTTCCTGATACATGATAGAAAAAACCTTTCCGCTCTTTTTCGCGGCTTCGTTCATGGGGATGACCTGCTTTGTATAAACACCCGCCGGTTTTTCCACCAGTACATGAAGACCGGCTTCGAATGCCTTGATGGCAAGTTCCGGGTGGGAGTAGTGCGGGGTGACAATCATCACAGCATCGATCAGCCCGCTGTGCAGAAACTGATCATAATCAGTAAAGCCGGCCACATCATCCGGCAGCTGCTGTTTTGCGGAATCAATTGTGGATGGATGGTTGGCGCAGATCGCAGTCAGCCGCGCGCCTTCAATCTCGCCGTTTGCAAGATAACGGGCGTGCTGGCGGCCCATATTCGCCATGCCTACAATGCCGATGCGTACTTCGTTCATTGCTGTTTCCTCCTGTGTGTTTTATAGCAGAGAATCAACGGACCTTAAAATCAGTATAGCACGCGGGAAAAGGAAAGGAAGCGTTTGGATAAAGATTTATCAGGATTTACAAAAATTGGGCTTTTTACTCGTTCAAACTGCTCAGGTGTTTGGAAAGTACTTGGATTATTACGCAAAGATTTAGATTTTGTTCACTTTTCACAAGGTGGATACGTTATAATAAAAAAGAATGGAACATCAGTCAATGATTGTCGGTCCGAACCAAATAATAAGGGGGTAAATGAAATGTCAATAGGGAAAATTTTAGTGGTAGACGATGATAAGAATATCTGTGAACTGCTCCGTCTTTATCTGGAAAAAGAAGGATACAATGTTTTGATCGCCAATGAGGGTGAAGAAGCGATCGCCAAGTTCAATGCGGCTAAACCTGATTTGATTCTTCTTGACATCATGCTGCCGACGCTGGACGGATGGCAGGTCTGCCGGGAGATTCGCAAGACCTCCAATGTGCCGATTATTATGCTGACGGCAAAAGGCGAGACGTTTGACAAGGTGCTTGGACTGGAACTCGGTGCGGACGACTATGTGGTCAAACCGTTTGATACCAAGGAGGTCATTGCCCGTGTAAAAGCGGTGCTTCGTCGAACCGGAAATTCTGTCCCGGCGACGGAAGCAAAAGAGGTTAATTATGACAAGCTCAGTGTCAACATGACTCGGTATGAGCTGAAAGTGGATGGAAAGGTGATCGACACTCCTCCGAAAGAGCTGGAGCTGCTGTTCCACCTTGCGTCCAATCCGAACCGTGTCTATACGCGTGATCAGCTGCTGGACGAGGTTTGGGGATTTGAATATTACGGCGATTCCCGTACCATTGATGTGCATGTGAAACGTCTGCGTGAAAAGCTGGAGGGCGTTTCTGACAAATGGTCGCTCAAGACGGTTTGGGGAGTCGGCTACAAATTTGAAGTGGCGGAATAACGGCGGTTTCATTTTTTCGCCGCTGTGGAGGCAGTTATGCAAAAAAGCCTTTTTACAAAATATTTCGCCATCTGTGTGGCGGTTATCCTTGTCGCTCTGACGGTTCTCGGTTCTATCCTTTTGCTGATATCGGCGCAGTATTTTCGGAGCGAAAAATATGATCTGCTTAAAAAGACAACGCAGAACGCGGTGGATTATACCATATCCAATTATCGCACACAGGATAATCAGGTGATTCTTGATGCGGATATTATCAATTCTTACCGCATTTTAGGCCGTTCGATTGAAGCGCAGGTGTTTTTGGTCAACAACTCCGGGCAAACGCTGTTGGTGGAAGGAATGCATATACAGGGCGATGATTCGACCGCGGATTATTTGAGCGGTTCGGATAACGCATATTCTTCTGTTCTGCTTCCTTATTCCATCCCGGAAAACATATTAAAGCAGGTGCGTGAAGACGGAGAGTACTTTGAAGTTGGCACATTGGGCGGGATTTATAAGAGTCAGACTTATATTTACGGGGCACCGGTCGTGCTGGAAGACGGAACACTGATCGCTTACCTGTTCCTGTCTGCCCCGGCAACCGCAATGGGGGATTTTCTGCTGCAGATTTTGCAGATGTTTTCCATTTCCTCAATATTTGTTATTTTCCTGTGTTTTATCATTTTTTATTTTGTCACTCTTCAGATGGTCAAGCCGCTTCGGCGGATGGCGCATGCGGCTGCCCGGTTTGGCAGCGGGGACTTTACGACCCGGCTTGAGGTACACGGGGAAGATGAGATCGCTCAGCTCGCTTCTGCGCTGAACAATATGGCCCAGTCGCTTTCGGTTCTGGAAGCCAGCAGAAGAAGTTTTGTGGCGAATGTTTCTCACGAACTGCGTACGCCGATGACCACCATTGCCGGTTTTGTGGATGGAATACTGGACGGGACAATCCCGCCGGAAAAAGAAAGAGAATACCTGCATACGGTTTCGGACGAGGTCAAACGACTTTCCCGTCTGGTACGGGCAATGCTCAATATGTCCAAAATCGAAAGCGGCGAGGTGAAGATCAACCAGACGGATTTTGATATGCTGGATGTGATCCTGCAGACGCTCTTTAGTTTTGAGAAGAACATTGAGGCAAAGGCCGTTGATATTCAGGGACTGGATCGCGATAAGGTTATTGTGTCAGCCGATCAGGATCTGATCCACCAGGTGGTCTACAATCTTATTGAAAACGCTGTGAAGTTTGTGAATCCGGGCGGCGTGATTTCATTTGGATTCCGCGCACAGGGCGGGAATACTTATGTTACCATACGCAACAGCGGTGCCGGCCTTTCCAGAGAAGAAGTGCAGCATGTGTTTGAACGGTTTTATAAAACCGACAAATCACGCAGTTTGGATACAAACGGCGTGGGCTTGGGACTGTATATCGTTCGTTCAATCGTCAATCTTCATGGAGGAGAGATCACGGTTCGCTCGGTGGAAGGGGAGTATTGTGAATTTGAGTTTTATGTTCCAAGCGGAAAGGTTTCCAAGGCGATGAAAAAGTTGCCGGGAAAAGAATCGGTTTGATGGATAACACAAACGATTTAGGTGAATTTATATGAATCAAAAGGAAAATGAGTTTGAAAATAGCTCCGGACAGGAGAACTGTTCGCAAGAGGCGCAGCAGCCTGATTGGAACGGACCCGACGGTTCTGAGCGGATGACTGCCGAAGCTTCCGAATTGGGAAGTGAACCATCCAATCAGCATGAATCTGCGGACCGGCAGGCTGGTCAGGGAGCCTGTTCGGCTTCTAAAGAGCCCTTTTCCAGCGCTGAAACAGATAGGCCGGAGGGTGAGCCGTTTCTGGGGCAGCAGACGGCCGGGCCGTCTACTCCGCCGGCCGACCGTGTAAAGGAGTTTCGCTGGGAAGATGTAGAACCGGGCTTGTATGGGCGGCGTTCCATCAACAGGGGAAGAAGAAAGCCGGAAAACGAACCAAAAGCATTGCGCGTTTTTGCCGTTGTGGTCAGCTGCGTGCTGGCGGTGACGCTCGGAATGCTTGCGTTTGTTCTGGTGGTGGATCTGCGTGGGAATCTTACAGATAACGGTGTATCGGATTATTCTACCGGGTCGTCAGAAGAGAAAGAATACTCGGGTCATGAGGATGGACCAAGTTTGGTGTTGAGTGACACGCCGGATTCTTCCAGTGAGATACCGGTGACCGGCGGTGTGTTGACCATACCGCAGATCGCAGCGAAAGTGCGTCCGTCGGTAGTGGGTATCGTTTCTTATACAGAGGAAAGCGGAATGCAGGCTTCCGGTGTGGGTTCCGGTATCATTATGACGAGTGACGGATACATCATTACCAATGAGCACGTGATTGCCGATGCCGCCGCGGTCAAAGTGGTCATGGAAAACGGCGACGAATTCGAGGCGGAGATCGTTGGCGCGGATAGCAAGACTGACCTTGCCGTGGTCAAAATTGAGCAGGATAATCTTACTCCTGCGGAATTTGGCGATTCGGACAAACTGGTGGCGGGAGAAACGGTCGTTGCGATCGGAAATCCCGGAGGGCTTAAATATGCGGGAAGCGTGACACAGGGAATCGTTTCGGCAACCAACCGCCTTGTTTCCGCATCTTCTGACACGAGCTATACGCTCAACTGCATTCAGACCGATACAGCCATCAATCCCGGTAATTCAGGCGGTCCGCTGGTCAATGTGTATGGACAGGTCATTGGAATCAACTCGTCAAAAATTGCCAAAACCGGTTATGAGGGAATGGCCTTTTCCATTGCGATCAACGAAGCGAAACCGATCATTGACAAATTGATTCAATATGGCTACGTTCCGGATCGTATGCGCATTGGCCTTACGGTCACGCCAATTGATGAGGTTCTGTCTGAACTTTATGGTGTGCCGGTTGGCTTAAGGGTCCTTTCAGTGGAAGACGGTACCGATGCCAAAGCGCAAGGTATTGAGGTCGGAGACATTATTGTGAAGGCAGACGGCAATGAAATGACGGAATTCAGCGATCTTTCTGATCTGCTCAGCGAAAAAAAGGCGGGAGACAGCATTGTGTTGGATATCTATCGCCCAACCTCGGATGAAAACGGGCGGAATTTTCAAGTGGTTGTAAAACTGATTGAAGAACGGGGAAATTGATCTTCGGCCCTTATCCCGGCGCATCATGCGCCGGGATTTTTTGCTGTATTATCTGTAACGACGAAATAAAGGAGAGCTTTTACATTTGCGAGAGGACACCCTAACCTAAGAGAGTGTTTTATATTCCGCCGGAAAGACAGGTTGCGCTTTTCTCTTTTTTGCATATGATGAATTATAAGCAGGAAAACCAGCGGGCGAGCGGCAGAAGTGACGGCCGCTGCCGTCCCCAGAAAAGCTTTGCCGCGCATGCAGATGCGGCTTGCCTGCTTTTTATAAATTGTTGCCGCCGCGGATGAGATCATCTGCGGCGGCTTGCATTTTTGCGGGGTATGAAACTTTGATTGCAATACGACCGGTTTGAATTTGTTTGAACGGCTCAAAGGCGGAGTATTCCGAACTGCCTGAACATAAAAAAGCCGTCGCATTAACGACGGCTTTTTGCATTTATAGAATGTTTATTTTACCAGATATGGAATCAATGGCAAAAGCAGACTGTGCAGCCACTGATAGAAAAAGCAGATGAGCGGGATGCTGACGATCCCGATGAGTGTACAAACGCTGAACAGTTCAGCCGCATACAGCTCGTCACATTTGTGCCTTGCGGCAAACATCATAATAGCCACAGCAGGCGGGGCGGCTGCACCCATCAGAACAGTCAGCGCGACCATTTCTCCCACGGGAAGAAAGGCGAAAATTGTCGCACAAATCACCGGAATGAGCAGCAGGCGAACAGCACTCACTGCGTAAAACCGGACTTTTGTAAATGCTTTCAAAATGTTTGTCTGCGCAATGAACGCTCCTGCAACGATCATGGCCAGCGGGGAATTCATGCTGCCGATAAAATTAATCGGATCGTAGACAACGTTCGGAAGACGAATCTGGAAGAAAAACAGAATTACGCCGAGCAGGATCGCAATAATGGTTGGCGCTTTCAAACAGTTAACCAGTTCAGAGGCTTTCATTTTACCGGTGAAAATCCCAATGCCCTGCGTCCACATAAATAAATTGGAAATGGCAATGTAAGCGGTAATATACAAAACGCCTTCGTTCCCAAACATGGCATAGACCAGCGGTGTTCCAAAAAAACCGCAGTTTGTGTAGATGCAAGCCAGACGGTCTACCTTGTATTTCATTTCCGGAGATTTTTTTAATACGATCCGGGTAATGACCATCATAAGCAGAATGGAAACAGCGGAAAGAACAAACGCGGTTAGAAGTCCGCTCACCACACGCGCTTCCAGTTCGGTTTGGAATGAGATGAAAATAATAAAAGGATTGACAACCAGCAAAAGCAGGTTGGAAAGCTGAAGATTGGTGGTTTGAGAGATAATGTGTATCCGGTAACAAACATACCCGACAATGATCATGATAAACATGACGATTGCCTGGTAGAGCACAGTCATTGCAATGTCCATGGGTGGTATCCTCTTCTTTAAGAATGAAAATCTTCCCTCCCATAACGGGAGAGAAGATTTTTGTACGGCTACAGGGATTGAATTGCCTGGTCGATTTCGGTCATTCGGCCGGGAATATCAATCATCTGCGGACAATGCTCAGCACAGGCGCCACATGCGATACAATCGCCGGGGAGCGGACCGTCTTTTGCTTTCTGGACCTCTTCGTTGAACGCATAGGAGGATCCGGTATACATATAACGATTGTACATGGCAAACACGTTCGGAATGTCGATCTTCTGCGGGCAGTATTCCACGCAGTAACGGCAGGCGGTACAGGGAATGGTGCGAATTTGTTCGCGGATCTTGAGCGCTTGTGCGACCCGTTTGTAATCATCTTCCGTAAAGGCTTCAAAGTGCTCGAATGTATGTACATTATCTTCCACCTGTTCCATGGTTGACATACCGCTTAAAATTACATGAACATTGGGAAGCGAAGCACAGTACCGCATCGCCCAGGAAGCGATGGAATCATCCGGACGGCTTTCTTTGAGAACGGCATTTGCTTCCGGGCAGAGGTCAGCAAGCGCGCCGCCGCGCACCGGTTCCATAACAACGACCGGAATTCCTTTTTTGGTGAGGATCTCGTACTGGGCTTTGGCGTTCTGGTAGTCCCAGTCAAGGTAGTTGAGCTGGATTTGGGTGAATTCCCAGCCGTCGTAATAATCAACGATTTCCTGCAGCACTTCCGGCGAGTCGTGGAACGAGAAACCAATGTGGCGAATCTGACCAGCCGCTTTGCGTTTTTCCAGTTTGTCCAAGATTTTGAGATCTTTCATGCGTTTGAAAGTGCCGGCATTAAGCCCGTGAACCAGGTAAAAATCAAAGTAGCCGGCGCCGGTTTTTTCAAGCTGTTCGTCAAAGATTTTGTCTACGGCAGCCTCAGAAACTTCCGGCATGAAACCGACCGGGAATTTTGTGGCAAGATTGTAACTTTCGCGGGGATAACGGGAGAGCGCTTCTTTGACAAATTCTTCGGATTCGCCGCCGTGATAGCGGTAAGCGGTGTCAAAATAATTGACGCCGTGCTGATAAGCGTAATCGATCATCTCAAGTGCTTTTTCACGGTCGATTTTTCCGTCTGCTCTGGTCGGGAACCGCATGCAGCCGAATCCCAGGCGGGAAACTTCAATTCCCATTTTTTTAAACAATTTCTTTTGCATAGCATCCTCCATTTGTTACTGTGTCATTTGCCTGTTTTCTAATTTTAGTATAGTACAAACCATGGAATTGTCAAACCAATTTTTGTGGATTGCCGGCTAATGTAACATAAGGAGCGCAAATTTACAAAAAAATCAGGCTTGGCCGTGTGTTTGACGCTTTACTTTGTTGACGAATCAAACAAAATATTATACAATAAATTAGAATATATTATAAATGAGCGGCGCCTTATTTGCTTTGCGCCGGGGGGTAACATGAAAGTATTAATTTCGCCTTCCATTCTTGCAGCGGATTTTACTGTTCTTGGAAAAGAAATAGCCCGTATGGAACAGGCTGGGGCAGATATGCTTCATTTTGACGTTATGGACGGCGTATTTGTTCCCAACATTTCGTTTGGGTTGCCTGTACTGAAATCGATCAGGGGGTCCAGTAATCTTTTATTTGATGTTCATTTAATGATCTGTGATCCGCTTGCCTATGCCGAGCGTTTCGCACAGGCCGGGGCAGACAGCATTACGTTTCACTACGAGTCTCAATCGGACGCTCAGGCGGTGATCCGTCAGATCCGTTCTCTTGGCAAACGCGTGGGAATGTCAATCCGCCCGGGAACATGTTTGTCGGAAGTGCTTCCGCTTCTGCCACAGCTGGATATGCTGCTTATCATGACAGTTGAACCGGGATTTGGCGGCCAGAGCTTTATGGAAGACATGTTGGAGAAAATCAAAGCGGCGCGCGCGTTTGCGTCTGAAAATGGGCTTTCGCTGGACATTCAGGTGGATGGCGGCATTAATGAAAAAACCGCGCCAAAAGCGGTTGCTGCTGGCGCGAATGTGCTGGTAACCGGTTCTTATCTGTTCCGAAGCGAAGATCCTGCCCGTTCCATGGCGCTGCTGCGCGGCGAGAAATAAGCAGGGCTGTTTAGCAGGCGTAATCGGCGAGCGTTTCCACCGCGGTGTCTTCTACAATGCAGGCGGCGTGCTCTTTTAAAAAGGAAAGTTTAATTTCTCCTTTTCCAAAGAAACGGCCGTATTCGCTGAGCAGATGGATCAGTTTTTCATCCGCTTTTAAATAGGAACAGATCGCAAGGTAATACGACTGATCCAGAAGAAAAAGAGAACTTTTTCGCACGAGATGGCTGTATTGCGCGAAGAGCCGCTCGCAGCTGTCGAGCAGAGGAGTTAAACCGTCAAATCGAAACACAAGTGGCGTGTTAAAGGGAGTTTCTGGTTTGCTGTTTTGAATTTTTCCGCGTGCGCGGTCGATGAGGTTTACATACAGCACACATCCTCCGTTTGCGTCTGGAAAAGCTTCAATAAACAGCTTGCTCCCGGTCAGGTCCAGCGAAGTTTCATCCTTGATTTTTGAAATGAGCCCAAGAACGGTTTGCCTGGTGCAAACACCGCTTTCTTCCATGTCGTGAAAGGAAAGCGCCATTTCATCCAGGTCATCTTCGTTCAGGGTGATTTTAACGGTTCTCTGGTCGATCAGCTCTATCTTCAAATTCGTCAGCTCCATTTTGGGGCGGACAATCGTTTCCGCGCCGGATTTTTTCCTGCCAAAACAGGTGTTTTAACATGGCTTTCTTTTTATTTATTTTATGCCATTGCTTGAAAGGGGGTTCATTGCTTGCTGCATAAAGCGACGAAATCTCAAAAAACGGACATGCTGCTGACGCTGTTTGCGGTTCTTGCAATGTCGGTATATTTGTATGGTGTTCGTGTTTTGATTATGACAGCATTCACAGTGCTTCTGGCACTGGTGTTTGAATATATCTGCATGCGGCTTTTGGGCAAAAAAAGGGGAGAACGGATTGATATGAACGCGGTTGTTACCGCTGTGATATTTACCTTTTGCCTTTCTGCCGCAACCCCTTACTGGGTGTCTATTTACGGTATGCTTTTCGCGATTGTAGTTGCAAAATTTCCGTTTGGCGGCACAGGGAAAAACATCTTCAATCCTGCGGCGGTTGGGCTTGCGTTCTGCGCCATAAGTTTTCCAACGGAAATGTTCCGCTATCCGGAGCCGTATGCGATCATGTCTATTTTTGATCCGGCAACGACTCAGTTTTCCAATTCGCCGGGGTATATTCTGCAGACGGGCGGAAACCCGGCTCTCAATACGATGAATACCCTCCTGATCAATTATTCAGGGCCGATCGGAGCGACTGCACTGCTGGTAATTCTGGCTTGTGCGCTTTATCTCACCGTGCGGAAAACCATCGCTTGGAGAATTCCGTTGAGCGCGGCGATCTGCCTGGGAGCGATTGCGTTCGTTTTCCCGCGCAGTATGACAGATGGCCTCCATTCGGCTGCCTATGAACTCATGAGCGGGATTTTTGTTTTTGCCGTAGTTTTTATGGCGTCCGACCCAGTCACATCACCCAAAGGCAAATGGGCGCAGGTGTTGTTTGGCGCGTTTATCGGCGCGGGTGCGATGCTGGTGCGCTATGTTGGTTCCACGGAAATGTCGGTTGTTTTCCCTCTGTTGCTTGCAAATGCTCTGGTTCCGTCAATGGAACGTGTTGGCTTGAAAATTTCGGCTCATTTTGCTTCGCACGAAGCGGCGCAGGATAAAAGCCGAATGGACCAGAATGGAGGGGAACAGGCATGACACGTGAATTTTACCGGGAAAACAAAGGCTTTTTCAACGCCATTGACGGATTGTTGTTAAAAAACACTGTTTTGGAAAAAGGGCTGGTCGTAGCCCCAGTGGTTGTTGTCAGCAACAGTTTGAAAAACGCAGTTGTGTTGTCTCTTGTTTTTGGGCTGATTACCTTCTTTACAGTTCTTGCTGTTTCATTCGTGCCGAAACGGATACCTCATACAATTCGGGTTATCATCTCGGTACTGCTTGCCGCGGTGCTGTATATTCCCATTGCGATGTTGGTTGATTTATGGTTCCCGGGCTCGTCTTATCAGATTGGCGTATTTGTGCCGCTTATGATCACCAATTCTCTGGTTGTGTGGCGCAGTGAGTCGCGTTTTCATAAAGAAGGCCGCTCCCGCATGATCGGCGATCTGATTTGCCATATCCTCGGCTTTTTCGTGGTCATTGCTGTTGTCGGCGCTGTGCGCGAGTTGTGGGGAGCGGGAACTTTATGGGGAAATCCCATGTCGTTTGCGCAGTATCCGGTGACCGGAATCCTTCTTCCCTTTGCGGGTTTTGTGCTTGTGGGATTTTTGGCAGCTTTGCTGCATAAATATAGGAATTATCTGACCGGTTCGGAAGGTGAGCCGGAAGAATTCGGTTATCAGTCCTGCGGGATGACTGCGCAGAAAAAGGACGAGCAGTCAAAGAGCGCTGTTTCCGTTCCTGTTCAGGGCACGGAGGTGAAAACAGATGAATGATTTTCTGCCGCTTGTTGGTTCTTTCTTTTCACAGTGCTTTTCAGCCATGCTTTTGATGATTTTTGTGGAAAACATGGTCTTTACCCGTGCGCTTGGTACAAGCACCGCGTTGGTTATTATCCGAAAAAAGAACAGTTTGGGTATTTTTGGCATAACCGTCACGTCGATTACGGTGGTCGCCAGCGTAATCGCGTATCTGTTGGAACCGGTGTTGTTTGGAATTCCAAACGTTTCCTATTTCCGCCCGCTGATTTATGTTGTGGTCATCAGCTTGGTTTATCTGGCTGCTTTGGCGATTTCAGGATATTTGAAAGAATCGATTCGCGAAAAGGTAAAACCCATGATCCATATCACGGCGTTCAACTGTGTGGTGTTGGGTACATTGCTTCTCGCTGTGCCTGAAAAACTTGAGTTTGCCGGCATGCTTGGATTTGGACTCGGAGCAGGTATCGGTTTTGCACTCGCGGTGTTTTTTATCTCGGTTGCGTATGATTACCTTTACAGCAAGGCGATTCCGAAGGCGTTCCGCGGCTTTCCGGCGTTGCTGATTTATATAGGACTTTTGTCTCTTGCGTTTTACGGTTTGGTGGGGCATCAGCTGCCTTACTGATATCAGGGCAAAATGATTGAAGATGAAATGAAGGTGCTCCCATGAGAAAACCAAGAAAAATAAAACGGTATAATAAAATCTACAGGAGCGGTTACGGTACCCGTAAAAAAGTATTGCGGTGGTCCATTTTTGTTGTGATCATACTCGCCGTAGTATTTGTTGGTTACAGCGTAGCCGGTCCGTTTATGGATTTCGTCAACGGCAGGATCGAGCCGAGCTCGTCCGATTCCTCTTCTGTGGATTCTTCGCAGACAGACAGTTCGTCAAGTTCCGGCCTTTCCAGCGAATCCGAACCGGAACAAACGGCGGATGAGGCGCTCAAAGCGGTCAATCTTCCGCTTGATACGGCAAAGGATACCGCTGCGTTGTCCGCGTTTCTTACTTCCGCCAAAGAAAACGGCGCTACTGCCGTCATACTGGAATTGAAGGATACCACTGGTGTGCTCCATTATAATTCTTCGCTGGAACAGGCGGTTTCCTATGGAGCGGTTTCTTCTGACCCGCTGGACCTTTCTACTGTATTGGGCGCGATCAAGGCAAGCGGCCTGACGCCGGTGGCGAAACTCAGCGCGTTTATGGACAAGACAGCGCCGAATGTTGCGCGCGACAACGGGTATTTATATGAAAATACCAATTCCGCATGGTGGGACAATGCGGTGGATGCAGGCGGAAAGCCCTGGCTGAATCCGTACAAAACGGCGGCGTGTGATTATCTGATCGCCATTCAGAACGAGCTGATTGACGCGGGCTTTGAAACGATCCTCTGGCACAAGGTAGAGTTCCCGGAAGTAAGGCAGCTCTCTTCCGCGAATATGGGGCCGGAGGCAGAGGGTGTTTCTCAGCAGCAGGCGCTCAGCAATTTCATCTCCCGCTGTGAAACAGAAGCGGAGACAAAAGGCGCAACGGTTTATATCTCTTACCCGGTTTCCGCGTCGTTTGGCGTAAACGAATCCTGGTTCGGCGGCGATCCGGCAGCGCTCGGCGCAAAACATGTCGCGCCGGTGATGGACCTTTCTTCGCTCAGCGGTGTTACAGTCGGGGAAGCGGCGCTTGACTTGACCAATCCGCAGGCGGCAGCTGCTCAGGTGCTGACCGCTTACTCCCAGAAGGTGGGCGAGGCGCAGATCCTTCCGGTAGTGGAGGATGAGGCGTATACAGACGCAGTAAAAGCTGCGGCAGAATCTTTGGAAATTGAGGGGTATGTCACTCCTTGATGCAGATAGACCAGGCACAGTCAAAAAAATATATTGGAGGCATGAATGATGTCGGAGTATTTAAAGTACAAACATTGGCTGGAACAGGATCTTGAAGACCGCGACCTCGCTGAGGAGCTTGCGGCGATCAACGGGGACGAAGAGGCGATCAAAGACCGCTTTTACCGTGATTTGGAATTCGGCACGGCAGGTCTGCGCGGCGTTCTGGGCGCAGGCACCAACCGCATGAACATTTATACCGTCCGCAGAGCGACGCAGGGCCTAGCGGAGTATTTGAACGCCGCGTTTAAGGACCCGTCGGTTTCGATCAGCTATGACAGCCGCATTAAATCAGATGTGTTTGCGAAAGAAGCAGCTCGCGTGCTTGCGGCAAACGACATTCATGTTTATCTTTACTCGGAACTCATGCCGACACCTTGCCTTTCTTATGCGGTCCGCACTTTGAAATGCAGCGCGGGAATTATGGTGACAGCAAGCCACAACCCGGCGAAATACAACGGCTACAAGGTTTACGGGCCGGACGGCTGCCAGATGACCAATGATGCGGCGGATGCCGTTCTTGAGCGGATCAACCGTCTTGATCTGTTCAAAGATATTCGCCTTGTTGATTTTGACGCTGCGCTTCAGGCGGGCAACATCGAGTACATTGCGGACAGTGTGCTGGAAAGCTACCTTGACTGCGTACAGGCTCAGAGCATTCATCCGGAGCTTATTCCGCAGGCTGGGCTGAAGGTTGTTTACACACCGCTTAACGGCACTGGAAACAAGCCGGTCCGCAAGATTCTTGACCGCATCGGCGTTAAGGATGTTCATGTAGTAAAAGAGCAGGAGAATCCAGAAGGGGAGTTTTCCACCTGCCCGTTCCCGAATCCGGAAATCAAAGAAGCATTGGCGCTTGGCCTGCGTGACTGTGCGGCGGTCAAACCGGACCTCCTTCTGGCAACCGATCCGGATGCTGACCGTGTTGGCATTGCCGTGCCGGATGAAAACGGCGATTATGTTCTCATCACCGGCAACGAAGTCGGTGCACTGTTGCTCGAATACATCTGCAGAGAGCGTCGCGCGCTGGGCACCATGCCGGAACATCCGATGGCGGTGAAAACCATTGTAAGTACACGCCTTGCCGACCGCATCGCGGCGGAGTACGGCGTAGAGCTGGTTAATGTTTTGACTGGATTCAAGTACATCGGCGAGCAGATCGGGTTGCTGGAAGCGAAGAACGAAAGCAACCGTTACCTGTTTGGCTTTGAGGAGAGCTACGGATACCTCTGCGGCACCTATGTTCGTGATAAAGACGCGGTTGTCGCATCCATGCTCATCTGTGAAGCGGCAGCGTTTTATAAATCCAAAGGCGTCAGCATGCTGCAGGCGATCCGCGCGCTTTACGAGAAATACGGTTATTATTACAACTGCATCGGTAACTTTGGTTTTGAAGGTGCCGCCGGAATGGAGAAGATGGCCGAGATCATGGCACGCACCCGCGCCGAGGCACCGAGTGTGATCGGTGGGCTGAAGGTGGAATCTTTTGCGGATTACAAAGCGTCTGTCCGCACCGATATCGCCACCGGAAAGCAGGAAGAAATTCATCTGCCGAAATCGGATGTGCTGGAGTTTGGCTTGGAAGGCGGCGCGAGTGTTATCATCCGTCCGTCCGGAACCGAACCGAAGATCAAGGTTTATTACACCACAACCGGCGCGACCGAGCAGGACGCGAAAGCGCTTCAGCAGAAGCTTGCCGATGATTTTACCACCTTGTTGAAATAACAGCGTAAAAATCTGCCGGAATAGGCCGATATACGAAAAAAACGGGCGCTGTGTGAAAAAAAGCTTGCAATTTTACAATGCTTGTGTTATCATAATAACTCGATGGCCCTTTCCGCGCGGAATTTGTCTGTTCCGTGAGCGTGATTGCGGTGTACTTGTGGAAAAAGAGGTGACTGAAAGTGAAAGAAGGAATCCATCCGAAATACGAGCCGACCACCATTAAATGTGCGTGCGGTAACGTAATCGAAACCCGCTCCACTAAGAGCGATATTAAGGTTGAAATTTGTTCGAAATGCCACCCGTTCTACACCGGCAAACAGAAGCTGGTTGATACCGGCGGACGTGTTGATCGTTTCAAAAAGCGCTTCAATATGGACAAATAATTTCAGCAAAAAGCGGTGTGCAGTAAGCTCACCGCTTTTGTGTTTTTTGAAAGGAGCGGCAGCGGGTGGAATATAAAACCATAAGGAACCGGGGAGAAGATGAGTTTATTGAACGGCGTTCCCGGTTTATTGGGCATATCGCCCCAGTGAAAACAGAAGAGGAAGCGCTTGCGTTTCTGGAAGAGGTGCGTGCCGCGAACCGTGAGGCAAACCACAACTGTTACGCGTATGTTTTACGTGAAGGTCAGATCCGCCGCTACTCCGACGACGGGGAACCGCAGGGAACAGCGGGCGTACCTATTTTGGAAGTTCTTCTCCGGAATGAACTGGTGGACGTCTGCGCGGTGGTGACCCGGTACTTCGGCTGCGTTCTGCTGGGCGCAGGCGGTTTGGTGCGTTCTTATTCCACCGGGGCGAGCATTGCGGTGGCGGCCGGCGGGATCATGACTATGACCCCCTGTACCTCTTTTGTTGTGGAGGTGGATTATTCCCTCTACGGAAAGTTGAGTTATATCCTGCCGGATTATCGCATCGTTGTGCAGGAAAGCAGCTTCGGCGAAAAGGTGCGTTTGGTGCTGCTCATCAAAACCGAGCGGATGCCGGCGTTTCAGAAGGCATTGCAAGAACTTTCCGCCGGAAAGGCAGAGGCGTTTGTTCTGAAAGAATGTTACGCTGATATGGAATAAAAAGACAGGCTTTGTCAAAAAAATAAAGTAATCTGACAGGTTCTGCCGTATATATATTATAGAGTGCTTTATAAAGGAGGGCTTTGTGTTTATGACCATCCGGGAACAGACCCAATTGCTGGAGGAACAGCTGCTCAGCCCATATGCGATGCGTTCGGCGCAAAGCCGCGGTCGTGTGCGTGAAGAGCCTCAGTGCGACATCCGCACGGATTTTTGCCGGGACCGTGACCGGATCATTCACTGCAATTCTTTCCGCCGGTTAAAGCACAAAACCCAGGTGTTCCTTTCCCCGATGGGAGACCATTACCGCACCCGCCTGACCCATACGCTTGAGGTTTCGCAGATCGCTCGCACCATTGCCCGTGCGCTGCGGCTGAATGAGGATTTGACTGAAGCCATTGCAATGGGGCACGACTTGGGGCACACCCCTTTTGGGCATGCGGGGGAGCGCGCGCTGAATGAAGTTTGTCCGCTGGGGTTCCAGCACGCACTGCACAGCGTTCGGGTTGTAGATGCGCTGGAGCGGAACGGAAAAGGACTCAACCTGACTTACGAGGTAAAAAACGGGATTGCCTGCCATTCGCTGGATGCGGTCGCCGCTACCCTTGAGGGGCGGGTGGTCAAGCTCGCCGACAAGGTCGCGTACATCAACCATGACATTGAGGATGCTCTTCGTGCAGGCGTGCTTTCCAATGAGGATATCCCGTTTCAGTGCACTTATGTGCTGGGGCGCACCAAGTCGGAGCGGATTTCAACCATTATCCATTCGGTGGTGGAACACAGTTCGGATGATATTCGCATGGACAGTGAGGTGCAGCAGGCGCATGACCGTTTGAAAGCGTTCATGTTTGAGCAGGTATATAAAAATTCGACCGCCAAGTCAGAAGAGGGCAAAGCGGAGGAAGTGGTAAAGATCCTTTACCGTTATTTTGTCAAGCAGCCGGAAAAACTTCCGGAACTTTACCGCAGGACTGCGGAAGAACAGGGTGCGGACCGCGCGGTCTGCGACTACATTGCCGGCATGACCGACGGATACGCGACCGAATTGTTTGAAGAACTGTTTGTTCCTCACTGCTGGAGCATGCGGTAATTGTTTGGGGTGTGATATGAGAAAGGAGGGGGATTATGGCGATTCCGAGCAGTTTTATAATGCAGCTGCGCCAGACGGCTGATATTCAGGACATTGTTTCCAGCTATTGTTCGATCACCCGCGCCGGGCGGAATCAAAAGTGCCTTTGCCCTTTCCATTCGGAAAAGACCCCGTCCATGGTGATTTACCCGGATACCCAGTCTTTCTATTGCTTCGGCTGCGGCGCCGGCGGCGATGTGATCACCTTCATCATGAAGATCGAAAATCTCGATTATGTGGAAGCCATTCGCTTTTTGGCAAGACGGTATCACATGGAGATCCCGGATGAAGCAGGGGATGACCGCGCTTACCGGATGCGCACCCGCATTCTGGAACTGAACCGGGAAACAGCGCGTTTTTACCACAAATGCCTGCTTTCTCCGGCGGGAAAAGAAGGGCTTGCCTATTTGAAAGGGCGGCAGCTGAGTGAAAAGACGATCACCACTTACGGGCTCGGTTTCGCACCGATGGGGTGGGATAACCTGATCAATCACCTGCGTTCCAAAGGTTTTACAATGGATGAGATGATCGCCGCGGCGGTGGTCGCCCGCAGTGACCGGGGCGGCAGGGTCCGTTTTTACGATCAGTTCCGCAATCGGGTCATGTTTCCAATCATCGATCTGCGCGGCAATGTGATCGCGTTCGGCGGCCGCGTGATGGATGATTCCAAGCCGAAATACCTCAACTCGGCGGATACACCGGTGTTTAAGAAAAGCCGCAATCTGTTTTCGCTGAACCTTGCCAAAACGCAGGTGCAGGACCGGAAGCTGATTTTAGCGGAAGGGTATATGGATGTTATCTCCATCTATCAGGCAGGATTTCACAACGTGATCGCGACTCTGGGAACCGCGCTCACCGAAGAACAGGCCAGACTGATCTCCCAGTACGCCGAACAGGTTATCATTTCCTATGACTCGGATGTTGCCGGTCAGCGTGCGAGTGAACGGGCAATCACCCTGTTGTCACAGGCGGGAGTCGCTACCCGTGTGCTTGCCATGAGCGGGGCGAAAGACCCGGATGAGTACATTAAGAAGTTCGGGCCAACCCGGTTTAAGCTGCTTCTGGAGGGTGCGAACAATCCGGTGGAGTTTGAACTGCTCAAGGTCAAAAAAACGCTTGATATGAATACCGAAGACGGTAAACTTACCTATCTGCGGCAGAGCGTATTGGCGCTGGCAAGGCTCAGCAATCCGTTTGAACGGGAGGTTTACGCGGGAAAAATCGCGGAGGAGACCGGTGTTTCCAAGGCGACCATCCTCGAACAGGTTCAAGGAGTTATGAAACGGGAACGTTACGCAGACCGCAAGCGGGAGTGGAACGAGGTGCAGAGCGGGCGTGCGCTGTATCAGGACCGGGTCAACCCGCAGAAGGCGACCAACCTGAAAGCCGCCATGGCGGAAGAAGGAATTTTGGTGTACCTGTTCAAAAACCCGGATGCGGTGGATGAAGTCGCGGCCCGGCTCAAACCGGAGTATTTTGTCACCGATTTTAACCGCCGTGTGTATGAACTGATTCTTCAGAAAGCAGGTGAACAGCACACGGTCGATCTAGCGTCTCTGTCAGGTGAATTAAATCCGCAGGAAATGGGCAAAATATCGGGGCTTTTAGCAAAGAACCACGATATGCAAAATTCCAGACAGATGCTTGACGATTATTTACAGGTTCTGGAGGAACTGCACGAAAAGCCAAAGCCGTCTGATCTGGCTCAGGCCGGTGAAGAGGAACTGGAAGCGTATTATGAACGACTCAAACAGAAAAAAGGCGGGCGTTGACCCGTTTGATATACATTTGTGAAAACAGGATCATCCGAAAAACAAAAAAAGGATGAAGAAAACAGGCGCCGGAGTCTATGCCGCGTGGCGCCGAGCACCGTTGCGGCAGCGGAGAATGGGAATTGTTTATGGGAGCTAATGAGAAAAAACCGGTTGTCGCTGAACTCATCGAACAGGGCAAGACAAAAGGAAAACTGACGACAAAAGAGATCACCGACGCGTTGGAAGAACTGGATTTTGATCCGGAACAGATGGAAAAACTCTATGATTCTCTGGAGAGCATGAACATTGAGATCGTGGAGGATTTTGAGCCGGATCTGGATTTGGAGGATCTGACGCTTGAAAACAATACAAACGTTGATTTGGAAGCGTCGCTTTCTACTGAAGGAATCAGCATTGATGACCCGGTCAAGGTCTATCTGAAAGAGATCGGCCGTGTTCCGCTGCTGTCTACCGAAGAGGAGATCGACCTTGCCACCCGTATGGCGCAGGGGGACGCGTTCGCGAGAAAACGCCTGAGCGAGGCCAACCTTCGTTTGGTCGTCAGCATCGCCAAGCGGTATGTCGGCCGCGGCATGCAGTTTTTGGACCTGATTCAGGAAGGCAACCTGGGCCTTATCAAAGCGGTGGAAAAATTTGACCACACTAAGGGCTTTAAGTTTTCCACCTACGCGACCTGGTGGATCCGTCAGGCCATTACCCGCGCCATTGCGGATCAGGCGCGTACCATTCGTATCCCGGTGCATATGGTCGAGACCATCAACAAGGTGAAGAAGGTTTCCAGCCAGTTGCTGCACAAAAACGGGCATGAGCCGACGGCGGAGGAGATTGCCGAAGAGTTGGATATGCCGGTGGAAAAGGTGCGGGAGATCATCCGTGTGGCACAGGAACCGGTTTCGTTGGAAACGCCGATCGGTGAGGAGGAAGACAGCCATCTGGGCGATTTTATTCCAGACGATGACGCTCCGGCACCGGCGGAAGCGGCTTCTCATACCCTGCTTAAAGAACAGCTCAACGATGTGCTTTCTACCTTGACCGAGCGTGAGAAAAAGGTTCTCTGCCTCCGTTTTGGTTTGGAAGACGGACGTTCCAGAACACTGGAAGAGGTCGGTAAAGAATTCAATGTTACCCGTGAGCGTATCCGTCAGATCGAGGCCAAAGCGCTGCGTAAGCTGCGTCATCCCAGCCGGAGCAAACGCCTGAAGGATTTCCTTGATTGAGTTTTCCATTGACATTACTCTACCAAAATAGTATAATAACTAGTAAGAGGTAGGGTGATGGTATGCATATTACGCTGGAATCGGATTATGCGATCCGTATGATGATCTATCTTGCGCGTGAAAACAAAAGGGTCGATGCGAAGAAAATTTCCGATGATGCGGAAGTTACCCTTCGTTTTGCGCTGAAGATCCTGCGCAAATTTGCGGCTGCCGGCGTGATCCGCTCCTTTAAGGGAATGCAGGGCGGCTATGAGTTGGCGCGCCCCGCTTCAGAGATCACCTTGCGGGAGATCGTTGAAACGGTGGAGGGTACATATTATTTCAGCCGCTGTTTAAACCCTGAATGCGGATGTACACGTACGGAAAAGCAGCATGCTGCTTGTAAAGCGCAGAAGGTGTTTTGCGACATTTCACAGATGGTGCGGGAAAAGCTGGAATCGGTCACGCTGGATCAGCTTGTCTGAACAGGATAATAACAGGAAAAGCCGGGGACATATACCCCGGCTTTTTTATGCACATCGTTTTGCTGAGTGCTTGAAAAAAGCTGCTGACTTAACACAAAAAGCGCTTGACACCACAAAATTCCTGTGATATACTGGTATACTGTATCAAAATGGGTTTTTGCACCTAAAAATGGTCAAACCCATGGAAAAAATGGCAAAAAATCATAGTTGAAACAGAGAAATAACCCCTTGTTTCATACTGTGTTTTGTGAACTTTACCAAGCGGTTGTTCGAGTAAGTGGAAGAATGGAGTGGTTGAGTAAATGGTAAATGTCAAGCCAGTGAAACTCGGAAAAAACACCCGTATGAGTTTTTCGCGCATCAACGAGGTTTTGGAGATGCCGAATCTCATCGAGGTGCAGAAAAATTCCTACAAATGGTTTCTTGAGAAAGGTTTGAAGGAAGTTTTCGACGATATGTCCGCCATTACCGATTACACCGGTAACCTGGTGCTCGATTTTGTCGACTATCATCTGGATGATCAGCCGAAATACAGCGTGGAAGAGTGCAAGGAACGCGATGTGACCTATGCCGCTCCGCTGCGTGTCAAAGCCCGTCTGCTCAACAAAGAGACCGGTGAGGTAAAAGAGCAGGAGATCTTTTTGGGCGATTTCCCGCTTATGACCGAAAGCGGCACCTTTGTCATCAACGGTGCGGAACGTGTTATCGTTTCTCAGCTTGTTCGTTCTCCGGGCGTATATTACAGTGAATCGTTTGACAAGACCGGTAAGCCGCTGTACGCGACCACCGTTATCCCGAACCGCGGCGCGTGGCTCGAGTACGAAACCGATTCCAACGATATTTTCTATGTCCGCATCGACAAAAACCGTAAGATCCCGGTGACTGTGCTGCTGCGTGCATTGCTGCGCATCAAAGACAACGTGGAGGGCGACTTCACCGAAAGCTTCACCCAGTATATGGGCACCGACAATGAGATTTATGAGGTGTTTGGTGAGGACGAGCGCCTGGTGGCGACCATCCAGAACAAAGACACTACCAAAAACGGCGAGGAAGCTCTGCTGGAAGTCTACCGCAAGCTGCGCCCGGGCGAGCCCCCGACGGTTGAAAGCTCCATCACCCACCTGAGAAACTTGTTCTTTGACGAACGGCGTTATGACCTTTCCCGTGTCGGCCGTTATAAATACAACAAAAAACTTGCGATCGGCAACCGCCTTGTTGGACAGACTCTGGCACAGCCTATCGTTAATGAATTGACCGGCGAGCTGCTTGCGGATGCAGGCCAGAAGCTCACCCGCGAGATGGCGGAAGCCATTGAGCGTGCCGGTGTTGACACCGCTTTCGTCACCTTGGAAGACGGAAAAACGGTGAAAATCATTTCCAACGGCATGGTTGATATTCACGACTATGTCGGCGATATGGAAGTTGAGTCGCTCGGCATCAACGAAAAGGTTCGTTTCAAGGTGTTAAAACAGATTCTTGAAACCACCGAAGGGGAAGAAGCTCTGCGTGAAGCCATTGCTGCCCGTGTGGATGAGCTCATCCCCAAACACATTATGAAAGACGATATTTTTGCAACCGTAAACTACTTAAACAACCTGGTTTACGGCATTGGTACGGTGGATGATATCGACCACCTCGGCAACCGCCGTATCCGTTCGGTCGGCGAGCTGCTCCAGAACCAGTTCCGCATTGGTTTTTCCCGTATGGAACGTGTTGTCCGTGAGCGTATGACCCTGCAGGCGCAGGATATGGACGTTGTCACTCCGCAGGCGCTCATCAACATTCGCCCGGTCACATCCGCCATCAAAGAGTTCTTTGGTTCTTCGCCGCTTTCTCAGTTCATGGACCAGACCAACCCGCTGGCTGAGCTGACCCATAAGCGCCGTCTTTCCGCTCTGGGCCCTGGCGGTCTTTCCCGTGACCGTGCGAGCTTCGAAGTTCGTGACGTTCATTACAGCCACTACGGAAGAATGTGCCCGATTGAGACGCCGGAAGGCCCGAACATCGGTTTGATTTCCTATCTGGCAACCTTCGCGCGCATCAATGAATACGGTTTTATTGAGGCGCCTTACCGCAAGGTTGATAAAGCGACCGGCGTTGTCACCGATGAGGTCGTTTACATGACCGCTGATGTGGAAGATAACTATGTTGTCGCACAGGCGAATGAGCCGCTGGACGAAGAAAACCGTTTTGCCCGTCCGCGTGTCAACGCGCGTCACCTGGATCAGATCCTTGAGATCGAGCGTGAGCGGGTAGACTTCATGGATGTATCTCCGAAGATGGTCGTTTCTGTTGCAACGGCGATGATTCCGTTCTTGGAAAACGACGACGCAAACCGTGCGCTCATGGGTTCCAACATGCAGCGGCAGGCAGTTCCGCTTTTGAAGACCGAGTCCCCGATCGTTGGTACCGGTATGGAGTATAAAGCTGCGGTTGATTCCGGCGTTGCGGTTGTCTCCAAGCATGACGGTGTCATTGAAAGCGTTTCTGCGGACGAAGTTGTGCTTAAAGAAGATAACGGTGTGTCCCACACCTATAAACTGCTCAAGTTTAAACGTTCCAACCAGGGCACCTGCATCAACCAGCGCCCGATTGTGGAAAAAGGCGAGCGGGTCAAGGTCGGCCAGGTTCTGGCAGACGGTCCTGCTACCAGCAACGGTGAGATCAGCCTTGGTAAGAACGTGCTCATCGGCTTTATGACTTGGGAAGGTTATAACTACGAAGACGCGGTCCTCATCAATGAAAAGATTGTCCGCGACGACGTGTTTACCTCCATCCACATTGAAGAATATGAGATCGAAGCCCGTGACACCAAGCTCGGGCCGGAAGAGATTACCCGCGATATTCCGAACGTTGGTGAGGACGCGCTCAAAGATCTGGACGAGCGCGGCATCATCCGCATCGGTGCAGAAGTTCGCGCAGGTGATATCCTCGTCGGTAAGGTAACCCCGAAAGGTGAGACCGAGCTCACCGCAGAGGAACGCTTGCTGCGTGCCATCTTCGGTGAAAAAGCGCGCGAAGTGCGTGACACCTCATTGAAGGTTCCGCACGGTGAATCCGGTACGATTGTTGACGTTAAAGTATTTACCCGTCAGAACTGCGACGAGCTTTCTCCGGGCGTCAACATGGTCGTCCGCTGCTACATCGCTCAGAAGCGTAAGATCAGCGTCGGCGACAAGATGGCAGGACGTCACGGTAACAAGGGCGTTGTTTCCCGTATCCTCCCGCAGGAAGATATGCCGTTCCTCCCGGATGGCACTCCGCTGGATATCGTTTTGAACCCGCTGGGCGTTCCGTCCCGTATGAACATCGGTCAGGTGCTGGAAGTTCACCTCGGCTATGCGGCGAAAGCGCTCGGCTGGAAGATCATGACCCCGGTATTTGACGGCGCGCATGAGGAAGACATTCGTGCTTGTTTGAGAGAAGCCGGCTATGATGAAGACGGCAAGACCCAGCTTTATGACGGACGTACCGGTGAGCCGTTTGACAACCGTGTAACCGTCGGCTATATGTACTTCTTGAAACTCCATCATCTGGTTGATGATAAGATCCATGCCCGTTCAACCGGTCCGTACTCCCTCGTTACTCAGCAGCCGCTCGGCGGTAAAGCGCAGTTCGGCGGTCAGCGTTTCGGTGAAATGGAGGTTTGGGCGCTGGAAGCTTACGGTGCGGCTTATACTCTGCAGGAAATCCTGACTGTGAAGTCGGACGACGTGGTCGGTCGTGTGAAGACCTATGAGGCGATTGTAAAAGGCCAGAACGTACCGACGCCGGGTATTCCGGAATCCTTCAAGGTACTGGTTAAAGAGCTTCAGTCGCTTGGACTTGACATCAAGGTGCTGGATAAGAACAACGAGGAGATCGATCTCAAACAGTCGTTTGATGATGATGATATTGGTCTGCAGCATATTGATGATGAGGCAGTCAGCAATCTGGTCGAAGTAGAGGGCGACATGGAAGGTTATGGCGTGGAAGAGCCGGAAGATGATGGGGAAGCCCCGGAAGAATACGGTTCTGACTTTGACTTCGGTCTGGATGATCCGGATGCAAACGACGATTTGGATATATAAGGAGGAGACGTCTGAATGGAATTTAACGTGTTTGAGTCAATTAAAATAGGTTTGGCGTCACCTGAGCAGATTCTGGAGTGGTCCTACGGTGAAGTAAAGAAGCCGGAAACCATCAACTACAGAACCCTCAAGCCGGAACGTGATGGTTTGTTCTGTGAACGCATCTTTGGGCCGACGAAAGACTGGGAATGCCACTGCGGTAAGTACAAACGTCTCCGCTATAAAGGCAAAATCTGTGACCGCTGCGGCGTTGAAGTCACCCGTTCCAAAGTTCGCCGTGAGCGTATGGGTCACATCAAACTGGCGGCGCCGGTTTCTCACATCTGGTATTTTAAAGGCATTCCTTCCCGCATGGGGTTGATTCTCGATATCTCTCCCCGCCGGTTGGAAGAGGTCCTTTACTTTGCGAAATATATTGTTATCGATCCGGGCAATACGGTTCTCGAAAAAGGCCAGCTCCTTTCTGAGAAAGAGTATGCTGATATGCGCGAAAAGTACGAAGATGATTTCCGTGCCGCTATGGGCGCGGAAGCCATCAAGGAACTTTTGCAGGAGATCGACCTTGAAAAACTTTCCAAAGAGCTGAAAGATGAGCTGGAAGGTGCCTCCGGGCAGAAACGTGTCCGTTTGCTCAAACGGCTTGAAGTGGTGGAAGCATTCCGCATTTCCGGAAACCGTCCGGAGTGGATGATCCTTGACGTTGTTCCGGTCATCCCGCCGGATATCCGCCCTATGGTTCAGCTCGACGGTGGTCGTTTCGCGACTTCCGACCTGAATGATTTGTACCGCCGTGTCATCAACCGCAACAACCGTTTGCAGCGTTTGTTGGAACTCAACGCGCCGGACATCATCGTGCGCAATGAGAAACGCATGCTCCAGGAAGCGGTAGACGCGCTCATCGACAACGGCCGCCGCGGCCGTCCGGTCACCGGTCCGAATAACCGTCCGCTCAAATCCATTTCGGATATGCTCAAAGGTAAACAGGGCCGTTTCCGTCAGAACCTTCTCGGTAAACGTGTTGACTATTCCGGCCGTTCGGTTATCGTTGTCGGTCCGGAACTGAAGATGTACCAGTGCGGTCTTCCGAAAGAGATGGCTTTGGAACTGTTCAAACCGTTCGTTATGAAACGCCTGGTGGAAACCGGCGCTTCCAACAATATCAAGAGCGCGCGTAAAATGGTTGAGCGCGCGAAACCAGAAGTTTGGGATGCGCTTGAAGTTGTCATCAAAGACCATCCGGTTCTGCTCAACCGTGCACCGACCCTTCACCGTCTTGGTATTCAGGCGTTTGAACCGGTGCTCGTTGAGGGCCGTGCGCTGAAGCTGCATCCGCTGGTTTGTACCGCGTACAACGCAGACTTCGACGGCGACCAGATGGCGGTTCACGTTCCGCTTTCCGCAGAGGCACAGGCAGAGGCCCGCTTCCTTATGCTGGCGGCAAACAACCTGCTCAAACCTTCCGATGGCCGTCCGGTCACCGTTCCGACCCAGGATATGGTTCTTGGTTCTTACTACCTGACCATGGTCAAAGAGGGTGAAAAGGGCGAAGGCAAGGTCTTCCGTGATTTCAACGAAGCGATTATGGCGTATCAGGAAGGAATCGTTTCCCTGCATGCGGCAATCAAAGTGCGTGTAACCAAAGATATTGGCGATCACAAGGTCAGCAAGATCATTGACGCGACAGTCGGCCGAATCATCTTCAATGACCCGATTCCGCAGGACCTTGGTTATGTGGATCGTACCAAGAGCGAAAACCAGTTTGATCTGGAAGTTTCCTTCTTGGTCGGCAAAAAGCAGCTCGGCCAGATCATTGACCGCTGCATCAAGCAGCACGGTACTGCTATGACCGCTGAAGTCCTTGACCGCATCAAGGCGCAGGGCTTTAAATACTCCACCCGCGGCGCGATTACCGTTGCCGTTTGTGACGCAGTTGTTCCGCCGCAGAAAAAGCAGATGCTTGCTGACGCGGACGCGCAGGTCGCAAAAATCACCCGTCAGTTCCAGCGCGGTCTCATTTCCGATGAGGAGCGCAGCTCGCTGGTACTTGGCGTTTGGGCAAAGACCACCGAGGATGTTGCTGACGCGCTGAAAAACAACCTCGACCAGTATAACCCGATCTTCATGATGGCGGACTCCGGCGCGCGTGGTTCCATGAACCAGATTCGTCAGCTCGCCGGCATGCGCGGACTGATTGCAAACACCGCCGGTGTTACCATCGAAATGCCGATTCGTGCAAACTACCGTGAAGGCTTGAACATCTTGGAATACTTCATTTCTTCCCGTGGTGCGCGTAAAGGTTTGGCGGATACCGCTCTGCGTACCGCAGACTCCGGTTACCTTACCCGCCGTCTGGTTGACGTTTCGCAGGATGTCATCATCCGCGAGCATGATTGCGGCACCCATAACGGCATTGAGGTTTACTCCATCAAAGAGGGCAATGAGATGATTGAACCGCTTCAGGAACGTCTTATCGGCCGCTATCTGGTGGAAGATTTCATCCATCCTGAAACCGGCGAACTGCTTGTTTCTAAGGATAAGATGATGGATGAAAACGATGCGAAGAAGATCGTTGAGTCTGGTGCGGAAAGCGTCATGATCCGTTCGATCCTCACCTGTGAGGCGAAACACGGCGTCTGCACCAAATGTTACGGCGCAAACCTCGCAAACGGAAAACCGGTTACTGTTGGTGAAGCGGTTGGTATCATTGCCGCTCAGTCCATCGGTGAGCCGGGTACCCAGCTGACCATGCGTACCTTCCATACCGGTGGTATTGCGTCGGCAGAAGATATTACACAGGGTCTTCCGCGTGTTGAAGAGCTGTTTGAGGGCCGCCGTCCGAAGAGCAGCGCTATCATCTCTGAGATTGCTGGTACGGTCCGTATGGAGGAGATCAAGCGCATCCGTAATGTAATCGTCACTTCTTCGGATGGAGACGAAAGAGCTTATCCGGTTCCGTATGGTTATCGAATCCGCGTGATGGAAGGGGATACCGTTGCGGCTGGTGAAGCGCTGACTGAAGGTGCTGTCAATCCGCATGATATTCTTGATGTCAAGGGCGAAAAAGCCGTACAGAACTACCTCATTGCGGAGGTTCAGAAAACCTACCGGATGCAGGGTGTTGATATCAACGACAAACACATTGAGGTTATTGTTCGTCAGATGATGCGTAAAGTCCGTGTGGATGACGCAGGTTCGACCGGCCTGCTTGCAGGGTCTCTGGTTGACCGTTCGGAGATCACACAGGAAAATCAGGAAATTGCACGCCGTACCGCGGCGGGAGAAGAAGGGCTCACCCCTGCAACTTATATTCCTGTTCTGCTTGGTATTACCAAGGCGTCTTTGGCAACTGACAGCTTCTTGTCCGCTGCGTCCTTCCAGGAGACCACCCGCGTTCTTACCGAAGCGGCAATCAAGGGCAAGGTTGACCCGCTGCTCGGCTTAAAAGAAAATGTCATCATTGGTAAGCTTGTTCCGGCTGGTACCGGTATGAAGTGTTATACCGATGTTGAGGTTGTTCCTACTGTTACGGAACAGCATGAGCCGGTTCAGCAGTTATAAAACGTTGATTATGGCGCCGGAACATTCCGGCGCCATTGTCAGCTTATTGGATTGCTGGTATAAACGGAATGAAGTTAGGCATTTTATATAGAAATGTCGCTGTAAAGCACATAAAATTCGGTTCTTGACAAACACTGTAAAAATGTGCTAATATAAATTGGTGTGTTTTGGAGCTTTCCGCCCGAAAGTTCCCGCACCCGTATTGTTTTGGTATCTCCCGTGTAAATTGGTTCACGGTGGATATATATAATTTTGTAAGGAGGTGCTTTCATGCCAACCTTTAACCAGTTAGTCAGAAAAGGAAGACAACCGGTCAACAAAAAGTCTAAGGCGCCTGCACTGCTCAAGGGCTACAACGCCAAGACAAAAACCGTTACGGATCAGGCTTCCCCGCAGAAACGTGGCGTTTGTACTTCGGTTCGTACCATGACCCCGAAGAAGCCGAACTCCGCTCTGCGTAAAGTTGCCAGGGTTCGACTGACCAACGGAAACGAAGTTACTGCTTACATTCCGGGTATTGGTCACAACCTTCAGGAGCACAGCGTTGTTTTGATTCGCGGCGGACGTATTCGTGACCTTCCTGGTGTGCGTTACCACATCATTCGTGGTACTCTTGATGCGCAGGGCGTTGCCAAGAGAAACCAGGGCCGTTCCAAATACGGCGCGAAACGACCGAAAGCTGGTGCGAAATAAGGTTTTTTGTGCGTGGAACCACTTAGTGGCTTTTGATATACATTCATTCGCCTCTAATTGGTGCCGACGGAAGATTAGCCTTTCGAGTACCGATGATATCATTTTATGAAGGAGGGAAGCGAAGTGCCGAGAAGAGGAAATATTGCAAAACGCGATGTTTTGCCGGACCCGCTTTATAATTCCAAGCTGGTAACACGCCTGATCAACAACGTCATGTACGATGGTAAAAAGGGTGTTGCTCAGAAAATTGTTTACGGTGCATTCGATATTGTTGCTGAAAAAACCGGTAAAGAGCCTTTGGAAGTGTTTACCGATGCAATGGAAAATATCATGCCTGTATTAGAAGTAAAAGCACGCCGTGTCGGCGGTGCGACCTACCAGGTTCCGATGGAAGTCCGCCCGGAAAGACGTCAGACCCTGGGTCTGAGATGGCTCACACTGTACTCCCGTCAGCGCAGTGAGAAGACCATGAAAGAACGTCTCGCAAACGAAATCCTTGACGCGATCAACGGTAACGGCGGCGCGGTCAAGAAACGCGAAGAGACTCACAGAATGGCAGAAGCAAACAAAGCGTTTGCTCATTACAGATGGTAAGAAACCTGCCGTTTTTCAATGCAGAAACAGGATATACCGTTATGGCTGCCTCCTGGTTTTGCTGTTAAGCTGTTTTTCCGAAATGATTTGGAGGTTATCTGTTTATGGAAAGAGACGTTTCTCTTGAAATGACTCGTAACATAGGAATCATGGCGCACATCGACGCCGGTAAGACGACCACGACCGAGCGTATTCTGTTCTATACCGGTATCACCCATAAAATCGGTGAGGTACACGAAGGTGCTGCAACGATGGACTGGATGGTACAGGAGCAGGAAAGAGGTATTACCATTACCTCTGCTGCAACGACCGCTTACTGGAAAGGTCACAGACTCAACATCATCGATACCCCGGGGCACGTTGACTTCACTGTTGAAGTACAACGTTCTCTCCGTGTATTGGATGGTTCTGTTACGGTTTTCTGTGCTAAGGGCGGCGTTGAGCCTCAGTCTGAGACCGTATGGCGTCAGGCGGATGAATACCGTGTTCCGAGAATGGCGTATGTCAATAAAATGGACATTATGGGCGCCAACTTCTACAATGTTGTGCAGATGATGCACGACCGCTTGAAATGTAATGCGGTTCCGATCCAGTTGCCGATCGGTGCTGAGGATACATTTAAGGGCATTATCGACCTTGTCGAGATGAAGGCTTACGTCTATTATGACGACCTTGGAAAAGATATCCGTGTGGAAGAAATTCCGGACGATATGAAAGACAAGGCGGAAGAGTACCGTTCTGCGCTGCTTGAAGCAGTTGCTGAGCAGGATGAAGAACTGATGATGAAATATCTCGACGGCGAAGAACTGACCGTTGAGGAGATCCAGAGCGCAATTCGTAAAGGCACGCTGGATAACTCCATCATCCCGGTCACCTGCGGTACTTCTTACAAAAACAAAGGTGTTCAGAAACTTCTGGATGCAATTATTGCTTACATGCCGTCCCCGCTGGATATTCCGCCGATCAAAGGTGTGAATCCGGAAACCGACGAGGAAGAAGAACGCCCGGCAGATGATAACAACCCGTTTGCTGCGCTGGCATTTAAGATTGCGACCGACCCGTTTGTTGGTAAACTTTGTTTCTTCCGTGTATATTCGGGTGTTGTAAAAGCCGGTTCTACCGTTTACAACGCAAACAAAGACAGCAACGAACGTATGGGCCGTATCCTGCAGATGCACTCCAATCACAGAAAAGATCTGGAAGAGTGTTACTGTGGTGATATCGCTGCTGCGGTTGGCTTGAAAAACACCACAACCGGTGATACCCTCTGTGATCCGAAACACCCGATCATTCTTGAGTCGATGGAATTCCCAGATCCGGTTATCCGTGTTGCGATCGAGCCGAAGACCAAAGCTGGTCAGGAAAAAATGGGCATTGCCCTTGCAAAACTTGCTGAAGAAGACCCGACCTTCCGTACCTATACGGATGAAGAAACCGGTCAGACCATCATCGCTGGTATGGGTGAGCTTCACCTTGAAATCATCGTTGACCGTCTGCTTCGTGAGTTTAAAGTAGAAGCGAATGTTGGTAAGCCGCAGGTTGCTTACAAAGAAACCATTCGCAAAATGGCTGATGTTGACCATAAATACGCTCGTCAGAGTGGTGGTAAAGGTCAGTACGGTCATGTTAAGATCAAAGTTGAGCCGAATGAATCCGGTAAGGGTTATGAATTCATCAACGCGATCGTCGGTGGTGCGATTCCGAAAGAATACATCCCGGCTGTCGATGCTGGTATTCAGGGCGCAATGCAGTCCGGCGTACTTGCCGGCTATCCGGTTGTCGACTGTAAAGTAACCCTTTATGATGGTTCTTACCATGAAGTTGACTCCTCTGAAATGGCGTTTAAGATTGCTGGTTCCATGGCGTTCAAAGAGGCTATGAGAAAAGGTGATCCGGTCATTCTGGAGCCGATCATGAAAGTAACCGTTATTGTTCCGGAAGAGTACATGGGCGACGTTATCGGCGACTTGAACTCCCGCCGTGGTCAGATCCAGGGCATGGAAGCTCGTCCGGGTGCACAGCAGATCAATGCGTTTGTTCCGCTGTCTGAGATGTTCGGTTACGCAACCGATCTCCGTTCCAAAACACAGGGCCGTGGCCAGTATGTTATGGAACCGAGCCATTATGTTGAAGTACCGAAATCGATTGCGGAAGGCATTATGTCCAGCCGTGCAAAAAAGAACGATTAGGTCTTGAATTTTTCACCAATAATTGCTAGAATAACTAGTAATGACATTTCCTAAAAAATGAACCGTTTAAGGAGGAAAACACAATGGCAAAGGCTAAATTCGAAAGAACCAAACCGCATGTCAACATTGGTACCATTGGCCACGTTGACCATGGTAAAACGACTCTTACCGCAGCAATCACCAAGGTTCTGAACCTGGAAGGTGATGCGGACTTCGTTGATTACGCAAACATCGATAAGGCTCCTGAAGAGAGAGAGCGTGGTATTACCATTAACACCGCTCACGTTGAGTATCAGACCGAGAACCGTCACTATGCGCATGTTGACTGCCCGGGGCATGCTGACTATGTTAAAAACATGATCACCGGTGCTGCTCAGATGGACGGCGCTATCCTTGTTGTATCTGCAGCAGACGGCCCGATGCCGCAGACCCGTGAGCACATTCTGCTTGCTCGTCAGGTTGGCGTTCCGTACATTGTTGTATTCATGAACAAAGTTGACCAGGTTGACGATCCGGAACTGCTTGAGCTCGTTGAGATGGAGATCCGTGATCTTCTGAACGAGTACGAGTTCCCGGGCGATGACACCCCGATCATCAAAGGTTCCGCTCTTCAGGTTCTCGAGAGCACTTCTACCGATCCGAACGCTCCGGAATATGCTTGCATCCATGAGTTGATGAAAGCTGTTGACGAGTATATCCCGACTCCGGACCGTAAAGCTGATCAGCCGTTCCTCATGCCGGTTGAAGACGTCTTCACCATCACCGGCCGTGGTACTGTTGCTACTGGTAGAGTTGAAAGAGGCCAGCTCAATACTGGTGACGAAGTTGAAATCATCGGTTTGACCGAAGAGAGAGCAAAAACCACTGTTACTGGTATCGAAATGTTCCGCAAGATCCTCGACTATGCTGAGGCTGGCGACAACATCGGTGCTCTGCTCCGTGGTGTTCAGCGTTCTGACATCGAGCGTGGACAGGTTCTCTGCAAACCGGGCACCATTCATCCGCACACCAAATTCAAAGGCCAGGTTTACGTCCTGAAGAAAGAAGAAGGCGGCCGTCATACCCCGTTCTTCAACAACTATCGTCCGCAGTTCTATTTCAGAACCACTGACGTTACCGGCGTTATCACTCTTCCGGAAGGCACCGAGATGTGCATGCCGGGCGATAACGTAACCATGGACGTTGAGCTCATCACCCCGATTGCTATCGAGGAAGGTCTCCGCTTCGCTATTCGTGAAGGCGGCCGTACCGTTGGCTCTGGCGTTGTTACTGCTATCAACGAGTAATTTACGTTCAAAAAGCTCCTGCTTTTGCAGGAGCTTTTTCTTTTTTATTATATCTTTTGCTGGTTGAATGAATGTATTAAGCTAAAATATTAGGTTGCCTGGATTTGTCCGCAAGTATGTAATTCACATTTGTGTTTTTTTCTGGTGTGTGGTACTATAAAAACAAAGTCTGTATAAACTATATTCGGGGTGATCGGTTCATGCCGCGTTTTTTTGTGGAAGAAATCAAAGGAAATGAAATGGTGCTTACCGGGGAAAATGCCAGTCATATTGCCCGGTCTCTCCGAATGCGTTGTGGAGATATTATTACGTTATCCGATGCGAACGGCTTGGATTGTGAGGCGAAATTGACTTCAGTTTCGCCGGATGAAGTGACTGTGACGATTTTGGAGACCCGCTGCAACACAAGTGAGCCCACTGTAAAAGTAACCTTATTTCAGGCTTTGCCGAAAGTTGGAAAATTTGAAACGATTGTGCAAAAATCGGTCGAATTGGGCGTTTATAACATTGTGCCGATCATTACGTCACGTTGTGTATCGCGCCCGGATGCAAAATCCATGCAAAAAAAGGTGGAACGATACAATAAAATCGCTTTGGAAGCGGCGAAACAGTCAGGGAGAGGCTTGATTCCAAAGGTTGAATCACTGCTTACATTCGATGAGATGTTAAAGTGCTTTTCGCAATTTGATTATACCCTGTTGTTTTATGAAGAAGGCGGTTCACGATTGGAAGAGCTCCTCCCGGAAGAGGCGAAAAATGTTGCTATTGTAATTGGAAGCGAGGGCGGATTTTCACCGGAAGAGGTGAAAAAGGCGCGTGAAGCAGGCGCGTTGATCGGCACGCTTGGGCCGCGGATTCTCCGATGTGAAACGGCGCCTATTACAGCGCTGTCGATTGTTATGTTCCACACAAAAAATATCTGAAACCGGTTGATAAATTACAGGGGTTGGTATATAATATTTTTATAGAGTTGATTCATCAGTCAGGAGGGATCAGTATGAATAAAAAGAATACATTTTGGGTCTGGATTGTAGCAGGAATTACTGCTTTGGCAGGTATTGCAGTTGCAATAGCGGTATTTGTCAAACGTGCAGGGAAGAAACTGCAGAAAGATCTGGAGTTTGATGATAGCATCTATTTTGAAGATGAAGATTCTTATGATGAGATTCCGGAAGATGACGAAGTTTCTTCTGAGGATGAAGAAGCCGAGGAAGACAAAGAAGAGTGATTCAGTTAGATTTGTGCTGTACAGTTAAAGCTGTACAGCACAAATTTTCCTTGACAGGTTATATGATGTATGCTATAATAAATAAGCAGTTAAGTGATATTCACTTTATATCGCGGAGTGGAGCAGTCCGGTAGCTCGTCGGGCTCATAACCCGGAGAAAATCCAGCAACAACTAAATATCGCGGGGTGGAGCAGTTCGGTAGCTCGTCGGGCTCATAACCCGAAGGTCAGAGGTTCAAATCCTCTCCCCGCAACCAAAAAACCTTGTAAGTTAGCGGCTTGCAAGGTTTTCTTTTATTATCGCCCTGCATTTTCGTGGAGGGAAATCGGTGGGAAAAACAATCCGCTTGTGTTGCATGAAAGAAACCACAGAAAAACATCATTTTTAGATTTCCCTCCCGTTTCCCTCCGAGGGGCGAAAAAAGGCTGATTTTTAACTGATTTTTGCATATCTGCTCAACGTCCTTTCAATGGTATTTGCGGCTTCGGTATCTTTCGATTGAAGCGCATGAGCATAAATGTTAAGGGTAGTAGCGGTATTGGCATGACCTAATCTTCTTGAAACGGTGCAGACGTCCGTTCCCTCCGCAATCATCAACGTGGCATTTGTATGCCGCAAGGAATGAAGCGTTACATAAGGAAGCCCGCTTCGCTTAATAAACTTTGCAAACCAGTCGGTAATGGTATCGGGGTGAATGGGTGCTCCGTTCCATGCAGTAAATAGACGGTCGTTGTCCTCCCATTGGTCGCCTACCTTAAATCTCTGCTCCATCTGCCACATTTTATACCGTTTGAGCATTTGACAGGCGGTAGCACTCAAAGAGAAATGACGAATACCGGATTTTGTTTTCGGTTCTTTCGTAATCATGGTTTTGTTACCAATGTACTGAGCAGAACGGCAGACGTGCATGACCTGATTTTCAAAGTCAATGTCTTTCCACTCCAAACCGCATAACTCGCCACGCCTAATTCCTGTGTAGACGAGCAAAGTTATCATAGTGCGGTACTGTATCGGTTCTTTGTCAAGCAAGACAATCATCTGTTTTGCTTCTTCCTCGTTCAGATAGGAAATCTCCCTATGTGGAACTTTTGGAGGATCGGCACGCATAGCCACATTCTTTTCAAGCAATCCCCATTTAACAGCGGTCGCAAGGATTTTGGATATAACCCTGTGGTGGTCAAGAATGGTTTTAGGAGCCAATCTCCCGCCATTGATAAGGTTTCCGTCCTTGTCCTTTTTCGCTCTCTTGTTGACTCCCTCTGCTTCTAAGCTCCTGTAAAATGCGTTGAGCCGCAAAGGTGTAATGTCCTTTAATTTCAAGTGACCGATTCCCTGATTGATACGTTCTAAATATATCTCATAGCGGGCATAGGTCTTAATGGTAAGGTTTACTTTTGCATACTCCTCCATCCACCTTTTTGAGAAGTCTGCAAAACGGATTTTGTTGTCAGGGCAGACGCCGTTTCTCACCTCCTCCTCAAATAAAATCTTCTGGCGTTCCAATTCCTTTTCAATCTGTCTGGGGGTCATGGATTCATCAGGTATCCATGTTTTGGAACGTCCTAACTTCTTACCGTTAATATCAATGCCGCAGGAAACACGGATTTCATATCCACGTCCTTTTTTACGTGCAGTTGCCATAGAATCTTAAAAGCTCCTTGTATTATAGAGTAGTAGTTATTAGAGCCCCTCTCCAAGGGCTGTGTGCTACACTGTAAGGGATGCTGTGGATTGGTGCAAATCTCCTACCACAAGATGGTTCAAGAAAGGTTCCAACCACAGCCCCTTACAATTTTGTTGATCAGTTAAATACCGCCAGACGGTTTATGTGGAACAAGGCTACAAAAGTAAGGTGTACTGTGGATGCAGCATCACATATTTACCGCTGGAGGGATTTGTTATGGTGATTTCTGTTGGTATTGATGTCTCAAAAGACAAGCACGATTGCTTCATCGTCAGCTCTGAGGGGGAAGTCCTGGCGGATGTGTTCACGATTCCCAACAACATGGATGGGTTTCACCGTCTGTTGCAGAGAATCCAGGACTGCACCAACTCTCAGGACAAAATAAAAGTAGGGCTTGAGGCGACCGGACATTACAGCTACAACCTTCTCGGGTTTCTCTTTGACAACGGTCTGACCACCTATGTCCTGAACCCCTTGCGCACAAACCTCTACCGAAAGAGCCTCAGTCTGAGAAAAACCAAAACTGACCGGGTGGATGCGCGAACGATTGCTTCTATGCTGTTATCCGATGCGGGCCTCAAACCCTACACAAGTACAGCATACCACAATGAGGAGCTAAAGTCACTGACCAGATACCGTTTTGACAAGGTAAAAGAACGGGCGAAACTGAAAAGTTCTATTTCTCGATTGGTCTGTATCCTGTTTCCCGAACTGGAAAAACTGGTCCCCACACTTCACATGACCTCTGTTTACTCCCTGT